>NZ_JBVVPY010000021.1:0-128815 GCF_055811335.1 Mesorhizobium sp. WSM4847 | reverse complement strand
CCAGCCCAACGGTATGTCTCCCTCCCCTTGGTGGGGTGGGGTTTGGGGTGGGGGTCCATCGTAGAGCGAAAGCCTCGGGGCTAGGGGTACGTGGCCGGGCAAATGCGTCTCTGATGTGAAATGCCCATCACCCAGCTTGCGCAGCCGGCACCGAGCGGGTTTGCTGGCGCCGGCAGAATCAGCAGGTGCGCCATGGATACGCTCACGATCACGGCAAAAGGCATTTCGGTAACGGTCGATCTCACCGTCGGCCATCTCGCCGACATGACGGTCGATATCGACGGGCGCCGGCTAAAACCGCTGCATCGCGCGCCGTGGGTCGACGAGCCGCGCGAGACACTGCCGCAAGACCTGCCCGAGGGCACCGTTCGCCTGTCCGGCGATTTTCTATGCGCGCCGTTTTCGCGCAGCGATGTCAAGGAAGCGCCCTTGCACGGCTGGCCGGCCAACAGCCGCTGGGATGTCGTCGCCTCCGCGGCGACTGGCGATGGCTGGCGCGCCGTTTTCAGGCTGCAGCACGAGGTCATGGGCGCGACGGTCGACAAGATCCTCACCCTGCGCGACGACCATTCGTTTCTCTACCAGGAGCATGTCTTTTCCGGTGGTTCGGGCGCGATTTCCGTCGCCCATCATCCGATGACGGTGATGAAGGGCGGCGGCAGGCTGGCCTTCTCGCCGAAGCGATTTGCGGCAACGCCAGACGACCCGCTCGAGCCCGATCCGGCCCGCGGCCGTTTTCTGCTCGCCTATCCCGCGCGTTCGACCGACCTGACGCGTTTTCCCGCCGCCGATGGCGGCACGCTCGACCTGACCGACTATCGCATCGACCAGAGCCGAGAGGATTTCGTAACGCTGGTCGAGGCCGATCATGGCGGGCCGGGCTGGACCGCGCTGGCGCGAAAGGCGGAAGCCGATCTCGTTGTGGTGCTGAAAAACCCGGCCGAGCTGCCGGTCACCATGCTGTGGGTCAGCAATGGCGGGCGCGACTACGCGCCGTGGAGCGGCCGCCATCGCGGCGTGCTCGGCATCGAGGACGGCCGCACCGCGCTCGGCCATGCCGCGTCGCTGGGTGACAACTGGCTGAAGCGGGAAGGGGTGGCGACCGCCTTTGCCCTTGGCGAAGGCGGCAATGTCTCGTTCCGCCACGTCATCGGCGCACTGCCCTTAATGGACGGCGAGCCGCCGCGCGATATCGCCACCACGCAGGGGCGCATGCGCCTCATGGCGGCCGACGGTTCGACGCGGGATGTCGCTTTCGACGGCGATTTCCTGCGGATTGGCAGGTCGGTTTCTGGTTGATGGGGCTGGCCTGGGCGATTGCTTCAGGTTGCCCCTCGCCCGTCTGCGTTCCACCGTTGGTGGTTGGCGAAAGCTGCGATGACGGCCGATCTCCCCCCTTGCGGGGGAGATGTCCGGCAGGACAGAGGGGGGTGCGAAGGATCGCCAACTTTCGACATAACCCGTTCCAGCCATTCTCAACCGGGAACCAGCCCGAGGGCTTGATTGCGACCTGGTTGCTAAGGTCGGAGGGACAGCACCCCCCTCTGCCCTGCCGGGCATCTCCCCCGCAAGGGGGGAGATCGGTAGCTTCGCCGATGGTGCCTACTTTGGAACGTGCCCGGCAGGGCAATGAGGGGCGGCGGCGACCTCGACAATTGGTCGATCTTCAATAATCCCGCGTTTGAAATTCCCGCGAACTATCGCCAAGATGCGATCCAAAACACTTAGGCCAGAAAGGCTCCGATGTCCGAGATTGCTCACCTCGCCGCCACCATCTTCAAGCGCGCCGGCAAGGCGCGGCGCTTTGTCGTTGCCATTGCCGGTCCTCCGGGCGCCGGCAAGTCGACGCTGTCGGCCCGCCTGCATGAGCTGCTGCCGGAAGGCGCGGCCGAAATCGTGCCGATGGATGGCTTCCATTACGACGATGCCGTGCTCGAGCAGCGCGGCCTGCGCGCGCGAAAGGGCGCTCCGGAGACCTTTGACTTTGCCGGCTTCGAAACCTTGCTGAAGCGCATCCGCGCCGCCGAGCCCGACATCGCCATTCCGGTGTTCGACCGCAGCATGGAGCTGTCGCGCGCCGCCGCTTCGATCATCGCCGCCGACACCAAGTTCATCCTGGTCGAAGGCAACTATTTGCTCCTTGACGAGGAACCGTGGTCGCGGCTGGCGCCGCTGTTCGATTTCTCTCTTTTCGTCGATGTGCCGCGCGCCGAGCTCGAGCGCCGGCTGCTCGAGCGGTGGCACGAGCATGGCCGCTCCGATGAGGACGCCCGCGCCTGGATCGCCTCCAACGACATGCCCAACATCGACCGCGTGCTTGCCCGCCGCCGCCCCGCCGATCTGGTGATCGGCGATCACGCCTGATTTGCAGGATGGCCCGCGCCTGGAACCTTAGGACTTTCCGGCCGTTGTGTCAGATACGGCAATGATGCTGACATGAGGAAAACTGTCCGATGGCTACTCCGATGGCAACCAAGGCAAGAAAGCCTGCGCCCGGCAAGGGCAGGGCAACTCGATCCAGGGCAACTGGATCCAAGGCTACTGAATCGAAGGCAACTGAATCGAAGACCGGCGCTGGCCCGGCCGTCGCCGCCCGCTCCAAGGATGCAAAGCCCAGCTTTGGCAAGGCAGCACCGAAGAAAGTGACGCCGACCGCAGCCAAGGCCACGGCAAAACCGGCCAGGTCGAGGAAGTCGGCAAGCGGCGGCTCGATGGCAGGCAGCGCAATGCGCACGGTCAAGACGACGGCCAATGTCGCGGCCGGCGCGGTTGTCGCCACCGCCAGGGGCGCTGCATCGCTTGCCGCTTCAGTGATGGGCAAGGGCGGCTCGAAATCCAAAGCCAAGCCAAAGTAGCCGCTTCCCGGCGCCTGCGACCGGTGAGCTAGCGCCGGGCGGGGATGGTAAGTCCCCGTTGCACCGCCGGCCGGGCAAGGCCGCGCTCCAGCCATGCCGCGACATGGGAAAAATCGTCGAAGCCGACAAGTTCCCTTGCCTCGTAAAAACCGATCAGATTGCGTACCCAGCCCAGCATCGAGATATCGGCGATGGTGTAATCGTCGTCCATGATCCAGCTGCGGCCCTTCAGCCTCGTCTCGAGCACACCGATCAGCCGCCGCGATTCGTCGCGATAGCGCGCCAGCGGACGCTTGTCGGCGATCTCGCGTCCGGCGAATTTGTGGAAAAAGCCGACCTGCCCGAACATCGGCCCGATTGAGGCCATCTGGAAGAACACCCACTGGATCGTTTCGTAACGCCGCGCCGGGTCGGCCGGGATCAGCCTGCCGGTCTTGTCGGTGAGGTAGAGCAGGATGGCGCCGGATTCGAACAGCCCGATCGGCTTGCCGCCCGGGCCGTCCGGATCGATCATCGCCGGGATCTTGCCGTTCGGGTTCAGCGACAGGAATTCCGGCGTCCAGCTCTCGTCCTTGCCGATGTTCACCGCATGCGCCTCGTAGGGCAGGCCGAGTTCCTCCAGCGCGATCGACACTTTCACTCCGTTCGGCGTCGGGAACGAATAGAGCTGGATGCGGTCGGGATGGCTGGCCGGCCAGCGCGTGGCGATCGGAAAGGCGGACAGGTCGGTCATCGAAACTCCTGGGATTTTTTTTCGCGCAAGCGCGCCGTCGTGGCGCGTGGCAAGACGTTTCGCAGTAGCTCGGCTCAGACCGCCTTGAACGCCAGCACCGCATTGGTGCCGCCGAAGGCGAAGCCGTTGCTGATCGCCGCGCGCACCTTGCGCTCGCGCGCCACATTCGGCGTGATGTCGAGATCGCAATCGGCGTCGGTTTCGCGAAAATTGGCCGTCGGCGGCACGATGCCTTCGCGGATCGCCATCACGCAGGCGATCAGCTCCAGCGCGCCCGACGCGCCGAGGCAGTGGGCATGCATCGATTTGGTCGAGGAGATCGAAAGCCTGTGCGCATGATCGCCGAAGACACGCTTGATCGCCGCCGTCTCGATCTGGTCGTTGGCCTTGGTGCCGGTGCCATGCGCATTGATGTAGTCGATGTCTTCCGGGTTGAGCCTGGCATCGACGAGGCAGAAGCGCATCGCCGCCTCCGGTCCTTCGATGGTCGGCGCGACGATGTCGGAGGCATCGCCGGAAAGGCCGGCGCCGGCAATTTCGGCAAGTATCGTGGCGCCGCGCGCCATGGCATGCTCGTAGGTTTCCAGCACGACCATGCCGGCGCCTTCGCCGAGCACCAGGCCCTGGCGATCGGCCGAAAACGGCCGGCAGGTGTCGGGCGCCAGCACCCGCAGCGCTTCCCAGCCTTTCAGGATGCCCCAGACCAGCGGCGCATCGGTGCCGCCGGCGAGCATGACGTCGGCGCGGCCAAGCCTGATCTGGTCGACCGCCGAGGCAATGGCGTGGTTGGACGAGGAGCAGGCCGAGGTGATGCCGAAGACCGGTCCGCGCAGGCCGAGATTCATGCTGACATGGCCGGCCGCGGCGCCCGGCATCACTTTCGGCACGGTGAAGATGCCGGTGCGGTTCTTGCCTTCGAGCAGGATGGCGCGATAGCTTTCTTCGATCGCCTCCCAGCCGCAGACGCCGACGCCGACGATGGCGCCCATCCGGTAGCTGTTGGCCGCGTGCAAGCTTAGCCCGGCCTGTTGCGCGGCCTCGCGGGCAGCGATCGTCGCCAAAAGGCTGAAACGGTCCATCGAGACGACCTGCTTGCGGTCGATGCCGTGCTCGGGAAGCGTCCTGATTTCGCAGCCGACCCTGATTTTCAGGTCATGCAGCTCCGAATTAACGATCGGGCCGATGGCCGAGCGGCCGGCGCGCATCTCGTCCCAGATCGCCGGCACATTGGTGCCGAGCCCGCATAAGCCGCCGATGCCGGTGATGACGACGCGCTTGTGCATTCAGTCAGGCTTTTTTCGCGATCAGTGCGCGAACCGCCTCGACCATGTCGCCGACGTTCTTCAAATTGCTCCAGGCATCGACCGTGTTCATCTCGATCTCGATGCCATACTGTTCCTCGAGGTCGAAGATGATCTCCGTCAGTTCCAGCGAATGGATGCCAAGTGACGTCAGTTCGGTGCTGGTGGTGATTTCTTCGCCACCCGGCTCGGCATGGGCCTTGATCTTCTCGATGATGTCCGTTGCCAGCTGGTCAGCCATTCGGTTCCTTCCCCAACCCTTGTCGTTCCCCGACGCCAACGGATCGGCGCCTGTTTTTCCCCAGGCTCAAATTGTCATCATCGCCTTTTATCCCGCCAGGCGCTGTGTGACCGTACCAAGACGGCTCCTCTATAGAAACCGAAACGTTGTCAAGCAACAAGCTTATATGTCGACAAAGCCGCCGTGTGGTCTGGATTTGAGGTTCCTACGAATTGTGGCACCAGCGGTTAGGAACCTCAAATCCAGACCACACCAGAATCCTGTAAGTTGCTCATATGGCTTTGAATCCGAAATTCGTTCATTACGCTGCTCCAAAGTGATGCGAATTTCGGATTCAAACCATATGAGTGTGGTTATCGTTGGCACCATGGATATGATCGAACCTGGCCTGGCCTTTGTCCCGCCGGCGCAGCGCGTCGCCGGGACGGCGCGGCTTGCCTGTGACAGAAATGGCGGCCGCACGCGTCTTCGGCGGCTTTATCAGGATGGTTCCGCCAAGATCCGCATGCCGGCCGTCTCGGCCGATCCGCTCGAAGCCGTGCTGATCAACACCGCCGGCGGGCTGACAGGCGGCGACCGCCTCGGCTGGGAGGTCGATGTCGGCGCCGGCGCCTGCGCCAGCATAACCACCCAGGCCTGCGAGAAGGTCTACCGCGCCGCGGCCGATCGTGCCGAGGTGCGGGTGAAGCTGACCGTCGGCGCCGGCGGCCGCATCGCCTGGCTGCCGCAGGAAACCATCGTCTTTGATCGCTCGGCCTTTGCCCGCCGGCTCGACCTGGAGCTTGCCGCCGGTGCCGAGGCGCTGGTGCTCGAGGCGACCGTCTTCGGCCGCCTCGCCATGGGCGAACGCGCGGCGCACGGCGATTTCCACGACCGCTGGCGGGTCAGCCAGGACGGAGCCCTCGTCCATGCCGAGGATTTCCGCATCGGGCCGGACATAGCGGCCATTCTGGGCGGTTCGGCCGTGGCCGGCGGCGCCATTGCCATGGCGACGGTGCTGATGATCTCGCCGCGGGTCGAGGCTTTGCTCGATCCGGCCCGGGACATCATCGGCGGCCAGGGCGACGCCAGCGTCTGGAGCGTGAAGAAATCTGGCAAGCTTCTTGCGAGGCTGTTTGCCGAGGACGGCTACCAGCTCCGCAAGCGGCTGGTTCCGCTCGTCGAATTGCTCAACGGACGGGCCGGTCTGCCCAAATTATGGTCACTCTGATTCCGATTATGTCATCCTGACTATGCTGTTGCGGGGAAACGCATGAATCTGACGCCTAGGGAAAAGGACAAGCTGCTCATCGCCATGGCGGCGATCGTGGCGCGCAAGCGGCTCGAACGCGGCGTCAAGCTCAATCACCCGGAGGCGATCGCGCTGATCACCGACTTCGTCGTCGAGGGCGCCCGCGACGGCCGCCAGGTCGCCGAGCTGATGGAGGCCGGCGCCCACGTCGTCACCCGCGCGCAGGTGATGGAAGGCATCGCCGAGATGATCCACGACGTCCAGGTCGAGGCGACGTTTCCCGACGGCACCAAGCTGGTGACCGTGCATGAACCGATAAGATGAGGGCCGATACGGTGAGGGCCGACAAGGTGAGGTGAGAAAAATGCTTGAGCTGCGCCCCAACTGCGAATGCTGCGACAGGGACCTGCCGCCTGAGGCGACGGATGCGCTGATCTGCACCTTCGAGTGCACCTTCTGCGCCGACTGCGCGACCAATGTGCTGGGCGGCGTCTGCCCGAATTGCGGCGGCAATTTTTCAGCGCGCCCGATCCGCCCGGCAGCGATGCTGAACAAATATCCCGCCTCGACAAAGCGCGTCCTCAAGGCCGAAGGCTGCGGCTCGGCCCGCAACGCCGCGTGACGGCACGATCCTGACAGCGAAAGGCATATCGATGGTCCCCGCAACGATCAAACGCACGTCCCTCTCGGCGATCCTGCTGCTCGGTTCCGGCCTCGGCTTCGGCGTCTTGTGAGGCTGGCGATGATCCCGGGCGAAATCATCACGGCAGGCGGCGAGATCGAGCTCAACAAGGGCCAGCCGACCATCACCATGAAAGTGGCCAACAGCGGCGACCGGCCGATCCAGGTCGGCAGCCACTATCATTTCTTCGAGACCAATGAGGGGCTGAAATTCGATCGCGACAAGGCGCGCGGCATGCGCCTCGACATTGCCGCCGGCACGGCGATGCGCTTCGAGCCCGGCCAGGAGCGCGACGTCACCTTGGTGCCACTCGGCGGCAAGCGCGAGGTCTACGGGTTCCAGCAGAAGATCATGGGCGCGCTGTGAGATCAGAAGCGTCGCGCGGTTTCGGCTCAGCTGGGCGGCTTGGCCGCCGCGTAGATGACGACCTTGCCAGGATCGTCGAATTCGACGGCGAGAACGTCTTCGGTCTGCACGCGTCGAGAGTCGATGGCGTTGAACAGCAATGCGTTCGCCTCGATCTCGTCGCGCAGTTCCGCAATCTCCTCCTGATGCTGCTCGACCTTGCTTTCGATCGCCGGCGGCAGCCCGCCTTCGGTGCGCGCGGCGTCGGTAAGGAACACGATGTCGACCTTGTCGAGCTTGGATGTCTTGCGCACCGCGCCGATGTTTTCACGCGTCCGCTCGATCGCGGTAGTGACTTTGCCAGCCTCGACAGCGGTGTTGGTCTCTTCCTGGCCGACCTCCGAGCCGATGATCTTGTTCTGGGTCTCAGGGCCTTCAAGGCCCTGCGCATTCAGTCCGGCCTGGGGAGCGCTCGCCGCAAGAAACGCAGTTGCGGCCATCATATGCAGCCATCTCGTGTCGGGGAAGGTGGTGATCGCCATCGCTCGCTCTCAAAGCCTCTTTCGAGACTCGGTTCTAGGCCAAAAAGTCGAAACGTATTCCGCCCTGCGAAGGTTCCCTCCCTGATGTGGCAGGCCGGCCTCGTGCCGGCCCGCCACAGCGCATCGTCAGCTCGCTTTCTTGGTGATCAAGGTCAGAGAGCCGTTGGCGTCCATGCTGGCGGCGATCACTTGCGCCGAGGTGAGCCCCTTGGCTTCGAGCGCGGATTTGACCTGTGGCGTCGCGTCGATCGAGCTGCGCAATTTCTGCAGGCCGTCCTCGCCTCGCTTGGCGATCACTTCGTTGACCTTCGTCTGCGTTTCCTTGGGCAGTTCCTCGATGTCGACGACGTTGACGGTCTGAATCGCCGGCGCTTGCGGCTGAGCGCCAGGTGCCGCGGGAGCGGGCGAAGCCGGCGGCTCGCCGGGTTGCGGCGCAGGCTGTTGCTGGGCGCTGGCAGCGGTCGCGAGCAGGAGGGTGGCGGCTGCTGCGAGAGATATCGTTTTGCGCATGGATCTTCCTTTCCATCGATTGGCAAACGGTCGTTTTGGGGTGACCTTGCCACCTCAAACGTTAAATGGGATCGAAAGGTGTCGCCCAGCGGGTCATTGCGTGACCATAGGATGGCGACAATGTGGAGCCGGGCTTCGACCGGCTCTATCTTGGGGCTGTATCTTGGGCCGTATTTCGGGAGCAATTGCTGATGGCTAGAATCACCCGCGCCGCCTATGCGCAGATGTACGGCCCGACCGTCGGCGACAAGGTGCGGCTCGCCGATACCGAGCTGTTCATCGAGGTCGAGAAGGATTTTACGCTGCATGGCGAAGAGGTGAAATTCGGCGGCGGCAAGGTCATCCGCGACGGCATGGGCCAGAGCCAGGTGTCCCGCGCCCAAGGCGCGGTCGACACCGTCATCACCAATGCGCTGGTCGTCGATGCGTCAGGCGGCATCTTCAAGGCCGATATCGGCCTGAGCGATGGCCGCATTGCCGCGATCGGCAAGGCCGGCAATCCCGACATGCAAGACGGCGTCACCATCATCATCGGTCCCGGCACCGAAATCATCGCCGGCGAGGGCAAGATCCTCACCGCCGGCGGCTTCGACGCGCATATCCATTTCATCTGCCCGCAGCAGATCGAGGAAGCGCTGATCTCAGGCATCACCACCATGCTCGGCGGCGGCACCGGACCGGCGCATGGCACGCTGGCGACGACCTGCACGCCGGGGCCATGGCATCTGGCGCGCATGATCCAGTCCTTCGACGCCTTCCCGATGAATATCGGCCTGTCGGGCAAGGGCAACGCGTCGTTGCCCGCCGCGCTTGAAGAAATGGTGCTGGGCGGCGCCTGCTCGCTTAAGTTGCACGAGGACTGGGGCACGACGCCGGCGGCAATCGACTGCTGCCTGTCGGTCGCCGACAACTATGACGTGCAGGTGATGATCCACACCGACACGCTGAACGAGTCCGGCTTTGTCGAGAACACGGTGGCGGCGATCAAGGGCCGCACCATCCACGCCTTCCACACCGAAGGCGCCGGCGGCGGCCATGCGCCCGACATCATCAAGGTTTGCGGCCTGCCCAATGTCATCCCGTCGTCGACCAATCCGACCCGGCCCTACACCGTCAACACGCTGGCCGAGCATCTCGACATGCTGATGGTCTGCCATCATCTGTCGCCGTCGATCCCCGAAGACATCGCCTTCGCCGAAAGCCGCATCCGCAAGGAGACCATCGCCGCCGAAGACATTTTGCACGACATCGGCGCCTTCTCGATCATCTCGTCGGACAGCCAGGCGATGGGCCGCGTCGGCGAAGTGGCGATCCGCACCTGGCAGACCGCCGACAAGATGAAGCGCCAGCGCGGCTCGCTGCCGCAGGAGACCGGCGACAACGACAATTTCCGCGTCCGCCGCTACATCGCCAAATACACGATCAACCCGGCCATCGCGCACGGCCTGTCGAACGAGATCGGCTCGGTGGCGGTCGGCAAGCGCGCCGATCTGGTGCTGTGGAACCCGGCCTTCTTCGGCGTCAAGCCGGACATGGTGCTGGTCGGCGGCATGATCGCCGCCGCCCCGATGGGCGATCCCAACGCCTCGATCCCGACGCCGCAGCCGATGCACTACCGGCCGATGTTCGGCGCCTATGGCAAGGCGATGACCAATTCGTCGGTGACCTTTGTCTCGAAAGCCGCGCTCGATGCCGGCCTGCGCGGCAGGCTCGGCGTCGACAAGCAGATGGTCGCCGTCGACAACACCCGCGGCGGCATCGGCAAGCATTCGATGGTGCTCAACGACGCCACCCCACATGTCGAGGTCGATCCCGAAACCTACGAAGTCCGCGCCGACGGCGAATTGCTCACCTGCGAACCGGCTACCGTGCTGCCGATGGCGCAGAGATACTTTTTGTTTTGATACCTGCCGTCGCCTTGGCGGCTGAGCGTCAAATATCGGTGCTCAGTTGTCCAAGGCTCTCTCGTGCCGTTTTGCGATTGTCTCGAAATTGCGGCATGATGGGCCTCATGAACAGGATTGATCGTCTCAGGGCCCTCACTCCCTACGAAGCGGACTACGTCCAGTGGTGCGCCGAGCAAGGCGCATTGTTGCGCGAAGCTCGTTTCTCCGACCTCGATCGTGAGAATCTTGCCGAGGAGATCGAGAGCTTGGGGAGACGTGACAAACGAGAGATTCGCAGTCGGATGGAGGTGCTGCTTGCACATCTCCTGAAATGGGAATTCCAACCCGGCCATCGAAGTCATAGTTGGCAGTCGTCAATTTCCGAACAGCGCATCTGGATCGGAAACATCATCAAGGACAGCCCGAGTCTTCGCCGATATCCCGCTCAGATTTTCGACGATGCATATAAAGACGCTTTGCTTGTCGCGGTCAGGGAGACGGGTCTCAGGAAATCTCACTTTCCAGGCGAACCTCCATTCACATCCAAGCAGGCGCTCGATGAACGATTTTGGCCGGGCAATCCACTCTCGATGGGCGATTTCCTGCGGGATTAGCTGGCTTCTTCGGCGACCGTCGCTTTCACATCGCCTTTGTCGCCGCCGCCCTCGTCTACCAGATATCGTTCATCCTGCGGCTCTTCGACACGATCGTTTGAGCACCATTGGGGCGACGGACGCGATAGGCTACGCTTGTTGGGAGAGGCAGTTTTACATGAAGCTCGACATCCGCACCGATTTCACCAAATTCCCGCGTGCCGTCTCGGTTCTGAGCGCCGGCGAGGCAGGAGCGGTCGCGCCCTACGATCGTGCGGTGCTTGCCCATGACGAGCGGCATCTGCGCCGCCGCGCCATAGAAACGGCCCGTAGCGATAGAGTGCTGGTCGACCTGCCCGAACCGGTAGCCTTGAACGATGGCGACCGCCTGGTGCTGGAGGATGGCCGTCATATCGAGATCGTCGCGGCCGAGGAACCGCTCTACGATATCCGTGCCAGCGGCCCTGTCCATCTGGCCGAGCTTGCCTGGCATATCGGCAACCGCCATCTTGCCGCCGCCATCGAGGCTAACCGCATCCTCATCCTGCGCGATCACGTTATCAAGGCGATGCTGGAAGGCCTGGGCGCCACGGTGAGCGACGTCTCCGAGCCGTTCAAGCCGCTGCGCGGCGCCTATTCTGGGCACAGTCACGGTCATGCCCATGCCGAGGCGCATGCGCACAGCGAGTCGCATTCCCATACCCATAGCGAATCGCATTCCCACAGCCATTCCCACGACCATGACTGACCAGCCTTCCAACGTCGCTTTGTTGCGGCTGATGGCGTGGCTGTCGCCTGCCTTCCCGGTCGGAGGTTTTTCCTACAGCCATGGTCTCGAACAAGCCGTGCATGCCGGGCTGGTCGCCGACAGCAAAGACCTCGCCGCATGGCTAGAGACGCTGGTCGAGATCGGCTCGGGCTGGAACGATGCCGTGCTGTTTGCCGAAAGCTGGCGACGTGCGCGGCAAGCCGGCGATCTCGCCGAAATCGCCGCACTCGCCGAGGCCTTGGCCGGCTCGCGCGAGCGCCACAGCGAGACCATGCTGCAGGGCGCCGCCTTCCTGAAGGCGGCATCGGCCTGGCCGTGTCAGGTGCTCGACCGTCTGCCGGCCGAGTGCGCCTATTGCGTCGCCGTCGGTGCAACTGCCGGTGGCAACGCCATTGCCCTGCACGATGCACTGTCGGCCTTCCTGCACAGCTTCTTCTCCAATCTCGTCCAGGCCGCGATCCGGCTTGGCGTCGTCGGCCAGACCGGCGCCACGGCGCTGCTCGCCGGCTTCGAGCCGCTGGCGTTGGAAACTGCCGCTCGCGCCGCCGGCTCGACGCTGAATGATCTCGGCGGCTGCGCGTTTGTCTCGGATGTCATGGCGATGAAGCACGAAACGCAATATTCGCGGCTGTTCCGCTCATGATCGTCCTCGCCTTCGCGCTCTCCTTCGTCTTGCTGCTGATCACCACCCTGCATGTCTATTGGGGCATTGGCGGCATCTGGCCGGGCAGGGACGCTGCCTCCTGCGCCCGCGCGGTGGTCGGCTTTCGCGGCGTCGACGAAATGCCGGCGCCCTTCGCCAGCTTCGCCGTCGCCGCCTGCCTCGGCCTGGCGACACTGTGGCCGCTGGCGCTCGAAGGCGTGTTTGCCACCCCCTTTCCTAAGGTCGGGCTTGCCGCGACAGCGCTGCTCATCGCGCTGGTCTTCCTGGGGCGCGGGATTGCCGGCTTCACGCCGTGGTGGCGCCGGCTGGCGCCCGAACAGCCTTTCGCGCGGCTCGATGTCAGCTATTATTCGCCGCTCTGCCTGGTTGTAGGGCTCGGCTTTGCAGTGCTAGCCATCACGGAGTTCGTCGCATGACACAAGCCAATGGTCCCCTTCGCGTCGGCATCGGCGGCCCTGTCGGCTCCGGCAAGACGACGCTCACCGAAAAGCTCTGCAAGGCGCTGCGCGACGAGTTTTCGATCGCCGTGGTCACCAACGACATCTACACCAAGGAAGACGCCATGATGCTGGCCCGGCTTCAGGCGCTGCCCGAGGATCGCATCATCGGCGTCGAGACCGGCGGCTGCCCGCACACCGCCATCCGCGAGGATGCCTCGATCAATCTGCAGGCGATCGCCGAGATGACCAGGAAATTCCCGGATCTCGACATCGTCTTCATCGAATCGGGCGGCGACAACCTCGCCGCCACGTTTTCCCCGGACCTCGCCGATCTGACGCTCTACGTCATCTCGGTCTGCCAGGGCGAAGAAATCCCGCGCAAGGGCGGCCCGGCGATCACCCGGTCGGATTTCCTGGTCATCAACAAGAGCGATCTCGCCCCCTATGTGAACGTCAATCTCGATGTCATGGAGCGCGACGCCGCCCGCATGCGCGGCAAGCGGCCGTTCGGATTTACCGATCTGTCGCGCGGCAAGGGCCTGCAGCAGGTGATCGATTTTGTCGTCGAGCATGGCGGGCTGCGCATCGACGCCGCCAGAAGCACTGCGGCGTAAGCCAAAGCGCTCGCCTGCACCAAACGAAACCGGTTGCGCGCATCGGCGGCGCACGGCATCCTTGCTTCTTTCACGGAGGTTTTCGATGAGCATCGCCCGCCTGCAGAAGGAAATGCTGACCAACCTGCCCTTCTACGAGGAACGCGTCGATCTGGCTTGCGCCTTCCGCTGGACGGCGCGGCTCAACATGCATGAAGCGGTGGCCAATCATTTCTCGCTGGCCGTCAACGATGACGGCTCGCAATTCCTGATGAATCCCAACCAGGTGCATTTCTCGCGCATCAAGGCGAGCGACCTGCTGCTGATCGACGCCAACGATCCCGATACGCTCTCCGGCCCGGATGCGCCCGACCCGACGGCATGGGGGCTGCATGGCGCCATCCATCGCAATGTCCGTCATGCGCGCTGCGTCATGCATGTGCACTCGATCCACGCCACGGTGCTCGCTTCGCTCGCCGACTCGACGTTGCCGCCGATCGATCAGAACGCGGCGATCTTCTTCAACCGCCACGTCGTCGACGGCCATTATGGTGGGCTCGCCTTCGAGGAAGAGGGCGAACGCTGCTCGCAGCTGCTCACCGATCCGAAGGTCAAGGTGATGGTCATGGGCAACCATGGCGTGCTGGTCATCGGCGATACCGTCGCCGACACCTTCAACCGCATGTTCTATTTCGAACGCGCCGCCGAGACCTACATCAAGGCGCTGTGGACCGGCCGTCCGCTGCGGATCCTGTCGGACGAAATCGCCGAGAAGGCAGCAGCGGAGCAGGAAGATTATCCCGGTCAGGCCGAACGGCACCTGTCCGAATTGAAGGCGATCCTCGACGAGCAGGAGCCGGTTTACCGGAACTGAGCGCCCTTCTCCCCGTCACTATGCGGGGAGAAGGACGCTCTGATCGGCGGTTTCGCCAATCTTAAAGCCCGAGTTCAGCCCGCAATTCGTCGGCGCTGTTGATGACGATCGCGCCGGGCGGCCCTGCCATGGGTGCTTCCGGCCAGAAGATCGTCCTGATCCCCGCCGCCAGCCCTGCCGTGGCGCCGGTCACGCTGTCCTCGACGGCCATGGCATCGGCTGGATCGACACCGGCCAGCCATGCGGCGCGCAGAAACGGTTCGGCGTGCGGCTTGCCTTCGCGCACGTCGTTGCGGCTGATCGTCTTCATGCCGGGATAGAAAAGACCGACCATGCGCAGATTGGCGTCGACGACCAGCCGGTCGGAATTGGACACCACCGCTTGCGCCACGCCAAGCGCGCGCAGCTCGTTGTAGATCTCGATGGCGCCGGGGCGCGGCTTCAGCGTCTCGGCCATCGGCAGATAGTGGTCGTATTTGCGCACGATCCAGTCGTCGAAGGCCAGGCCGAGGCCGAACTCGTCGCGCAGCATCTCGTAGACCGGCCATGCGGCGATGCCGAGCACGCGCTCATGCAGGTTGGCCGGCGCCGCGATGCCGACGCTGTGCAGCGCCGCTATCAGCGCCGCCTCGTGCAACGGCTCGCTGTCGACCAGCGTGCCGTCCATGTCCCAGAAAACCGCTTTCGGCGTCATGCAAGGCTCCTTTGCCCGAATCCCTTAAAGGGTTTGCCTCGGGAGATAAACCGCCGCGCCTGGCTGCACCAACATTGTGGGATCTGCTTGGATATAACCCCCACTCGAAACACCGCACGCACCATCGGGAGCTTTACTAGGCAATTGCTCTGGCAACAGGCAATTGCTTACAAGCGCATTCCCCGGTAGAACTAAATGCGCTCCCGCTCGGTGCTCGGGGGCAGGGAGGCAGCAAGTTGAATTCCCGGCAGGACAGCGGCAGCAACAGGCTGGACGACGCGGCGCGCGCCGGCTGGCTCTATTATGTCGCCGGCAACACGCAGGACCAGATCGCCTCGACGCTCGGCATCTCACGGCAGACGGCGCAGCGGCTGGTGTCGCTGGCGGTCTCGGAAGGGCTGATCAAGGTGCGTGTCGACCACCCGATCGCCAATTGCCTCGACCTCGCGGCCCGGCTGAAATCGCGCTTCGCGCTCGATCTGGTCGAGGTGGTTCCAAGCGATCCTGCTTCCTCCTCCACCATCGGCGTCGCCGTGGCGGCGGCCGCCGAGATCGAGAAACGGCTGCGCTCGCCGACGCCGATCGTCATGGCGATCGGCACCGGCCGCACGCTGAAGGCGGCAATCGAGCAGCTGCCGCCGATGGAATGCCCGCAGCACAAGGTGGTGTCGCTGACCGGCAACATCTCGCCCGACGGTTCGGCCGCCTTTTACAACGTCATCTTCACCATGGCCGACAGGGTCAAGGCACGCTCCTTCCCGATGCCGCTGCCGGTCATCGCCTCCTCGCCGCAGGAGCGCGAGATGCTGCTCAGCCAGCCGATGATTCAACCGACGCTGGCGCTTGCCGCGGAAGCCGACGTCACCTTAGTCGGCATCGGCGATCTCGGCCCCAAGGCGCCGCTTTACGAGGACGGCTTCATTTCGGAGAGTGAATTGAAAGCGCTGCAAAAGGCCGGCGGCGTCGCCGAGATCGTCGGCTGGGTGTTCGATCGCGAAGGCCGGATGATCGAGGGCATCACCAATGACAGGGTGTCGTCGGCATCGTTGCCGTCGCGCGAAAAATCGCTGGTGATCGCGCTCGCCATGGGCGAGCGGAAGCTGCCCGGCATCCTTGCGGCTGTGAACCGGCGGCTGGTCAACGGTCTCATCACCGACGAGCGGACCGCCGCCGCCTTGCTGGCCGCCAGCTGATTTGCGATAAGCCCAGCAAGGCTATTTGCGCCGGCCATAAGGATCGTTGCCGTCGAGAAAACCCATGTCGCGCTGCAGATGCGGCGGCAATTCCCTGATGTCGAGATAGGCCCGTTTCCTGGCTCCGTGCCGCGCCAATCCACGCGCCAGCCGCAAAAACCAGCCTTGGCCTGGCGTCCGAAATAGCTTTTCCTGTACAATGGTCATGATCATCAGCCTTCGTTATCTCTAGACGAGAGTGATCGTCGACCTCAAATATCGGCCGGCTCGGCCTTGCTGCCAATCAAACGTCGATCACGGCCCATAAGGAGGGCTTATGCCTGAACTCAAGTCACGGCAGGTCTCCCAGCTCCCTCCGCTTCAGGCGATCCGGGTGTTCGAGGCGGTGGCGCGGCATCTTTCCTTCACCAAGGCAGCCGGCGAGCTTGGCATGACGCAGGCGGCGGCGAGCTATCAGATCAAGCTTCTGGAAGAGCGCATCGGTGCGCCTTTGTTCCTGCGCCGGCCAAGGCAGATCGTGCTGACCGAGGCGGGACAACGCATGGCGCCTGCGGTCAGCGAGGCGTTCGCCTTGTTGGGTGGAGCCTATGCCGCGGCGCGCAGCGGCGCCGACGGCGTACTTTGTGTCTCGACGCTGCTGACCTTTGCCTCGAACTGGCTGGCGCAGCATCTCGGTTCGTTCCAGGTCGCGCATCCGTCGCTGGCGGTGCGTCTCGATACATCGAACCGCCTCGTCGACTTCGCCCGCGAGGACATCGACGTCGCCATCCGTTCGGGCGGCGGAAACTGGCCGGGCGTGGAGGTGCACAAGCTTTTCAATGCGGACTTCACGCCGATGCTGAGCCCGAAACTCGCGGCGACCATCGGCGGGGTGAAGGAGCCGGCCGATCTGTTGCGCCTGCCGATCCTCGACCCCGGCGACATCTGGTGGCGGGACTGGTTTATCGCCGCCGGCCTGCCGGTCGAGGAACTGGCCAAGCGCCCCGGCTCCAGCATGGGGGCGCAGGCCTATGAGGCCAACGCCGCAATCGCCGGGCAGGGCGTGGCGATCGTGACGGCCGCTTTCTTCAAGGCCGAGCTTGCCGATGGCCGCCTGATCCAGCCTTTCGATCTGGTCGGCGACGACGGCCACGCCTATTGGCTGGTCTATCCCCAGGCGCGGCGCAACGTGCCGAAGATCCGCGCTTTTCGCGAATGGATACTGGCCGAGATTGCCGGCGGATAGTCGATAATCCATCCGATCAAGCGGGCACCGACATCCGGCCTGTTCGCACGCAAAAATCCTCCGGAGCAAGATCCGCACGAGGCTGCGTGCTGCGCTGCAGCAACGAATCCGGCTTGACATAAATCACACGAGGTGAGTAATTGCTCACAGCCAAAGCAAATGCTCAGCTTGGTCCATGGGAGGAATTTTGATGAAACTTCGCACGCTCACCCTGGGTCTGTTGTCGGCCAGCACCCTCGCGTTCGCCGCGCATGCCGAATCCATCACCATCGCCACCGTCAACAATGGCGATATGGTCCGCATGCAGACGCTGACCGACGATTTCACCGCCAAGAACCCCGATATCCAGCTGCAGTGGGTCACGCTCGAGGAGAACGTGCTGCGCGAGCGCGTCACCACCGACATCGCCACCAAGGGCGGCCAGTACGACGTGATGACCATCGGCACTTACGAAGTTCCGATCTGGGCCAAGCAGAGCTGGCTGCTGCCGCTCGACAAGCTCGGCGACGACTATGACGTCAAGGACATCATCCCGGCCATTGCCGGTGGCCTGTCGGTCGATGGCACGCTTTATGCAGCACCGTTCTATGGCGAAAGCTCGTTCGTCATGTACCGCAAGGACCTGATGGAGAAGGCCGGGCTGACCATGCCCGACGCGCCGACCTGGGACTTCGTCAAGCAGGCCGCCGAGAAGATGACCGATCGCGCCAATGGCGTGAACGGCGTCTGCCTGCGCGGCAAGGCCGGCTGGGGCGAGAACATGGCCTTCCTGACCGCCATGTCGAACTCCTTCGGCGCACGCTGGTTCGATGAGAACTGGAAGCCGCAGTTCGACCAGCCCGAGTGGAAGAACACGCTGCAGTTCTATGTCGACCTGATGAAGGCCAATGGCCCGGAGGGCGCATCTTCGAACGGCTTCAACGAAAACCTGGCGCTGTTCCAGCAGGGCAAGTGCGGCATGTGGATCGACGCCACCGTCGCCGCCTCCTTCGTCTCCGACCCGAAGAACTCCACGGTCGCCGACAAGGTCGGTTATGCGCTGGCGCCCGACAATGGCCTGGGCAAGCGCGGCAACTGGCTGTGGGCGTGGTCGCTGGCCATTCCCGCCGGCACGCAAAAGGCTGACGCCGCCCAAAAATTCGTATCCTGGGCAACCAGCAAGGCCTATCTCGAGCTCGTCGCATCGAAGGAAGGCTGGGCCAATGTTCCGCCGGGAACGCGCACCTCGCTCTACGCCAACCCCGAGTACCAGAAGGCGGCGCCGTTCGCCAAGATGACGCTGGACTCGATCAACGCCGCCGATCCGACGCATCCGACCGTCAAGCCGGTGCCCTATGTCGGTGTCCAGTTCGTTGCCATCCCCGAGTTCCAGGGCCTTGGCACCACCGTCGGCCAGCTGTTCTCGGCCGCACTCGCCGGCCAGACCAGCGTCGACGACGCTCTGAAGCAGGCCCAGGACGCTGCCACCGCAACGATGACCGAGGGCGGTTATATCCAGTAGGCTCCTCCCGGTGCCGAAAGCCGGTTGCCTATCTTAACCGGCAGGGGCCGCCCGAATCCCATTTCGGGCGGCCACCTTCAAACCCTGAAAAATTTGGCTGACCTTGAAGGGTGACCGTCATGGCTACTCAGCAGACCCGTTCGCTTGCCCGCTTCATGATGGCGCCATCCGTGGTGCTGCTGTTCGTCTGGATGATCGTGCCGCTGGCATTCACCCTGTGGTTCTCCTTCCAGCAGTACAATCCGCTCAACCCGATCCGCGACGGCTTCGTCGGCTTCTCGAACTACGCGCTTTTTTATTCCAATCCGGCATTCCTGCAGTCGATCCTCAACACGCTTATCCTCGTGGCCAGCGTGCTTTTGATCACGGTGATCGGCGGCATCCTGCTGGCGCTGCTGATCGATCAGCCGATGTGGGGACAGGGCATCGTCCGCATCCTCGTCATCTCGCCGTTCTTCGTCATGCCGCCGGTCGCCGCGCTGGTGTGGAAGAACATGATCATGCATCCGCAATACGGCGTCTTTGCCGACATTGCGCGTTTCTTCGGCGGGCAGCCGATCGACTGGTTTGGCCAATACCCGATGCTGGCGATCATCATCATCGTCGCCTGGCAATGGCTGCCGTTTGCGACGCTGATCCTGTTGACCTCCCTGCAGTCGCTCGACGGCGAGCAGAAGGAAGCCGCCGAGATGGACGGCGCCGGTTTTGTCAGCCGCTTCATCTATCTGACGCTGCCGCATATGTCGCGCGCCATCACCGTCGTCATCCTGATCCAGACGATCTTCCTTCTGTCGGTCTATGCCGAGATCCTCGTCACCACCAATGGCGGCCCGGGTTACGCCTCCACCAACCTGCCCTTCCTCGTCTACCAGAAGGCGTTGCTGGAGTTCAAAATCGGCCAGGCCTCCGCCGGCGGAATCATTGCCGTCATTTTAGCCAACATCGTCGCCTTCTTCGCCATGCGCGCGGTCGGCAAGAACCTGGACAGATAAGGGAGGAAACGATGGCACGTGCAGTCAGCACCCAGCACAAGACGATCGCGACCGCGGCCGCCTGGATCGTCGCCCTGCTGATCTTCTTCCCGATCCTCTATACGATCATCACCTCGTTCAAGTCGGAGCAGGAGGCCATCCAGGGCTTCAACCTGTTTCCGTCGGGAACCACGGAGAGCTACACCGCGGTCGAGGCGCAGAGCGGCTACTTCAAGTTCTTCCTCAACTCGGTGTTCCTGTCGGTCGGCTCGACCATCCTGGCTTTGCTCGTCGCCATACCGGCGGCCTGGTCGATGGCGTTCTCGCCGGGCAAGTGGACCAAGGACATCCTGATGTGGATGCTTTCCACCAAGATGATGCCGGCGGTCGCCGTGCTGTTCCCGATCTACCTGATCTTCCGCGATACCGGATTGCTCGACAGCCGCATCGGCCTGATGATCATGCTGATGCTGATCAACCTGCCGATCGTGGTGTGGATGCTCTATACCTATTTTCGCGAGATTCCCGGCGAGATCCTGGAAGCGGCGCGCATGGACGGCGCATCGCTCTGGAACGAGATCGTCTATGTGCTGACGCCGATGGCGGTGCCGGGCATCGCCTCGACGATGCTGCTCAACATCATCCTGGCATGGAACGAGGCGTTCTGGACGATCCGGCTGACCACCACCGAGGCCGCCCCTCTCACCGCCTTCATCAGTTCCTTCTCAAGCCCGCAAGGCCTGTTCTGGGCCAAGCTGTCGGCGGCCTCGACACTGGCGATCGCACCGATCCTGATCATGGGCTGGTTCAGCCAGAAGCAGCTGGTGCGCGGCCTGACCTTTGGCGCCGTGAAGTAACACCGCCGCAAGCGATGAACGACGGACAATAACCCCTCGGGGAGGAAACCATGGGAAACATCACGCTCAAGCACGTCTCCAAGTCGTTCGGGTCGACGATCATCATTCCGGGCATCGACCTGGTCATCGAAAACGGCGAGTTCGTCGTCTTCGTCGGCCCGTCGGGCTGCGGCAAGTCCACGCTGCTGCGGCTGATCGCCGGGCTGGAGGACACCACCGCCGGCACCATCAACATCGACGGCCGCGACGTCACCGGCGAGGCGCCGGCCAAGCGCAAGCTGGCCATGGTGTTCCAGTCCTATGCGCTCTACCCGCACATGACCGTGGCCAAGAACATTGCCTTCCCGCTGAAGATGGCGGGCGAGGACCAAGCCACCATCGATCGGAAGGTCAAGGACGCGGCGCGCATCCTGAACCTCACCAACTATCTCGATCGCCGTCCCGGCCAGCTCTCCGGCGGTCAGCGCCAGCGCGTCGCCATCGGCCGCGCCATCGTGCGCCAGCCATCGGCTTTCCTGTTCGACGAACCCTTGTCCAATCTCGATGCAGCACTGCGCGGCACCATGCGGCTGGAGATCAGCGAACTGCATCATCAGCTCAAGACGACGATGATCTACGTCACCCACGACCAGGTCGAGGCGATGACCATGGCCGACAAGATCGTCGTGCTCAATGCCGGCAACATCGAGCAGGTCGGCTCGCCGATGGAGCTCTACAAGACGCCGAAGAACCTGTTCGTCGCCGGCTTCATCGGTTCGCCCAGGATGAACCTGATCGAAGGCGCGCCGGCGGCCAAACATGGCGCCAAGACCGTCGGCATCCGTCCAGAGCATATGAACATCTCGACGACTTCAGGCGAGTGGAAAGCCACGGTCGGCGTCGCCGAGCATCTCGGCTCCGACACGTTTCTGCACGTTCAGGCCGACGGTGTCGGGCCGCTGACGGTGCGCGCCGACGGCGAACTGGCCGCCCATCACGGCGACACGATCTATCTGACGCCGGACCAGACCAAGCTGCACCGCTTCGGCGCCGACGGAAAGGCGATGATGCAATGAGGCTCAGGGGTAAATCGGCGCTGATCACCGGATCGGCGCGCGGCATCGGCCGGGCGTTCGCCGAAGCCTATGTCCGCGAGGGCGCCACCGTCGCCATCGGCGACATCAACCTCGAAGCCGCGGAAAAGGCCGCTTCTGAGATCGGCGGCAACGCTTACGCCGTGAAACTGGACGTCACCGATCTCGCTTCGATCGAGGCGGCGGTCAAAGCGGTCGAGACAAGGGCCGGCGGCCTGGACATCCTGGTCAATAACGCCGCTCTGTTCGACCTGGCGCCGATCGTCGAGATCAGCAAGGCGAGCTACGATAGGCTGTTTTCCGTCAATGTCGCCGGCACGCTGTTCATGCTGCAGGCAGCCGCCCGCTCGATGATCGCGGCTGGCCGGGGCGGCAAGATCATCAACATGGCGAGTCAGGCCGGACGCCGCGGCGAGGCCCTGGTCGCCGTCTATTGCGCCACCAAGGCCGCCGTCATCTCGCTCACCCAGTCTGCCGGGCTCGATTTGATCAAGCACCGCATCAACGTCAATGCCATCGCGCCCGGAGTCGTCGACGGCGAGCACTGGGACCATGTCGATGCCCTGTTCGCCAAATACGAAAACCGGCCGAAAGGCGAGAAGAAGCGGCTGGTCGGCGAAGCCGTGCCTTACGGCCGCATGGGCACGGCTCAAGACCTCACCGGCATGGCGGTGTTCCTGGCCAGCGACGACGCCGAATACATCGTCGCCCAGACCTACAATGTCGATGGCGGCCAGTGGATGAGTTGAGGGGGCGAAGGCGCTCTTCTCCCCGTCTCCTCCACGGGGGGAAGAGCCGTCCCGCTAAAAGGTAAAGCAGATGACCGTGAAACTCTCTTCTTCCATCCTCGCCAAGCTTCCGCCTGAGGTCGCCGGCCCGAAATATGATCGCGCGGCGCTCAAAGCCGGCATCGTGCATTTCGGCGTCGGCAATTTCCATCGCTCGCACCAAGCCGTCTATCTCGACGACCTGTTCAATGCGGGCGTCGGCCACGACTGGGCAATTGTCGGCGCCGGCGTTTTTGAGGGCGAAAAGGTCGGCCGCGGCAAGTTGCAGGAACAGGACTGGTTGACCACCGTGGTCGAGCAGGATTCTGGCCACATGAGCGCCCGCGTCACCGGTGTTATGATCGACTTCCTGATGCCGGGCGACGCGGTCGCGATCATAGAGCGGCTTGCCGACCCGGCGATAAGGATCGTTTCGCTGACCATAACCGAGGGCGGCTATTTCATCGATCCGGCGTCCGGCGTGTTCAACCCGACCCATCCCGACATCGTCGCCGATGCTGAGCCGGGAGCAATGCCGAAGACCGTGTTCGGCATCATTCTTGCCGGGCTGTTGCGCCGCCGCGACGACGGCATCGTGCCCTTCACGATCATGTCCTGCGACAACATCCCCCACAACGGCCATGTCACCGCCGACGGCGTCATCGGGCTCGCGCGGCTGATCGACGAGAAACTGGCGACCTGGGTGAGCGAGAACGTCGCCTTTCCCAACGGCATGGTCGACCGCATCACGCCGGCCACTACCGACCGCGAGCGCGGCATTCTGTCGAGCGAGTTCGGGCTCGACGACAATTGGCCGGTATTTTGCGAGCCGTTCAGGCAATGGGTGCTGGAGGACCATTTCACCGACGGCCGCCCGCCGCTGGAAAAGGTCGGCGTGCAATTCGTCAGCGATGTCGCACCCTACGAGCTGATGAAGATCCGCATCCTCAATGGCGGCCATGCGACCATCGCCTATCCGGCCGGGCTGATGGACATCCATTTCGTCGACGAGGCGATGCAGGAGCCGCTGGTGCGCGGTTTTCTCGAAAAACTGGAGCACGACGAGATCATCCCGACGGTGCCGCCGGTGCCGGGTACCGTGCTGGAGGATTATTACCAGCTCATCGAGCACCGCTTCTCCAATCCGAAGATTGGCGACACCATTCGCAGGCTTTGCCTCGACGGCTCCAACCGGCAGCCGAAATTCATCATCCCGACCATCGCCGACCGGCTGAAGGCCGGCAAGGGCGTCGCCGGCCTGGCGCTGGAATCGGCGCTCTGGTGCCGCTACTGCTTCGGCACGACCGATAGCGGCGCCGTCATCGAACCCAACGATCCGAGCTGGGACCGGCTGCAGACGACAGCCAGGGCGGCAAAGGCTGCGCCTGCCGCCTGGCTGGCCATGGAAGACATCTATGGCGATGTTGGCCGCTCGGCGCCGTTCGTCGAGGCCTTTGCCAATGCGCTCGAGGCGCTCTGGGCCGATGGCGCACGTACGACGCTGACGCGCTATCTCGCCGGCAACCTCTAAGATCGGCTCAATGCATGTCCCCGCCGATGAGGGCCCTGCAATGACGCCTGACCTGGTCATTTTCGACTGCGACGGCGTGCTGGTCGACAGCGAGGGGCTGTCCGTTTCGGCGCTGCTTAGCATGATCACGCTTGCCGGCGGCAGTGTCAGCGAGGATGCCGCCTATGAGCATTTCCTCGGCAAAAGCATGAAAAGCGTTCGCGAAATCCTCGGTCGCGACTTCGGACTTGATATCACCGACCTGCATCTGAGCGAGATGCGCGTCGGGCTGATGCGCAAATTTCGCGACGAGCTGAAGCCGATCCCCGGCATCGGCCAGGTTCTTCCGAAGCTTACCGTGCCATGCTGCGTTGCTTCCTCCGGCACGCTGGATCGCATCCGCTATGCGCTCGACGTCACCGGGCTGCTCGGGCTGCTCGAGCCGCATCTGTTCAGCGCCGCCATGGTGGCGCGGGGCAAGCCGGCGCCGGACCTTTTTCTCCACGCAGCCGCCAAAATGGGAGCGATCCCGCAAAATTGCGTCGTCGTCGAGGACAGCCCCGTCGGCGTCGCGGCGGCACGGGCGGCGGGAATGCGCGTCCTGGCCTTCACCGGCGGCTCGCATGCCGGCAACCCGGCACTGAAAGCGCGGCTTGCGTCGAGTGAGCCGGACTTTATATTCGCTGACATGCTGCAACTGCCCGATCTGATTGCAGGCCTGGGAGCGAGAGTAAGAACATTTTGACGAACAGTTTCGTTTGCGCGGTCGATGTCGGCACCGGGAGCGCCCGTGCGGGCATTCTCGACACCAGAGGCACCTTGCTCGGCCGCGCCGAGCACCCGATCGTCATGAACCGGCCGAAGGCCGATCACGCCGAGCACGATTCGCAGGATATCTGGTCGGCGGTCTGCATTGCGGTGCGCGCCGCCCGCGAAAAAGCCGGGGTGTCAGCGCAGGATATCGTCGGCATCTCCTTCGACGCCACCTGCTCGCTGGTGGTGCGCGGCAAGGATGGTGGCCAGCTCAGCGTGTCGGTGTCAGGCGAAAGGCGCTGGGACACTATCGTCTGGCTCGATCACCGCGCTATTGCCGAGGCCGATGAATGCACCGAAAGCGGCCATGCCGTGCTCGACTATATCGGCGGCGTCATGTCGCCGGAAATGGAGACGCCGAAGCTGATGTGGCTGAAGCGCAACCTGCCCGCAACATGGAGCGAAGCCGGCTATCTATTCGACCTCGCCGACTTTCTCAGTTGGAAGGCAACCGGTTCGCTTGCCCGCTCGCAATGCACGCTGACCGCCAAATGGACCTATCTGGCGCATGAAGAGACCGGCTGGCGGCACGACTTCTTCAAAGCCGTCGGGCTCGGCGATCTTTTCGAGCACGGCAATCTGCCTGACAAGGCCAGCCCGGTGGGCGCCGATATCGGCCGGCTGAGCGCGCAAGCCGCGGCCGAGCTTGGCCTGAGCGAACAATGCCGGGTCGGCGCCGGCGTCATCGATGCCTATGCCGGCGCGCTCGGCGTGCTCGGCGGCTTCGCCGGCGATGAAACCAACATCGGCCGGCATCTGGCGCTGATCGCCGGCACTTCGAGCTGCGTCATGGCGATGTCGCCCGACCCGCAACCCTTTGCCGGGGTCTGGGGCCCGTATTATGGCGCGGCCCTTCCCCGGCTTTGGCTGTCGGAAGGCGGCCAATCGGCCACCGGCGCGCTGCTCGATCACATCATCCGCTGGCACGGCGCCGGCGGCGAGCCGGACGCCGCCATGCACGCCAGGATTGCCCGGCGCGTTGTCGAGTTGCGCGCCATAGAGGGCGAAAATCTGGCAGGAAGGCTGCATGTGCTGCCGGATTTCCATGGCAACCGCTCGCCGCTCGCCGACCCGCATGCCGTCGGCGTCATCACCGGTCTGACGCTGGATACCTCCTTCGACAGCCTGTGCAAGCTGTATTGGCGCACCGCCGTCAGCATTGCGCTGGGCGTGCGGCATGTGCTGGAAGCCCTGAACGAGAACGGCTATCTGATCGACACGCTGCATGTCACCGGCGGTCACACCAAGAACCCGCTGCTGATGGAGCTTTATGCCGACGCCACCGGCTGCACGGTGGTCGAGCCGCTGGCCGATGAGGCGGTGCTGCTCGGCACCGGCATGATCGCCGCCACCGCCGCCGGGCTTTTCCCCGATTTGAACGCCGCCTGCGTCGCCATGCAGCAAGGCGGCAAGACGCGAGAGCCCAATTCGGCGGCCGCCGGCCGGTTCGACCGCGACTACCGCGTGTTTTTGGAGATGCACCGGCAGCGGCAGGCGCTGGACGCGATCAGGTAGGCTCGAATGGCTTGTGCCGCTACCTCTGGTTCCAGCGCCGGATAATTGGCTCGCCAAGGTCGTGCTCATAACCGAGCACGCTTGTGCTGGCGGTATCCAGCACGAAAAGCGCGCCATCTTGCGGCGGCAGGCCGAGCCAGCGCGCCGTCAGCACCCGCAGAAAATGCGAGCTTGAGAACACCAGGACATTGCCGTTGACGTCGCGCAATTCATTGACGATCCGATCGGCCCTTGCGCCGACATCCTCTGCCGCCTCGCCGTCAGGGCAGCCGTCGCGAAACAGACGCCAGCCGGGACGCTCGACGAGGATCTGCTTCGTGGTCAGTCCCTCGTAAGCGCCGTAATCCCATTCCGCCAGATCGGCCTTCTTCATGCCGGCCGAACCGAAGCCGGCAAGCGCGCAGGTCTTGAAGGCGCGCTGCGACGGGCTCGACCAGACTGCCTGGAACGAAAGCCCCTGCAACCGCTCAGCGACCCGCCCGGCGGCCGCCTCGCCGGCTGGCGTCAACGGTATGTCGGTCAGGCCGGTGTGCTTTCCCGACGCGCTCCATTCCGTCTCGCCATGCCGAACCAGATGGATTTCGGGAAACGCGCTCATCCGCATGCCTTTCAAATAGGGGAAGTAGCTTCACTCTCCGCGATCAAAGCTGGATTCGCCGACGGCATCGACCGCATAACCTGTCGATTTCTATAACCAAAACCGGTCAGACGATAAGGCGGATTTGGCGGAGAAATGTTTCCAACGCAGCATCACTGTTTGCGACGCGACGAACACCATCAATCGATATTTTCCTAGACATCTGTAGACTGGTCATCGGCTTCTGGTATTCGGGCCAGACTTGTAGCAAAGCGATCCGTGACAAGGCCGAAGTCGCTGGCATTTGATTAGTGTGTCCCTCGAAGTGCCGCAGCAGAAACGCCTCATGGCAGGGCTGTTGCCATATGATGGAAACGTTGTGAGCTGCGGCCAAAATCTCGACCTGTTGGCGTCGCTGATGATCACCGTCTATTTGGTCCGAATCCATCAACACCGTTTTAAACCGAAACTCGGCCCTGCGAATGCTGCGGCGCTTTATTTCTTTCTCTGCACGCCGAATACGAGCAAGTGGATCGCCCGCACCAGGGTTGAGATTCACCACTTCAATGTGAAACGGCAATTCTGACGCTCTAACGATGTCATTCAAAAACCGCCCATAGGCCTGTTCGGATTCCCCCTCACAACCGAGAAAAATCGGAGTGCGAGAGGGTACCATTGCTCCACGTCGCTTCATCCGATTTGGGGAACCGCGCCGTATGTTCCGCCGAGATACTTCTTGTAGAGATTGTCACTCCGCCTGACTGACTGAACATCCATCAAGCTGTAAATTCGCGATCTTCCCTGCCGATCCTTTTCGCAGAATACGATCTCTTCCTTGGTCAGGTCGTCGAGTAGGGAAACCGAGTGGCACGATGTCCACAACTGCGCCTGATAAAGGTTTCTCTCGGCGTCATAAAACCAGCGTATGATTTCGGGCAGTATCAACGGGTGGATGGAAAGATCAAGTTCATCGACGATTGCAATCCCGCCCTTCTGCAAGGCGAGCAGTAAAAGCGGAAAAACCTTGATGAACGAGCGGGTGCCGTGACTCTCTAATTGCCACGGCATGTCAACGTGCAGACCTTCATGTCTGAACAAAGCGGTAGGCCCGGTAGGCGTCTGCACTATCTGCATATGCTCGACGCCTAAATCAATGCGCTGAAGATCGCGATTGAGAGCATCGACAGCAGACGGGCGCTGGGCGAGGAATTGGAATAAGTCCCCGTCGGTGGGATCAGTGCGGTCCATCAGAATATTTCTGAAAACAGTCTCCGCTGCCTGCAAAAGCACCTTCGATGGCTCGTGCTCAAAAAGCGCAAGCGTCGCCACGACGCTTGCGTCTTGCCTGACTTTGTCAATGACTTGGCTGAAGCCTGAAAGAGGGAATGTCTTTGAGCCTTGGAGGGGTTTGTCGCCGTCGCGCTCGAATACCTTTAGCCATTTGCCGTGTCCGTTCCGCTTTTGGCGCAACACCTCCCGTGTGACTCTCCGAATTTCGCCGTCTTTTGGCAGGAGTTCCAACTCATAACGGTAGGTTCCAAATAGACCTTCACCGCGCGCTGCAGCGTCCTGTGCTGCAAACGACATATCCATCAATCCGCCTGCCTCGATCGCAAGCCGAATAGGCTTGTTGGCAGATTCTTCGTCATTGAAGCGCTCACAAGGAAGAGAGCCTTTGTTTTGAAAGCTCTCCCGCAAAAACCAGGGAATGAAGGCCAAGGCTTTCAGTACAGTCGATTTGCCGGAGCCATTCGCTCCGAAAAGCGCCACCACTTTGGGCGCTCTCTCATCCGCTCCTGGAAAAATAGGGGCGAACCGCTCTGGATAGTCAGGCACGTTCCTCGGTATCCGAAGATCGAGCACCTGCAGGTCCCGCACGGAATAGAAGTTTTCGATTTCGAGGCGGTAAAGCATACAGCGCCAAATATGACCTTTTAAGCCGAGTTTCAACAAAAAATTGCCAAAAGCAGCCGCAGGAGTGAAGAGATAGCGGCTGTCGTGCTAAGGACGCCGATTGGAGGAGACGTGGTCACGCTGCCAAACGCGGGAGGTTCACGCCTCTGGCTCAATAGCTGCTCACTCCTCCTCCCTTGCCTTCATGTGGCGTTTCGTTCAAAAGACGGCGCAAACGCTGCGAAACCGAAGGTTTTGCCGTTTGAAGTGCGGCTTCCGGCTCGATCCCGACGCGCCGCAATCGGATAGGCGAAAAAATGTCTGCGATCGAAGCCGGCGCGCGCGCGCCGGAAAATCTTTGGCGTCAGGAAATCAGGGCGACGCTGGCGCTCGCCTGGCCGATGGTGCTCACCAATCTCGGCCAGACCGCGATGACCGCCACCGACGTCATGATGATGGGGCGGCTGGGTCCGGACACGCTGGCCAGCGGCGCGCTCGGCGCCAACCTCTATTTCATGCCGCTGATCTTCGGGCTCGGCCTGATGTTGGCGACCTCGCCGATGATCGCCACGGAACTCGGCCGCCGTCGCCACTCCGTGCGCGATCTGCGCCGCACCGTGCGGCAGGGCCTGTGGCTGGCAATCCTGATCTCAATCCCGATCTGGATATTTCTCTGGTACGGCGAGGCCGTGTTGCTGGCCATGGGCCAGGAACCGGCGCTGGCGCATCAGGCCGGCATCTACCTGCGCTGGCTCGAATGGGCGGTGCTGCCCTTCTACGGCTATATCGTCCTGCGCTCGTTCATCTCGGCGCTGGAGCGGCCTGGTTGGGCGCTGGTCATCGTCTTCGTTGCCGTTGCCTGCAATGTCTTCTTCAACTGGGTGTTTATGTTCGGCAATCTCGGCGCTCTTGCGATGGGCATCGCCGGCTCCGGCCTCGCCACCACGCTGTCCAGCACGCTGATGTTCGCCGGCATGGCGGCGGTGGTGATGCTTGAGCCGAAGTTTCGCCGCTATCAACTGTTCGGGCGGTTCTGGCGGGCCGACTGGCCGCGCTTCAAGGGCCTGCTGCGGCTCGGCCTGCCGATCGCCGGGCTACTCGCCTTCGAGGTGACGATCTTCAACGCGGCGGCCCTTCTCATGGGGCTGATCGACGCGGCCTCGCTCGCTGCGCACGCCATCGCCATCCAGATCGCCTCGATCAGCTTCATGGTGCCGCTTGGCCTCAACCAGGCGGCGACGGTGCGCGTCGGGCTCGCCCATGGCGCCGGCAATCCGGAAGGTGTTTCCCGCGCCGGCTGGACCGCTTTTGTCATCGGCGTCTCGTTCATGGCGCTGATGGGGCTGGTGATGATCCTGTGGCCGCAACTGCTGATCAGCGCCTTCATCGATCTCGGCGACCCGGCCAATGCCACTGTGATCGGGCTTGCCGTGTCGTTCCTGGCCTTTGCCGCGCTGTTCCAGATTTTCGATGGCGCACAGGCGGTGGCCGCCGGCATGCTGCGCGGCCTGCACGACACCCAGGTGCCGATGATCTATGCCGCGATCGGCTATTGGGGCATCGGCCTGCCGCTCGGCGTGCTGCTCGCCTTCCATTCCGGGCTCGACGGCGTCGGCATCTGGATAGGCCTGTCGTTGGGGCTCGCGGTGGTGGCGGCGCTGCTCCTGGCGCGCTGGCTGCGGCGCGACAGGATCGCGCCGCCGCTCACCTTTGGGCATTGATGAAAGCGGCTTCGTCACGAGGAGGGCGGGGGTCGTGACGTCTATGGATATTTCGTCTGATTTGCAGTCGCGGCCTGTGGGCTTAAGTCGCTTTGCAACTCCTTAGGCAGTGGAAGGCTTGAGCACCGCAAGTGCACCGCGCGGGCGAACAATTTTCGTTGCTTCTGCTGGTGCTCCTTGATGGCTGCTGCGAGCCCTAATCCGTACGGGCCAAGAAAGACGCCGGTTCCCCAGCCCGGCTGCTTTTTTTCGCGAGCGTCGTAGTCCGAAGCCTCCATGCGGGCTTGCTGGCATTCCGGCGACGCCCATTTCCGGTCTTGCTTCGAAAGCGACGCTCCATAGTCGACAGGAGAGGTCGCGCACCCGGCTACTGTCGCGGCCAACGCGACCAACATTGCAATTCTCATCCCAAGCCCTTGATTAAGCATTGCGAGAGTACACAGAACTCTTCTTCCAACAAGGAGATAGCTCCGAAGAAGCGAAGAAGGCGTTCGAACGCCAAGCGCAGAGGCGGCTTGCTAGTTTGAAGTCGCCCGTCGTTCAAGCGAGCGTGCATATTGCGTCAGCGGGAAGCACATGACGAAGAAGATCAGCGCGACCAGCCCGTAGACGGTGAACGGCTCGAAGGTCGCATTGTTGATGGCGTTGGATGTCCTGACCAGTTCCTCGAAACCGATGATCGAAGTGAGCGCAGTCGACTTGATCAGCTGCACCAGGAAACCGACGGTCGGGGCGCGGGTGATCGAAAACGCCTGCGGCAGGATGATCAGCCTCAGTTCCTGCAGATAGTGAAGTCCGAGACTGGCGCCGGCGTCCCACTGGCCGCGCGGCAGCGCATCGACGCCGCCGCGCCAGATTTCGGCGAGATAGGCACTGGCGAAGAAGGTGAGGCCAAGTGCTGCGGCGGTCCACGGTTCGATTCGCAAGCCCAGCATCGGCAGGCCGAAGAACATCAGGAAGAGCTGCATGAGCAGCGGCGTTCCCTGGAAAAGCGCGATGTAGCCCGACGCAAGGCGCCGCGCCCATTTATTCTTGGCGATCCGGAAGAACAGTACGAGCATGCCGACCACGCCACCGCCGACGAAAGCCGCCAGCGACAAAAGCACCGTCCAGCGCGCGGCGAGCAGAAGGTTGCGGACGATATCCCAGAAGGTGAATTCGATCATGACACGCCGGCTCCCAGAGCGCGGCGGCCGCCGCTGACCAGCAGCCGGCGCAGCCCCATCGACAGGACGAGATAGACCATCGTCACCACGAAATAGGTCTCGAAAGCACGGAAGGTGCGCGCCTGCAGCATGTCGGCCTCGTAGGTCAGTTCGCGCACCGCGATCTGTGACACCACGGCGGACTCCAGCATCATGATGATGATCTGGCTGGTCAGCGCCGGAAAGATCACCTTGAGCGCTTGCGGCAGCACGATCTTGACGAAGACCTGACGCAGCCTGAGCCCAAGCGCAAGGGCTGCTTCCGTCTGACCGCGCGGCACCGCGTCGAGCCCGGCGCCGACGATCTCGATCGTGTAGGCCGCCATGTTGAGTGTCATTGCCAGCATGGCGGCCAGCAGCGGATCGAGCCTCACGCCGATGCTGGGCAACCCGAAGAAGATGAAGAACAGCTGCACAAGGAACGGCGTGTTCCTGATAATTTCGACATAGACGCCGATTGCCCGCTTGAGCAGCAAGGGGCCGTTTCGCCGCCCTGCTGCGCCGAGGATGCTGAGGAACGTTCCCGCCAGCGTGGTCACGGCGATCAAAAGGATCGTCATGGCCGCCCCGCGCGCGATCGCACCTGTCGCATCGGCAAGCCAGCCGAAGTCGAGGCTGTAGCCCATGATCGGTCCTTACCCCGGAGATCAATCCTTGAGGTTGTCGGGATTGAGCGGTGTTTTGAGCCAGGCTTTCGAGCTTTCGTCCAGCTTGCCGTCGGCCAGCATCTTGGCGACCGCGTCGTTGACCGCCTGCTTCAGGCGGTCCTCGTTCTTGTTGAGGCCGATATGCGAGGGCGAGGTGAGAAGCTGGAACTTCTGCTCCGGCTTCAGTGCCTCCTGGCGGGCGAGCACCTGGGCGCCGACATCGTTGCCGACGACCATCAGCTGGGTCTGACCCGAGATGAAGGCCTGGATGACGGAATTATAGTTGTCGAAACGGCGGATGTCGGCCGAGGCGGGTGCTGCCTCGGTCAGTGACGTATCTTCCAGCGTGCCGCGGTTGACGGCGATCGACTTGTCGGCGAGATCGTCCTTGCCTTCGACCTTGAGCGCGGCCGGGCCGATGACGGCGATATAATAGGGCGCGTAGGCGGCGGCGAAATCGATCACCTGCTCGCGCTCCTTGGAGTAGCCGACGCTCATCAGGATATCGACGCGCTTGTCGGTAAGATACGGAATGCGGTTCTGCCCGGTCACGCTGACCAAGTTGAGCTTGACCTTGAGCTGGTCGGCGATGAACTGCGCCACGTCGATGTCATAGCCCTTGATGCTCATATCGGCACTGGCCGAGGAGAAGGGCGGAAAGTCGGAGAAAATGCCGACATTGATCGCGCCGGCCTTGGTGATGTCGTCGAGCGCGTCGGCATTGGCGGCCTGGGTGCCAAGACCGAGGCCGGCGAGCATCAGCACGGCGGCGATGGATGATTTCATGTGAAATGTCATTGTCGTTCCCCTGCTGGAAGCTTGTTTGTTGAATGCGGCCGCCGGCTCCAGCGCGGCGCTCGCCTTGGAAGTTCTTGCCTGATGCGTCAGGCTCGCTTGCCTGAGAGCGCCGGGCTGAACACCATCAGGCTGAGGATCTCGAACAGCACCTGCGCGCCGGCATGGGCGGTGTTGGTGGTCGCGTCATATTGCGGCGCCACCTCGACGACGTCGCCGCCGACGATGTTGAGGCCCTTCAGGCCGCGCAAGAGTTCAAGCACTTCCCGCGTCGTCAGCCCGCCTACTTCCGGCGTGCCGGTGCCCGGCGCAAAGGCCGGGTCGATGCTGTCGATGTCGAAGGACACATAAGTCGGGCCATCGCCAACGATCTGGCGCGCCTTCGCGATGATGGCGGGCATGCCGAGGCCGGTCACCTCTTCGGCATGCACGACGGTCATCCCGGATTCGTAGGTGAACTCCCAAAGATACTCGGCCGAGCCGCGGATACCGATCTGGATGGTGCGCGACGGATCCAGCACCCCGTCCAGCACCGCGTTGCGGAACGGCCCGCCATGGTGGAACTTGGTCATGTCGAACAGGCCGCTGGTGTCGCAATGGGCGTCGATGTGGATCATGCCGACCGGCGCCTTTTTGCCGACAGCCTTCAGGATCGGGTGGCTGATCGAGTGATCGCCACCGACCGAAAGCGGAATGACGCCGGCGTCGACGATCTGGTTGGTGCGGCGCTCGATGTCGTCATGGCTGGTCTCCAGCCGGTAACGGCTCTGGAACGGCACGTCGCCGATGTCGGCCACCTTCAGCTCATGTGTCGGCGCGCATTCCAGCACATGATTGTAGGGGCCGATGCGCTCGATTGCGCGCAGCGCCCTTGGCCCGAAGCGGGCGCCCGGCCGGTTGGTCACGCCAAGGTCCATCGGCACGCCGATCATCGCCACGTGCAGATCGCCGAAATCAGGATTGTCGGCGGCTATTTCCCGGTAAGGCGCGCTGAGGAAGGTCGGGATGCCGGAATAGGGCGCCAGCCGCGTGCCGCTCTTGGAAAAAATCTTGTCGGCGACGCGGCGGAATTTTGGGTCAAACATCTCGCCGCCATGGCTTTCGCCGTATTTGCGGCGCAACGCTTCGAGCTTGCCGCTGTTATAACCCATGTCGGTCCTCCATGGCTGGTGCAGTGCGGCCATCAATGACGGTCGCCATTCCTGCCGGCTGCCTGCGGATTTCACGTCTTGATGCTGTACGCGCCAAAGTGTCTTGCAGCTGCATTGAAAAATCAATTGATATTGTTAGGGTCTTTGCTGTGAGAAAATCTCACATTAATGTCGAGCACGATCTTATCCGAAAACCGGGTCCCACTTCTGGGGATCGTGCTCCTTTGAGGCTCCGATGGCCAAGCGTCTGCCTCCCCTGAATCCATTGCGGGCCTTCGAGGCGACGGCGCGCCATGCCTCGCTGACCAAGGCGGCGGCTGAGCTCAACGTCACCCACGGCGCCGTCAGCCATCAGATCAAGGCGCTCGAACAGTCGCTGGGCGTCAAGCTGTTCGAGCGCGCCGGTCAGCGGGTGAAGCTGACGCCGCACGGCGCCGAATTGCTGCCGGCGGTGTCGACCGCCTTCGACGGCATCGCCGCCGCCACGCAGCGCATGACAAGGCCGGCGAGCACCGGCGCCCTGTCGGTCTCCTGCGTGCCGGCACTGCTGCTGCTGTGGATGATCCCGCGGCTCGGCAGCTTCACCTCGCAGTATCCCGATATCAGGCTGACGCTGATCCCGTCGAATGATGCCAAGGACGTCCGCGCGCCGCATATCGATATCTGCGTGCATTATGGCGATGGCAGCTGGACCGATTGCTGGATGCGCAAATGGTCGGGCCTCGAACTGTTCCCGGTGGTCAGCCCGACGCTGATCAACAACCGTCCGATCCGCACCGTGCGCGACCTTGCCGATCACGTCTTCCTGCATGGCGACGACGGCCGTGAATGGCACACTTGGCTGGCCGCCGCCGATGCGCTGGATCTGGAGCGCGGCCGCCGCCACCATCTCGGCGATGCTCGCACGGCGACCGAGGCGGCGGTTCATGGCCATGGTGTCGCGCTTGGCGATACGGTGACCGCAAGCGGGCTCTTAGCCAGGGGACTGCTTGTCGCACCGTTCAGCCTGTCGGTGCCGGCGGTCGACGATTTCTATGTCGTCTGCCGCAACGAGATGAGGTCGGCCCCGATCGTGCAGCTGTTCATCGACTGGCTGTTTGCCGAAAAGGAGCAGGCCGACGGCCGCGCCGATGCGCCGGTGGCGGGCCGCATCGGCATCCGCAGGAAGCGTCCGGCGCTGAGAGTGATCGGCGCCAAGACGGCGTCCTGAGGCTGCAGCAGCCGAAGCAGCGCGCTTCCCGCAGCGTTTCCTTTTTGTCGGGCCAGCCGGCAAAGCGGGAGGCGCATTCAAAAATTCAATGCTAAGAGGCATTTGGAGCAATTCCCGGAATAGTGCGCAGCGGCTTCCCGGGAAAAGCGCTAAACAAAAGCTAGGGCGAGCAGCGAAGGCGGCATCGAGACATGACCAAGACCGATATAGCGCGGCGCGTCTACAACCACACCTGGAAGCTCGACCCGATTGTCCGCAGCCTGCTCGACACCGATTTCTACAAGCTGCTGATGCTGCAGATGATCTGGGGCATGTATCCCAAGATCGACACCACCTTCTCGCTGATCAACCGCACCACCTCGGTTCGCCTTGCCGAGGAGATCGACGAAGCAGAACTGCGCGATCAGCTCGACCATGCCCGCACCTTGCGCTTCTCGAAGAAAGAGATGATCTGGCTTGGCGGCAACACCTTCTATGGCCGCAAGCAGATTTTTGAACCGGAATTCCTCGCCTGGCTCGAGAATTTCCAGCTGCCGGAATACGAGCTTTCCAAGCGCGATGGCCAGTACGAGCTCACGTTCAGCGGTCCGTGGATGTACACGACGCTGTGGGAGATCCCAGCGCTGGCAATTATCAATGAACTTCGCTCTCGCGCCGCCATGCGGGCGTTCGGGCCCTTCGCGCTCGACGTGCTCTATGCTCGCGCCAAGGCCAAGATGTGGGCCAAGACCGAGCGGCTGAAAGCGCTGCCGGATATCCGCATTTCGGATTTCGGCACCCGCCGCCGGCATTCCTTCCTGTGGCAGCGCTGGTGCGTCGAAGCGCTGAAGGAAGGCATCGGCGAGGCTTTCACCGGCACCTCCAACGTGCTTTTGGCCATGGACAACGACCTCGAGGCGCTCGGCACCAACGCGCATGAACTGCCGATGGTGTTCGCCGCGCTCGCCAATTCGGAAAAGGAAATGAAGCAGTCGCCCTACAAGGTGCTGCAGGACTGGCAGCGCTACTATGGCGGCAATCTGCTGATCGTGCTGCCGGACACCTTCGGCACCGCGGCGTTCCTGCGTGACGCGCCGGACTGGATCGCCGACTGGACCGGTTTTCGCCCCGACAGCGCGCCGCCGATCGAAGGCGGCGAAAAGATCCTTTCCTGGTGGCGCGGAAAGGGCAAGGACCCCAGACAGAAGCTGCTGATTTTCTCCGACGGGCTCGAGGTCGAGACCATCGAGGAAACCTACCGCCATTTCCACGGCAAGGTGCGCATGTCCTTCGGCTGGGGCACCAATCTGACCAATGATTTCGAGGGCTGCGCGCCGACCAAAACCAACCGGCTCGACGCCATCTCGCTTGTCTGCAAGGTCACCGAGGCCAATGGCCACCCGGCGGTCAAGCTCTCCGACAATCCGGCCAAAGCCACGGGCGACGAAAAAGAGATCGAGCGCTATTTGCGCATATTTGGCGAGAAAGACCGCGTGGAGCAGCTGGTCAAGGTGTGAGGGGGCTGCGAATGGTTTCGCGTCGCCAAAAGGGAAATCTCGGATAGCGTGAGTTCCCGCCCACCCCCCTCTGTCCTGCCGGACATCTCCCCCGCAACGGGGGAGATCGGCAGTTCGTTCGAACGGCGCCCTTCCTGCAACGTCGAAGATTGGCGAAAGCCGACGTGCCAGCCAATCTCCCCCCTTGCGGGGGAGATGTCCGGCAGGACAGAGGGGGGTGTGAAGGATCACTGCGGGCGAGCATATTCTTTCTGGACGGGAGCTTTCATCTGTTCGGCTTTCATCGCATCACCCACCCCAGCCTTCGCCCATGCCTCCGATCGCGGCCACGTCCTGCTTCTGCCCACCGGCTACTACGTCGCCGGCGGTGCGCTCGCGGTCGCCGCCAGCTTCCTTGTGCTGGCACTGCTGCCGTCAGACTTTCCCGACCGTTTCTGGCGGCGGCGCCTGCCGCTTTTTGCATTCGGCGACCGCGCGCGGGCGGTCGTCAGCTTGATATCCTTTGCCGGCTTTGCAATTCTGGTTGCGGCCGGCCTGTTCGGCAGCCGTGATCCGCTCTCCAACCCGCTGCCGCTGGCGATCTGGACGCTGCTCTGGGTTGGCCTGGTTCTGCTGCAGGGGCTGTTCGGCAATCTCTGGTCATGGCTCAACCCCTGGTACGGGCCCTGGCGTGTCATTTCCCGCCTGTTCGGCAATCGCAAGACATGGCGACCGCCTGCGTGGCTCGGCTGCTGGCCGGCTTTCGCGCTGTTCTTCGCCTTCGCCTGGTTCGAGTTGATCGACCCGGCGCCCGACGACCCGGCGCGGCTCGCCTGGGCCGCCGGCCTTTATTGGCTGCTGAGTTTTGCCGCCATGCAGGTGTTCGGCTACCGCGACTGGACCCGGCGCGGTGAGTTCCTGACCGTCTTCCTCGCCATGGTGGCGCGCTTCGCCCTGCTTGAGCGCGACGAAGGCAAGCGCAATGAAGGCGGGCGCAAGGAAGGTAGCCGGCTCAGTCTGTGCTGGCCGGGCGCCAAGCTCAGCAATGCCGCGCCGCTGTCGCTCAGCGGCATTGCTTTCCTGCTGCTGGCGCTGTCGTCGGTGTCGTTCGACGGCCTGTCGAAAACCTTCTTCTGGTTCGGCCTGTTCGGGCTCAACCCGCTGGAATTCCCGGGCCGCACGGCGGTGATCGGCATCGGCAGCTTCGGGCTCGTGCTGATGTTCGTCTTGCTTGCAGCCGCGTTCATCATTGCCATTGTCCTTGGCCAGCATCTTGCCGGCAGCCCGCATTCCCTCAGTCAGGCCGCAGGGCTGCTGGTCTGGTCGATCGTGCCGATCGCGCTCGCCTATCATGTTGCGCACTATCTGACGACGCTGCTCGTCGACGGCCAATACGCCATGGCTGCGCTTTCCGACCCGTTCGCGCTGGGCTGGAACCTGTTCGGCACCGCCGACATGCGGATCGAAGCCGGCGCGGCCGCCGGCGCCGGCTCGGCATGGTGGCTGTGGAATTTTCAGGCCGGTATCATCATCATTGGCCACATGCTCGCCGTGCTCGTCGCGCATGGCCTCGCCTGGCGATTGCACCCGCGTCCCGCCGGCGCCGCGCTCAGCCAGTTTCCGCTCACCGTGCTGATGATCGCCTATACGGTCTTCGGCCTGTGGTTGCTTGCCACGCCTTCGGTCGGGTGAGACAAAACCCGGCTTCGATGACGTCGATCGGTCCTCAGGGGAAAGCTCGCTTGCCACGTCAGGGCTTTGATGATTTAGTTTGTACACATGCAATTTCGGCGCTCTCACCAAGAGTGGCCCGTCTCGCTACAGCCATTGGTCAAAACTCAAAAACAAGGGGAACTGCCGTGACTGACAAGAATGGGTTTTTCGATCTCTCCAAAACCGGTCTCACCCGCCGCACCGCGCTGAAGGGGTTGGCCGCGGGCGCCGGCCTTGCCGTCGCGCCTGGGTTCGTGCGCTACAGCCAGGCGCAAAGCTCGGCGCCGATAAAGATCGGCTTCCAGTGCCACCGCACCGGCATCGGCGCCGCCTATGGCCGCTGGTACGAGCGGACCACCGCAGCCGCGGTCAAGGCGATCAACGAAGCCGGCGGCATCAACGGCCGGCCGGTCGAGGTGATCATCGAGGATGACGGCACCGATCCCGGCCGCGGCGCCGAAGTGGTCGGCAAGTTCGCCACCCAGCATAAGACCGACATCGTCTACGGCACGCTGTTTTCGCATGTCGTCATCGGCTCGGCGCCCGCCGCCGGTGAGGCCAAGATGCCCTATTTTGTCGTCAGCGAAGGCCACCACGTCGCCTCGACCAAGCTCAACCGCTACGTCTTCCAGCCCGGCATCACCGACGTGAAGAGCCAAATCCAGGCGATGGCGCCGTGGATCGCGGCGAATGCCGGCAAGAAGGTGACGCAGATTTTCCCCGATTTCGCCTTCGGCTACGACCATCGCGACTACCTGCCGCCGGCGCTGAAGGCGCAGGGCGCCGAGGTCATCGCCCAGATCGCCATCCCGCCGACGGAATCGTCCTTCACCAAATACTTCCCGCAAATCCCGGCCGAAACCGAGGTGATCTACCACGTCATGGTCGGCCCTGCGGTGCTCACCTTCGTCAAGGAACTCGGCGAGTTCTACGGCTCCAGCCGGCCGCAGCTGTTCGGCTTCATCGATTCGCTCGAAGCCACCGACATCAACAGCCCCGGCCTCGAATTCCTCGACGGCAGCCATTTCTGGGAAGGCTCGCCGCGCTACGCGCAGCCAGATGATTCCGCCGCGCAGAAGGCCTATCGCGCCGCTGTCGGCATCGACGACAATGGCGCTGCCGTCGGCGATCCGAAGGACGTCTCCACCGCCGCGCACATGTTCGGCTGCTGGGAAACGCTCTATGTCGTCAAGAAGGCGATGGAGGATGCCGGCTACAAGGGCCCGGAAGACCGCGCCAAGCTGGTCGAGGCGACCGAGGCCTTGACCGAGTTCGCCGAGGGCCCCGAGCATCCGCAAGGGCCGAAGACCTTCAACGGCAAGATCCACCAGTGTTTTGGCATCCAGAACATCTCAAAGGTCGAAGGCGGCCGGCTGAACGTCGTCCACAAGACCAAGATCGAGGACGGCCTCTACGAGCCGGAAGGGGATTACACGACGCAGCCGCTGTGAGCTTGCACCCCGCCAGCGTATAGCCGATGCACTTCGGACCCCACCTTCTCCTCGCCGCCCTCGAAGGCCTCGTCACCTCCGCCGTGCTGGCGCTGACGGCGCTTGGCCTGTCGCTGGTGTTCGGCGTCATGCGCGTCGTCAATGTCGCCCATGGCGAGTTCTTCATGCTCGGCGCGGTGCTTGCCTGGGCGATCTCCACGGCGATATCAGGCCATCCGGCGCTCGGCTTCGTGGCAGCCCTGGCGCTGGCGCCGCTGATCGTCGGCCTGATCGCGCTGGTCTCCGAACGGCTGGTGCTGCGCCGGCTGAATTACAATCCGGAAGCCACCATCGTCGCCACCATCGGCATGCTCTACATCATCCAGCAACTGGCGCTGACCTTTTATGGTCCGGAGGCACGGCCGGTGGAGCCGCCCTTCAGCTACCGCATCCTTTTGCCGTGGTTCGGCTACTCCGGCTACAAGCTGTCGATCATCGCCGCATCCGCGCTTCTGCTGGTGGCGACCTGGTTCGTGCTGACGCGTACGAAAATCGGCCTCGTCATGCGCGCCACGCAATATGACAGCGAAACGGCGCAGGCCTTTGGCATTCCGGTCGACCGCGTCTATGCCGGCGTCTTCGCGCTCGGCGCGATGCTGGCGGCGGTGGCCGCGGTGCTGATCGTGCCGATCAGCCAGGCGCATTATTTGATGGGACAGGACCCGCTGCTGCTGTCCTTCATCGTCGTCATCATCGGTGGCCTCGGCTCGCTGCGCGGCACCGTCGTCGCTGCCGTGCTCATCGGCCTGTCGGACGGCATCATCTCGGTGTTCTTCTCGCCGACGCTGGCCAAGATCATCGCCACGCTGCTGGTCGCCATGGTGCTGGTGTTCCGGCCGCAAGGCCTGTTCGGGACGGCATCGCGATGAAGGAGGCTTCACCGTCAAAAGCCTATGCGTTGCATCTTGGCGTCATCGTCCTGCTGTTTGCCCTAAGCTTCGTCCTGCCGGAATATCACCACGGGCTGCTCGCCCGCATCATGGTGCTGGCGGTTTTCGCCATGGGCTACAACCTGCTGTTCGGCTATGTCGGGTTGCTCAGCCTCGGCCACGCCATGTTCTTTTCGGCTGGGCTCTATGGCGCAGGCCTTGCCGTCATCCAGCTCGGCTGGAGCGTGCCGGCCGCCTTCGCCGCCGGCCTTGCCTGCGGCGCGCTTCTCGCGCTGGTGATCGGGCTGCTGGCGCTGCGCACTTCCGGTGTCGCCTTCATGATCGTCACCATGATGTTCGCGCAGGTGTTCTATCTCATAATCCTCTATCTCGCGGCCTGGACCGGCGGCGATCAGGGCTTGGTGGTGCCGCAGTCGGCGCGTGTGCTTGTTTTGGGCGACACCTCGCTCGGCCTCACCAATCCGACCGTGCGCTACATGAGCGCGCTGGTCCTGTTCTCGATCGTGCTGCTGGTGACGCTCGGCATAGTCCGCTCCAGGTATGGCCGTGTGCTGGTCGCCATCCGCGAAAACGAGGAGCGGACCAAAATGCTTGGCTACGACATTTTTTCCAACAAGCTTGCCGCGGTCGTCGTCTCCGGCACCATCTGCGCGGCATCGGGCGCCGCCTACGCGCTGCTGTTCGGTTATGTCGGCTCGACCTTCGCCTCGGTGCAATATTCCATCCTGCCGTTGCTCTGGGTGCTGCTCGGCGGTGCTGCGACCACGCTCGGTCCGCTGATCGGCACGCTGTTCATGTACTATGTCGTCGACGTCACCAGCGGTTACACCTCGGCCTATCTGCTGATCGTCGGCATCGCCCTCATCCTGCTGGTGCTGTTCTTTCCCAGGGGCATTCTCGGCACCATCCGTCAGCGCTGGCTCGGATGGCTGCCATGATGCCGCTGCTGACGACCAAAGGCCTGTCCCGCAATTTCGGCGGCCTGCGCGCTGTCGATGGTGTCGATTTCGCCCTCATGCCGGGCGAGATCCGCGCCGTCATCGGCCCGAATGGCGCCGGCAAGACCACCTTCGTCAGCCTGATCAGCGGCCGCATCCAGCCGTCATCGGGCATGATCGTCTTCGACGGCGCCGACATTACCAACCTGGCGGCCTACGCCAGGGTCCGCCTTGGCATCGCCTACACCTTCCAGATCACCAGCGTCTTCGCCAACCTCACCGCCTACGACAATGTCGCGCTGCCGGTGCAGCGCACGCTGACCGACGGCCGCTCGAAGGGTGCTGTGCATGCCGGCGTCATGGCGGCGCTGGAGCGCACCGGCCTTGCCGACCGCGCCCATATGCCGGCCGGGCAATTGTCCTATGGCCATCAGCGCCTGCTCGAAGTGGCGATGGGGCTGGCGCTGAAGCCGCGCCTGCTGATCCTCGACGAGCCGACGCAGGGGCTGGCCGACAGCGAGATCGACAATTTCATCGGGCTGGTGCGCGAGATCGCCAAAACTGCCACCGTGCTTCTGATCGAACACAACATGCCGGTGGTCATGCATCTCGCCGACCGCATCACCGTCTTCAACGCCGGCAAGATCCTGGCCGAAGGCACGCCCGAGCAGGTCCGCGCCAATGCCGAGGTGCAGGACGCCTATCTGGGGACGACCCCATGACGCAACCGAGGGCTGAAGCACTGACCATCTCCGGGCTCGATTGCTTCTACGGCGAGGTCCAGGTGCTCTACGGCCTCGACCTCGTGCTGAACAAGGGCGAGGTGCTTTGCTTGTTCGGCCGCAACGGCGCCGGCAAGACGACGACGCTGAAGGCGATCATGGGCCTCGTTCCGTCACGCGCCGGCTCGATCAGGCTCGACGGCAGGGAATTGACCGGCCTGCCGGCGCACGACGTGCCGAAGGCCGGCGTCGCCTATGTGCCGCAGGGCCGGCGGCTGTTCGCTGAGATGACGGTGGCCGAAAACATCGAGATTGGCCTGATGGCCCGCGGCAAGGGCAAGGCGACGCGCGAAAACGTGCTCGAGCTCTTCCCGCTGCTGCGCCAGCGGCTGAGACAACGCTCCGGCACGCTGTCGGGCGGCGAGCAGCAGATGCTGGCCATGGCGCGGGCCCTGTGCCTCGAACCGCAGGTGCTTCTGCTCGACGAGCCGACCGAAGGGCTGATGCCGTCGATGATCGCAAAAATTCGCGAGACAGTAGCGAAGCTGCGCAACCTTGGCGTCTCGACGATCCTGGTCGAGCAGCGCGTCGATGCCGTGCTGTCCGTCGCCGACCGGGTCTCGTTCATCGAAAACGGCCGCAACCGCGAGACCGTCGATGTCGAGGAGCTCCGCGCCGATCCGTCGGCGGTCCGCCGCTATGTCGGCGTCGGCTGATCAGCGAAAGAACAGGAAACCCGCGATCAAAAATATCGGGACCAGCACCGCGCCCGACCATGCCATGTAGCCAAAGAAGCCCGGCATTTTCACGCCGCGATGCCTGGCAATGGCGTAAACCATGAAATTCGGTGCATTGCCGATGTAGGTGTTGGCGCCCATGAACACCGCGCCGGCCGAGATCGCCGCCAGCGTCGAGGCGAAGGTGGTCATCAGATGCTGCGGGTCGCCGCCGGCGAGCTCGAAGAACACCAGATAGGTCGGCGCATTGTCGAGGAAGGAAGATAGCGCTCCGGTCATCCAGAAATACGCCAGGTCGTTGGGCTCACCGGTGGGCGAGCTGACAAGCGAGACCAGCGGCGCCAGCGCGCCATCGGCACCGGCCCTGAGAATGGCGATGACCGGCACGATGCAGATGAAGATGCCGGCGAACAGTTTCGCCACCTCTGATATCGGCTCCCAGTGGAAGTTGTTCGCCTGCCGGTGGCTTTTCTGCGAGACGCCGAGCGAAAGGAACGCAAGCGCCAGGATGATGGCGTCGCGCACAAGGTTCTGCAATTCAAGGCTCACGCCCTGGACCGAGAAAGCCACGCCCGGCTTCCAGGTCGCGGAAAGCAGGATCGCGCCGATCACCCCGCCCAGCAGCGGGAGGTTGGCCAGGCCTCGGATGCGCACCTTCGTGTCCGGTGTCGGATCCTTGATCTTCGGTGCGCCGGCCTCGCGGTGATGCAGGATGATGTCCATGGCAAGGAAGACGGCCAGCACCAGGCCGCCGACGAACAGTGTCTCCTGATAGAGATTGGCAGCGGTCCAGAAGAAATCGACGCCCCGCAGGAAGCCGACGAACAGCGGCGGATCGCCCAGCGGCGTCAGCGAGCCGCCGATGTTCGACACCAGGAAAATGAAGAAGATGACGACATGGGCGTTGAACGGCCGGTTGTCGTTGGCGCGCAGGATCGGCCGGATCAGGATCATCGAGGCGCCGGTCGTGCCGATGACCGAGGCGAGCATCGCCCCGATCAGCAGCAGTCCGGCATTCACCAGCGGCGTGCCGTGGATGTTGCCGGCGACGAGGATGCCGCCCGAAATGGTGAACAGCGCAAACAGAAGAATGATGAACGACATGTATTCGGTGAGCAGCGCATGCAGCACCGCCTCTGTAGCCGAAGCCATGCCGAACGCCAGCGCCAGAGGCACGACCGCAAGCGCCGCCCAGAACAAGGTGATCTTGCCGTAGTGGTGCTCCCAGACATGGTGGAAGAGCAATGGCCCGGTGGCGATCGACAGAAGCAGGCCGGCAAAGGGCAGCGCCCACCACAGCGACATTGTTTCGCCCGGCAGCTCGTGGGCTTCGGCTGCAAGCGCCATTCCCGGAAACAGGGATGCCACCACAGCGCCCGCTGTCAAAGCCGCCGCAAACCGCATAATGCCCCCTGTGGAATTGTGTCGAATGCGATCGGTGATGTTCAAGCCAGCGTCACGCCGGCATCGCGCATTCGGTTCAGCATCGTCTCGAGTGAGCCATTGAGATCGATGCCGCGGCAGGCGTCGAGCCGCACTGTCGTGTGAAAGCCGTGCTTGACCGCATCGAGCGCCGAGAAGGCGACGCAATAATCGGTCGCCAGGCCGACCAGGGTCAGCGTGTCGATGCCGCGCTCCTTGAGATAGCCGGCAAGGCCGGTCGGCGTCGCATGGTCGTTCTCGAAGAAAGCCGAATAGCTGTCGATCTCCGGACGGAAACCCTTGCGGATCACCAGTTCGGCCCTGGTCCAGGCAAGACCCGAATGGAAATCCGAACCCAGGCTGCCCTGGATGCAGTGGTCGTGCCACAGCGTCTGCGGGCCGTACGGCATTTCAATCGTTTCGAACGGCTGCTTGCCGGGATGACTGGAGGCAAAGCTCGAATGGCCGGCGGGATGCCAGTCCTGCGTCAGCACGACATGTTCGGTCCGGCGGATCAGGTCGTTGACCAGCGGCACGATCTCGTCGCCGCCGGCCACCGCCAGCGCGCCGCCCGGACAGAAATCGTTCTGCAGGTCGATGATGACAAGCGCTTCGTCGGCCATGGAGCCTCCCTCTTGTTTGTCCCGGAGGCATGAAGTCTGCCGAAACGTGGAATCCGGTGTTCGAACCCGCCGAAAATGCCGCTGACGCAACCGATGCAGAAACTTGACCAGATGGCCGGCTGCGTCAACTCCAACGGCATAACAAATGCGTGCCGTCGCGCCGATGCGGACGCCGGCGCAAAACTCTGGCTTTGACAATTCCTGCCGGCTTGATATCATTTGCATACGAATGAATTTGACCCGGCTCGGAGGCCGGCAAGTTCCGTCGGCAACCCTTTTTTGGGAAGGCCCATTTTGGGAAGGCCCATTTTTTTTGGGAAGGCGGGCGTGATCCGTTACGCGAAACCCACCACCATAGACGAGGCGCTCGCTTTGCTTGGCGAGGCTCCGTGGCGCATCCTTGCCGGCGGTACGGATTTCTACCCGGCACAAGGAGCCAAGCCTTTCCGCGACAATGTCCTCGACATCAACGGCCTGGCGACGCTGCGCGGTATTGCTGAGACCGACAGCCATTGGCTCATCGGCGCGCGCACGACCTGGACCGATCTTGTCCGTCATCCGCTGCCGGCGGCCTTCGACGCGCTGAAGCAGGCGGCGCGGGAAGTCGGCTCCGTCCAGATCCAGAACGTCGCCTCCATCGCCGGCAATCTCTGCAACGCCTCCCCGGCGGCCGACGGCGTGCCGGCGCTGCTCGTCCTCGACGCCGAGGTCGAACTGCGCGCGGTGGCGATGGTCCGCCATCTGCCGCTGGAAAAATTCATCCTGGGGAACCGCCGCACGGAACTGCAGCCGGGCGAAATGGTCACCGCCATCCGCGTGCCGAAAAACGCGGCCACCGGCACGTCGGTTTTCGAAAAACTCGGCGCGCGCCGCTATCTCGTCATTTCGATAGCGATGGCGGCGGCTCGCTTGATCATTGAGGATGGCATCGTCGCCAACGCCGCCGTCGCCGTCGGCTCCTGTTCGGCGGTCGCCAGGCGTCTCTCGGGCGTCGAAGCAGCCTTGCGCGGCCTCCCGGTCAACGACGCTCTCGTCGCTGCGATCCAGTCCGCACCGATGGACGAGCTTTCGCCGATCGACGACGTGCGCGGCAGCGCCGAATACCGGCTGGACGCCGCGCGCGAAATTGTCGCCCGCGCCGTTCTCGGTGCCGCGGGTCACGCGTCGGTCGAGAAGGTAGCGGCGGCATGAGCCAAGCTCAACCTGGCATGACCAAAACTCAGCCTGGCATGAGCGGAGCTCAGCCTGGCATGAGCGGAGCTCAGCCTGGCATGGGCATGGAGCGCGCCGACATCGCCTTCGAGGTCAACGGCGCCGCCGTCTCTGTCTGCGTGCCGCCGGTTCGCCGTCTCTCTTCGGTGCTGCGTGACGAATTGCGCCTGACCGGCACCAAGGTCGGCTGCGACGCCGGCGACTGCGGCGCCTGCACGGTGCTTGTCGACGGCGAACCTGTCTGCGCCTGCCTGATGTCTGCGGCTTCTGCCGCCGGCACCGTGGTGACCACGGTCGAGGGTCTCGCCAACGGCAGATTGTCGGCGCTGCAGGCCTCGTTCCTCGACCATGGCGCGGCGCAATGCGGCATCTGCACACCCGGCCTGCTCATCGCGGCGACAGCGCTTCTGGACAGCAACCCCAATCCAACCGAGGCCGAAACCCAGGATGCGCTGGGCGGCGTCCTCTGCCGCTGCACCGGCTATCGCAAGATTGTCGCGGCGGTGATGGATGCTGGACGGTTCGCGAGCGAATTTTCGACCGACGGCGCTGCCCCTCATCCGCCTGCCGGCACCTTCTCCCCGTATAGTGACGGGGAGAAGGGACAAGTTTCTGCGCTGGCGACCCCTTCTCTCGATCTTGACCGCAGAATGCCAATCTCAGGCCACGCTGTCGGCTCCTCTCCAATCCGCCTCGACGGCCTGCCGAAAGTCACCGGCGGCGAAAAATTCGGCGGCGATTCCTTCCCGGCCGATGCGCTGGCGGTGCTGGTGGTCCGCTCGCCGCATCATCACGCCCGCTTCGCCTTCGGCGATCTCGACGCCTGGGTGAAAGTCCATCCCGGCATCGTTGGCGTCTTCACCGCTGCCGACATCCCGGGAAAGAACTGCTTCGGCGTCATTGCGCCTTTTGCCGACCAGCCGGCGCTGGCCGAAGATTTTTCGCGCTTTCGCGGCGAGGCGGTGGCGCTGGTTGCCGGCGAGCGCGAGGCCATCCTCGATCTCGACCTTGCAGATTTTCCTGTTCGTTGGACCGAGTTGCCGCCTGTCATGCAGCCATGCGAGGCGCAAGCCGGCGGCGTGCGGCTGATCCACGAGAACCGGCCGGCAAACCTGCTCACATCAGGCTTTGTCGAGCGCGGTGACACGGACGGCGCCCTTGCCGGCGCTGCGTTCACTGTTTCCGGCGCCATCGACACGTCCTATGTCGAACACGCCTATATCGAGCCGGAGGCCGGCTATGCCTATGTGGACGGCGACACGCTGGTCGTCGTCGCCTGCACGCAGGCGCCCTATATGGACCGCGACGACGTCGCAAAAGTGCTTGGCCTTGCCGTCGACAAGGTGCGGATCGTGCCGACCGCCACCGGCGGCGGCTTCGGCTCCAAGCTTGACGTTTCGTTGCAGCCGCTGATCGGTCTGGTCGCCATGAAAACCGGGCGGCCGGCAGCACTTGCCTACACCCGCAATGAATCGATGATCTCGACCACCAAGCGTCATCCCGCCGAGATGAAGGCGACGATCGGTGCCGATGCCGATGGTCGCGTCACCGGCATGGTCTTCGCAGGCGATTTCAACACCGGCGCCTATGCGAGCTGGGGACCGACCGTCGCCAACCGCGTACCGGTGCATGCCTCCGGTCCCTATGCGACGCCGAATTATCGGGCCGAGGGCCGCGCCATCCATACGAATGGCCCGATCTCCGGCGCCTTCCGCGGTTTCGGCGTGCCGCAGGCGACGATCATGCAGGAGACGCTCTATGACGAGCTTGCCGCAAAGCTTCGGCTGGACCGGCTCGATTTTCGCCTCAAAAACTGCCTTCGTAACGGATCCGAAACGGTCACCGGCCAGAGGCTGGAATCCGGCGTCGGCATCGCCGAGTGCCTCGAAGCGCTGCGTCCGCATTGGATGCGTGCGCTTGTCGATGCCGATGCGTTCAACAGTGCCAATGACAGCACGAAACGCGGCGTCGGTGTCGCCTCCTGCTGGTACGGCTGCGGCAACACCTCGCTGCCCAATCCGTCGACCATCAGGGTCGGCATCTCGGCTGAAGGCGATGTCGTCCTGCATCAGGGCGCCGTCGATATCGGGCAAGGTTCGAACACGGTCATTGCGCAGATCTGCGCCGACGCGGTCGGCCTGCCGCTCGAAAAATTCCGCTTGAAAAGCGCCGACACGGCGATCACGCCGGACGCCGGCAAGACGTCCGCCTCGCGTCAGACCTTCGTGACCGGCAAGGCCGCCGAAAAGGCCGGCCGTGCATTGCGCGAGACGATGCTGCGCTTCGCCAATGTGTCGGAGAGAGCGGCGATCGCTCTGGATGGCGCAAGCCTGGTCATCCGCGAGGGCGAAGCGACACGGCATATCGATTTGTCCACGCTGAAGGCCGACGCCGATGGCTTGGTCTTTCGCGCCGAGGAAAGCTATGACCCGCCGACCCTGCCGCTCGACGCCAAGGGCCAAGGCAAGCCTTATGCCGTCTATGGCTACGGCGCGCAGATCGCCGAACTGGAGGTCGACCTCAAGCTCGGCACGGTCAAGCTGATCAAGATCACCGCCGCGCATGATGTCGGCAAGGCGATCAATCCGCTGCTCGCCGAAGGCCAGATCGAGGGCGGCATCGCGCAAGGCATCGGCATGGCGCTGATGGAGGAATACATCCCCGGCCGCACCGAGAATCTGCACGACTACCTGATCCCGACGATCGGCGACGTGCCGCCGATCGAGACCATCCTGATCGAAGTTCCGGATCCGGAAGGACCCTTTGGCGCCAAGGGCCTGGGCGAGCATGTGCTGATCCCGACGGCACCGGCGATCCTCAATGCCATCCGCCATGCCACCGGCGTCCTGGTCAGTAGAATTCCGGCGACGCCGAGCCGCATCCGCGCCGCGATACGCGACAAGGAGGCACGCCGATGAGCGAGCTTGCCGAACGCTTCGAGACGCATGATCCCGGCGAGAAGCAGGTGGCGGAAAAGATCCGCTGCGATGCCTGCCCGGTCATGTGCTACATAGCAGACGGCCGCACCGGCGCCTGCGACCGCTACGGCAATGTCGGCGGCAGGATCGTGCGGATGGATCCGCTGACCATCCTCGACCACGCGACCGAGACCGGCGGCGCGGTCGTGCAGTTTGTCGCCGAGGGCGAAGAATGGGACGGCGAACTGGTCAACACCGGCCGCCGCTTCGTCACCGCGATCGGCGCCGGCACCACCTATCCCGACTACAAGCCGGCGCCTTTCATCGTCAGCCAGGAGGTCGAAGGCGTCGATCTCGTCACCGTTGTCACCGAGGGCATCTTCTCCTACTGCGGCGTCAAGGTGAAGATCGACACCGACCGTCATATCGGCCCCGAAACGGCGACGATCCGTGCTGAAGGCGAGGCGATCGGCCATGTCACCACAGGCGAATACGGCTCGCAGATGCTGTCGCTGGGCGGCGTGCATCATCTGACCGGCGGCTCGAAAGCCGAAGGTCGTGCCACCTGCGATGCGCTGCTTAATCTTTGCAACCGCAAGCCGGTCGAGCTCGCCATCGACGGCGGTGCCACGGTCGTCGTCGAAGCCGGCAAGCCGCCGGTCATCGACGGCAAGCTCGAGCAGCGGATGCGCGTCGGCTGCGGCTCGGCCACCATCGGCATGTTCGCCACCCAGTGGCGCGGCCTGGTCGACGAGGTGGTGGTGGTCGACGACCACATCACCGGCGTCGTCTCCGAGCATCAGGCAGGCAAGGTGCTCGGCTGGCAGGACACCGGGATAAAAATCATCGGCCGCCGTTCGACGCCGGGCCGCTATTTCAAGGTGTCGGAGCCCGGTCTCGGCTGGGGCGGCACCAGCATTTCCGACCCGCTGTCGATTCTCGGCGAATGGAATGCGAAGAAGGGCGCGCGACCCGGCCTGTCGCTGCTGATGGTCTCGACCACCGGCGAGCAGTTCGCGTATTACGAGCTCGACGACGAATTGAAGCCGGTGCAGAAACCATTCCCCGAGCGGCTGCAGAAATCCGTCGGCCTGATCGAGGAGAATTGCGAGCCGGCGCTGTGCACCGTGCTGTTCGTCGGTGGTGCCGGCGGCTCGCTGCGCGCCGGCGTCACCGAGAACCCGGTCAATCTGACCCGCTCGGTGCAGGGCCTGACGACTTATGTGACGGTCGGCGGCGCGCCGGTCTATGTCTGGCCGGGCGGCGGCATCACGCTGATGGTCGATGTAACCCGCGTGCCGGAAGGCGCCTTCGGCTATGTACCGACGCCGGCGCTGGTGGCGCCGATCGAGTTCACCCTGCGTCGCGACGATTATATCAGGCTCGGAGGCTACGAAGCCGAGATCCGCAGCGTTGACGACATTCTCGCCAAAGGCGGCGAGTATCTCAACCCGCGCCGCGGCACGGCTGCGCCGGCCAGCAACCCATGGCCGCCGCTGGCGCAGCTGCGGCGCGCAACGGCAGACGGGGCCAAGTGATGAACGGCCCGCAGGCGCATTGGCTTGAGGACGGCAGCCGGCTGCATCTCAATCATGGCCCGATCGACCTGATCGTCGAGGCATTTGGCGAAGCGGACGAACGCCGCGCCGCCTATGGCCAGGCGGTGGCGCGGGTTCAAACAATCCTGCAGGAGCTCGTCGACGAACTGCCAGAACTGCGCCGCCCGGCCTCGTCGCGACCACGTGCTTTCGCTGGCCCGACGGCGAGACGTATGGAAGCAGCTGTTGTTCCGCTGGCGAAACAATTCATCACGCCGATGGCTGCGGTCGCCGGTTCGGTAGCCGACGAAATGCTTGGCGCGCTGCTGGCCGGGCGCCGGCTCGATCGCGCTTATGTCAACAATGGTGGCGACAGCGCGATTCATCTCGGCAATGACCGTTCCATGACGCTTGCCATTGCCGGGACAGGTCATGGACTGGCAGATCGGATCACGATCCGCGCCGAAGACGGGATCCGCGGCATCGCGACAAGCGGCTGGCGCGGCCGTTCCTTTTCGCTCGGCATCGCCGACGCTGTTGCCGTACTGGCGCGGACCGGTGCTGAAGCCGATGCCGCCGCCACCCTGATCGCCAACGCAGTCGACCTGCCCGGTCATCGCGCCATCGAGCGCATGCCGGCGCGCGATCTGGCGCCCGACAGCGACCTTGGCGATCGCCTGGTCACCCAGGCCGTCGGCGCGCTTTCATCAGGCGAAATAGCCGCCGCGCTGGACCGAGGGCTCGCCGTCGCCGAAGATTTTCGGCGACATGGCCTGCTTGCCGCTTCAGCGCTGTTCCTTGCCGGTCAGGCACGGATCGCCGGCCCCATAGCGCTCGTTGCGCCCAACGAGAAATCAAGGAAGGAAATTGCCCATGCCTGAGTTTGCGATCCGCAAGGTTGCGGTGCTGACCGAGGAGATATTTCATGAGGGCGGGCCGGTGGCGAAGGTGCCGCGCCGCCGCGCCGCCGCCATGGCGGTGGTGAACAACCCATTCGCCGGCCGTTACGTGGAAGACTTGCAGAGCGCCATGGACGGTCTGAAGCCGCTCGGGCTGCTGCTCTCCGACAAGCTCATCGCCGCATTGGGCGGCGACGTGAAACAGATCGACGGCTACGGCAAGGGCGCCATCGTCGGTATCGCTGGCGAACTGGAGCATGGCGCGCTGTGGCATGTGCCTGGCGGCTATGCCATGCGCGAGCGGCTCGGCGACGCCAAGGCGATCGTGCCATCGGCAAAGAAGGTCGGCGCCTTCGGCTCGCGGCTCGACGTGCCGCTAGGTCATATCAACGCCGCCTATGTGCGCAGTCATTTCGATGCCATGGAGGTCGGCATCAGCGACGGGCCTCGTCCCGACGAGATCCTGTTCTGCCTCGCCATGACCTGCGGCCCGCGCGTGCACGACCGCATGGGCGGCCTCGCGGCAAAGGACATCAAGGCATGGGACGGACTGCGGTGAGCGCCGAAGACATCAAGCTCAAGCTCGTCGAGGCCGAGGAGCCCGACGAGAACGATTACCGCCTGCAGGAGCAGGTCGGCTTCACCCTGCGCAAGGCGCACCAGCGCCATGTCTCGATCTTCGCCGCGCACATTGCCGACCTGACGCCGCCGCAATTCGCCGCCCTGGCCAAATTGCACGATGTCGGCGAGACTTCGCAGAACCAGCTTGGCAGCCTGATCGCCATGGACGCGGCGACGGTGAAAGGCGTCATCGACCGGCTCAAGGCGCGCGGCCTGGTCGAGCTTTCCAAGCATGAGGTCGACAAAAGGCGCCTGCTGGTCAATCTGACCGCTGAAGGCCGCAATGCCGTCGAGCGGCTGATCCCGATCGCCCGCGAGATCACCGAGGAAACGCTGGCGCCGCTTTCAGCCAAGGAGGCGGCGATTTTCATGAGGCTTTTGGCCAAGCTGGCGTGAGCGCGGCCTTGGTCAGCCTAGGCCGTAAGAGTCCGCATTTTCGGATACCTGGCCGAGTCAGCTTGTTCGGTCTGCGCTGCCCCTCATTGCCCTGCCGGGCATTTCTCCCCGTATAGTGACGGGGAGAAAGAAGCCGCCACCGATGGTTTCGCCAATCGCCAGCGTTGAAAAAAGGGTGCAGCGTTTCGGGGGGCAGCGCCATGCCGCGTCCCTCAAGCGCCCTCACCGGCGACACGCCTCAGAGCCCGTGCTCCTTCAGGATCTGGGCGGCATTTTCCTTGGTGATCTTCTGCGTCGGCAGCGTGATGGTCTTTTCGACCTTCTCGCCGTTCAGGAACTTGATCGCCTGCCGCAGCCCTTCGGCACCCGGCGTCACATAGGTGAACGTTGCCGTCAGCTCGCCATTGGCAACAAGCTGCACGCCTTCATTGGGCAGGCCGTCGATGCCGATGAACTTGATGTCCTTCTCGCGGCCGACATCCTTGGCGGCAAGATAGGCGCCGTAGGCCATCGGGTCGTTATGACCATAGACGAGGTCGATCTTCTCGTTGTTGCGCAGCGCCGTGGCCATGATGTTGTAGGCCTGGTCCTGTTTCCAGTCGCCCGACTGCTGGTCGAGCAAATATTTTATGCCCGGTTCCTTGTCGGTGAATTCATGGAAGCCGTCATGGCGGTCATGTGCCGGCTGGGTGCCCATGCCGCCCCAGATCTCGACGACATTGCCTGATGCCTTGCCCTTGCCGCCGAGCAATTCGACGGCGTATTCACCGGCAGCCCGGCCGATCAGCTTGTTGTCGCCGCCGACGAACTGCGTGTAGTCCTTGGTTTCGACATTGCGGTCGAGCACGAAGACCGGGATCTTGGCGTCGATCGCCTGCTGCACGACGCCGGTCAACCCGGCGGATTCCTTCGGTGACACCAGCAGCGCATCGACTTCCTGGCGGATCAGGTTCTCGACATCGGCGACCTGCTTTTCCGTCTTGTCCTCGCCGTCGGTGACGATCAGCTCGACTTCCGGATGCTTGGCGGCCTCGGCCAGGATGTCCTTGTTGAACTGGGCGCGCCACGGCTCGATGGTCGTCACCTGCGAGAAGCCGATCTTCCACTTCTTGTCCTGCGCGTAGGCGTTGCCGCTGGCCAAAAGCGCGGTCGTGGTCAGCAGTGCCGCGGTGACAGCGGCAAGCTTCAACAATTCACGTCGTTTCATTTCTTGTTTCCTCCAAGATTTAGAGACGGGGTCTCTTTTGACGGCCGCTTTGCTGCGGTCGTTTCCTTTTGCGCCGTTTTTCCAAAGGGCAGGCGCAGATAGTAGAGAAGATCACCGGCATTGCGTTCCTGGACGAGCACGGTGCCGATGATGATCATCCCCTTCAGCACGAGCTGAAGGTTCGAATTGATGTTGTGCAATTGCAGGATGTTCGAGAGCAGTCCGAAGATCAGCACGCCGCAGAATGTGCCGATGAGGCTGCCGCGTCCGCCCATCAGGCTGGTGCCGCCGATGACCACGGCGGCGATGGCATCGAGCTCCAGCCCGGCGCCGGCATCCGGCTTGCCTTGCCTGTATTGAGCGACATAGAGCACCGCCGCCACGCCGGCCAGCAGCCCGGACACCGCGTAGGTGGCGATCTTGACGCGGCCGGCGGCGATGCCGGACAGCCGCGCCGCCTCTTCATTGCCGCCGATGGCGTAGACATAGCGGCCGAACGGGGTGAAGCGCAGCACCGCGCCGTAGATCAGGATCGCTCCGAGGAAGAACAGGCCCGGCATCGGGATCACGCCGAACACCAGCGAGCGCAGCATTTCGAAATCGGCGGTGGCGTTCGACCCGGTGTAGACCGGCAGCACTGCATTGTTCTGGCCGGCGGTCAGCCGGGCGATGCCGAGCGCCGTCACCATCATCGCCAGCGTGACGATGAAAGGCTGCAGCCGCCCAGCAACGATGATGAAGCCGTTGAGCGCGCCGAACAGCAAGCCGACGCAAGGCGCCACCAGCAACACGCCGAGCACGCCGAATTTCGAGCCGACCTGCGGCAGCAGGAACCACAGCACCAGACTGCAGAGGATCACCCCGACAATGCCGGGCGTGACCAGCCCACGAACGCTGTCCAGCCTGACGGCGTGGGTGGCCTGCGGGCCGGCGCGCGATTTTTCGATGTTCAGGAAGATGAAGCGGGTGACCAGGATGCCGAGGCAAAGGGCGACCACGGCAACTGTCGGCACCCCCAGCACCGCCGCCGGCGTGACGCCCGGAACCGTCAGCAGCATGGCGCAGACCACGGTGCAGATCGCCATCAGCGAGCCGACGGAAAGATCGATGCCGCCGGTGATGATCACCGCCGTCATGCCGGTGGCGATCAGGCCGGTGGTCGACACCTGACGCAGCACATCGAGCAGATTGCCGTAGGACAGGAAGATGTTGTTGCCCTTGGAACTGATCGGCGAGCCCAGCACGCCGATCAGGAAGATGGCGATCAGGCCCCAATAGAGCTTCGTCCGCGACAGGATGTTCAAGATGCTCATGCTGCGGGTCTCGTCATGGTCCGGCGCGGCGCCGCGAGCCGCATGATGGCCTCCTCACTGGCTTGCGCGCGGGAAAGGATTCCCGTCTGGCGACCATCGGCCATGACCAGGATGCGATCGGAAAGAAGCAGCAGCTCCGGCAATTCCGAGCTGATGACGGCGATGGCGAGCCCGTCTCGCGCCAGCTTGAAGATCAGGTCGTAGATCTCCCGCTTGGCGCCGACATCGATGCCGCGTGTCGGCTCGTCCAGCAGCAGCACCCGCGGCCGCGTCGCCAGCCACTTGCCGATGACGACCTTCTGCTGGTTGCCGCCGGACAGGGTGCCGGCCGGCTGCTCGATGGTCCCGCAGCGAATGCCGAGCGCCTTGACCGCCTGCCGCGCCAGGCCTTGCTCGGCGGCCCGCGAGCGAAGCCCGAACCGGGCCAGCGTGCCGACCAGCGGCAGCGCGACATTGTCGGTGATCGAGGCCTGAAGATGCAGGCCCTGCGTCTTGCGGTCCTCGGTCACCAAGGCGATGCCGAGCCGGCGGGCGTCGCGCGGCGAACGGATTTCCACCGGCTCGCCGTCGAGCCGGATTTCGCCGCCGGCGCGGCCGCCGCTGGAGCCGAAGATGGTCTCCAGGATTTCGGTGCGTCCCGAGCCGAGCAGTCCGCCTATCCCCAGAATTTCGCCTTCGGCAAGATCGAAGGCGACGCCGTCGAGCGCGGTGCGCCAGCCGTGGCGGTCTGGTTTCGACAGCGATAGGCCGCCTACGGAGAGAACGACCTTGCCGCTGGGACCACGCTCTTCCTGGGAAGAGGCAAGCAGGTTGCGCCCGACCATCGCCGATATGATGGTATCTTCGTCGAGCTTTGCCATCGCCTCGGTCAGCACGCGGCGTCCATCGCGAAACACGGTGACCCGGCTGGCCAGATGCATGACCTCGTCGATGCGGTGCGAGATGTAGATGATCGCCACGCCGTTGTCGGCGAGCTGGCGGATGATCCGGAACAGCCTCTGGCATTCGGCCGGCGAAAGCGCGGAGGTCGGCTCGTCCATGATCAGGATGCCCGCCGACATCGACAATGCCTTGGCGATCTCGACCAGCTGCTGCTCGCCGACACGTAGGCTGCCGACCCGCGCTTCCGGGTTGAGCTCGATGCCGAGCCTCTGCAGCAGGGCGCCTGCGGCATGGCTGCTTGCCTTGCGGTCGACGATAAGTCCGGCGATCAGCTTCTCGCGCCCGAGGAAGATATTATCGGCAACGCTGAGCTCGGGAACGAGATTGAGCTCCTGGTGGATGATGGCGATGCCGGCATGCTCGGCGTCGCGCACCCCGGCGAAACGGACCAGATGGGCATCGACGTTCACCGTTCCGTCGTAATCCGTATAGATGCCGGAGAGGATTTTCATCAGCGTCGACTTGCCGGCGCCGTTTTCCCCCATCAGCGCATGGATCTCGCCGCGCCGCAGCTCGAAGCCGACATCGACAAGTGCGGCGATGCCACCGAAGGTCTTGGAGATGTGCTCGGCGCTCAGAACGACAGCCGAGCGGCCGGCGGCCGCATCATCTCCGGACGTGATGGAATTGCCATGCTCCATGACAAGAACGGCCTCCCTTCCGTTGTCGTCGAACATCTCAAACGCTAATCTAAACGTTTCGAACATGTCAAGTCGCTATCTAATGAGGCGGGATTGATGCATTTCAATTCTTGCACAAATCCGCAGGATTCCTTAGGTATTGCAGCCAGAGGGCGATGAAACGTTTCGAAAATGATGGCGTCAGGACGAAAAAAGCAGCGAAAGTCCACGGCCCCCACCATGCTGCACGTGGCTGAAGTGGCGCGTGTTTCGGTCGCCACCGTCTCGGCGCTGATCAACGGCACCGCGACCGTCAGTCCCGAGCTCAGCCAGCGCATCGAACAGGCGATCCGCGACATCGGCTACAAGCGCAACGCGATCGCCCGCAGCCTGAAGATGGGCACGACCCGCACCATCGGGCTGACCGTTCCCCACATCACCAATCCGTTCTTCACCGATGTCGTTTCGGTCATCCAGCAGGCATTCGACCGCGCCGGCTATGCGGTCATGCTGTGCTGCACGGACGAGGACCTGAACACGCAGGACGACCAGATCAGGCTGCTGCTCGACCGAATGGTCGACGGACTGATTGTTGCGCGCGTCGGCGACGGCGCGATCCTGAAGAGAATTGTCGACGACGCCAACGTGCCGGTGGTGCTGCTCGACCGCGTTTGCGAAGGCGTCGATACCGACGCGGTCGTTCTCGACAACCAGCGCGCGGTGTTCGACGCCATCACCTATCTGATCGATCTCGGCCACCGGCGGATCGGCTACATCTCCGGCTCGTTCGACATCTCGCCCATGCATGATCGCATGACGGGATATCGCGAGGCGCTCCAGGCTGCCGGCCTGCCGGTCGAGAGCGAGCTTGTCCGCTTCGGCAATTTCCATGAAGTCGACGGCTACAACGCGACAATGCAGCTGCTTTCGCTGCACGACCGCCCGAGCGCGATCTTCTCGGCCAACAACCCGATGGTGATCGGCACCATGAAGGCGATCCGCGATATCGGGCTGTCCTGCCCCGAGGACATTTCGGTCGCCTGCTTCGACGATTTTCCGTGGTCGGACGTGTTCCAGCCGCAACTGACCACGGTCGCACAACCGGTCAAGGCGATCGGTGAGCAGGCGGCCAATCTGCTGCTCGACCGGCTCGCCGGAAACAGGGACGCGCCGCCGCGCAAGCTGACGCTCAAGGGACGCCTGATGATCCGCAATTCATGCCGGCCCCTTGGCGCGCCGCTGGGGGCGATCGCACAAAGCGTCAGCGCCTAACGCGCCTTCGCAGCCTCGCAAAAAAGTCAGGCAGCTTCCGACAGCGATTTGTGGACGTCGGCCAGGATCTCGAAGGATCGCACCCGCGCTGCGTGGTCGAAAATCTGCGCGGTGACCATCAGCTCGTCGGCGCCGGTGCGCTGCACGAACGCCTCGATGCCTTGCCTGACCGTTTCCGGGGCGCCGACGACGGCGCAGGACAGCGCTTGGCCGAGCATGGTTTTGGCCATCGGGTCGAGGTCGCGCTCATATCCGTCGACCGGCGGCGGCAAGCGGCCGGGCCGGCCTGTGCGCAGATTGACGAAGGCCTGCTGCAGCGAGGTGAACAACAGCCGCGCTTCGGCGTCGGAGGGTGCAGCGAACACGTTGAGGCCGAGCATGACATAGGGCTTGTCGAGCTGTTTCGACGCCTGGAAGCGCGAGCGATAGATCTCCAGTGCGTGGTCGAGTTCGGCCGGCGCGAAATGCGAGGCGAAGGCGTAGGGCAGGCCGAGCATGGCTGCGAGCTGCGCACCATAGAGGCTCGAGCCCAGAATCCAGATCGGCACCTGCTCGCCCTCGCCGGGCACGGCGCGGATACGCTGACCGTCTTCGGCCGGCTGGAAATAGCCCATCAGTTCGATGACATCCTGCGGGAAACTGTCGGCGCCGGCGTCGAGGTTGCGGCGCAGCGCACGCGCCGTGCCCATGTCGGTGCCCGGCGCCCGGCCGAGGCCGAGGTCGATGCGGCCTGGATGCAACGCGTTAAGTGTGCCGAACTGCTCGGCAATGACCAGCGGCGAATGGTTGGGCAGCATGATGCCGCCGGCTCCGACGCGTATCGTTGTGGTGCCGCCGGCGACATGGGCAATGACGACGGAGGTGGCGGCGCTGGCGATGCCCGGCATATTGTGATGCTCGGCCAGCCAATAGCGCCTGTACCCCAGCCGCTCGGCATGGCGGGCGAGATCGAGCGAATTGGTGAGCGATTGCGAAGCGTTGCTGCCTTCGACGATCGGCGACAGGTCGAGAACCGAAAGTGCGGTCATGGGCGGGGATCCTGTGGACGGGAGGGATGTAGGAACCTACCGCGACGGCCGCAAATTCAAAAAATTGAACTGACGCCCATGAGTCCACTCAAGCAAAAAGGGACGCTCTGGAATTTAGTATCCACGGCTGCCTGCCGCAGCTTATCCCGCTTCTCGGATCATGCGCCCGCAGCCGTGTCGGTTTCTGAAATCTCTTCGTCCTCAACCGCCGTATGTTGCGCCGCCAGGAAATTGCCGACATGGCTGAGCTCGTCGAAATGATCGCAGAACACCTTGATGACGACCAGCAGCGGCACCGCCATCAGCGCGCCGACGAAACCCCACAGCCAGGACCAGAAGGCAATGGCGATGAGGATCGCCACGGCGTTGATCTCTAGGCGCCGGCCAACCACCGTCGGCGTCACGAATTGGCCCTCGACGGTATCGCACAACAGCACGAAGGCCGGCGCCAGCAGCGCGTAGGAGATGCTGTCGAAGCTGATCAGCGCGATGATCGTGACAAGCGTGATTGTAATCAGCGCCCCGATATAGGGCAGGAAATTGAGCAGAGCCGCTGCTGCGCCCCAGACCTGCGGGTTGGGCATGCCGAGTGCCCATAGGCCGAGTCCGATGACCACGCCCAGGCATGTATTGATGATGGCGACGGTAAGCAGATAGTGCGAGATTTCACGTTCGACGTCATAGACGACGCGCAGTGCCCGCTTCTTTTCGCTGAGACTGGGGAAGGATTCGACGATCTTCTCATAGAACATCGTGCCGGACGCGAGCAGGAACAGCGACAGGACGAAGACGATGATGAGGCTGGTGCCCGCCGACAGCAAATTGCCGGCGGCTTGCGAGAGGATGCCCGATTGCGCCATGGCTACCCTCTGGACGCCCGGCCCTTGGGAGGTCTGCGTCAGTCCCTCTATCTGCCGCGAAATGTCCATGATCCTTTCGAAAGGACGCCGCAGTTGCGCGAGACGTTCGGTCAGCTGCTGGCCAATCACCGAGGTGTTGTTGATGAGGTCGATGACCGGGCCGCTGAGCAGATAGCCGGCCACGGCAAGGATGCTGACCGACAGCACCACCAGCAGTGTCGCCGATATCACATCGGGCATGCCGTGTTTGCGCAGGAAGCGGACGATCGGCGTCAGCGTCAGCGCCAGCAGGAAAGCCAGGATGACCGGCATGAAGAAGGCGCGGGCGAAGGAGAGCGCGTAGATCGCCATAAGGAAGAAGATGCCGACTAGCAGCGAACGTATCAGGTGCATGTCCGCACGCGCCTCGACGCGCGGATCGGGCCTCTCGGCAGCACCCGAAGCGGCGGGTTCGGCTTTCATTCTGGCCCTCGGCGGCACACTGCGATTGGTGTACGCTGTTGGCGGAAACGCCTTTGCGGCTTCAAGGTTCCGCTGGAGCGACGTGCGTCCACTTGGACGCTCAAAGTACGCTCTAACGCTTTGAATTTACCATCGGCCCCGAAAATCGATTCCGATTTGCGGCCGATGCGCTTAGCCGGCGCTGACGATGACCTTGGCCCTACGATCTAGCCGGCGAATCAAGCGGCCGGCGCGGCCGCAGCAGGGATCGCCTTCGCCGTCTCCTTGCGCACGATCGGTGCCACCTTGGTGCCGTAGAGTTCGATCGCCTTCATGATCTTGGCGTGCGCCATGGTGCCGATCGCCATTTGCAGCAGGAAGCGGTCGTTGCCGAATATCCTGTGCTGGGCAACGATCTTTTCGGCCACCTGTTCGGGGTTGCCGACGAACAGCGCGCCGTTCGGGCCGCGCGACTGGTCGAAATGTGCTCTCGACGTCGGACCCCAGCCGCGCTCGCGACCGATGCGGTTCATCACCTCGGCCTGCGGCCCATAAAAATCGTCGGCCGCCTGGTCGGTGGTCGCGGCAATGAAGCCGTGCACGTTGAGGCTGGTGGCCAGATCAGCCGGATCGTTGCCGGCCCGTTTGGCCGCTTCCCTGTAAATATCGAACAGCGGCGCGAACCGCGCCGGCTCGCCGCCGATGATGGCCAGCGCCAGCGGCAGGCCGAGCGCACCGGCCCGCGCGGCGGATTGCGGCGTGCCGCCGATCGCGATCCAGATCGGCAATCTGTCCTGGAACGGGCGGGGGTAGACGCCGCGATCGTTGATCGGAGCGCGCAGCCTGCCCGACCAGCTCACCTTGACATGATCGCGGACGGCAAGCAGCAGATCGAGCTTTTCGGCAAAGAGCTCGTCATAGTCCTCAAGATCGTAGCCGAACAGCGGAAAGGATTCGATGAACGAGCCGCGCCCAGCCATAATCTCGGCCCGGCCGCTGGATAGAAGGTCGAGCGTTGCAAACTGCTGGAAGACACGGACCGGATCGTCGGAGGACAGTACAGTGACCGCGCTGGTCAGCTTTATGCGCCTGGTGCGTTCGGCCGCCGCGGCCAGGGCCACGACTGGCGCTGAAGCCGCATAATCGGGACGGTGATGCTCGCCCAACCCAAACACGTCGAGGCCGACCTGGTCGGCCAGCTCGATCTCCTCGATCAGGTTGCGCAGCCGCTCATGCGCACCGATGGCGCCTGGGCCTGATTCCGGGCTGACGTCGGCGAAGGTGTAGAGACCGAGTTCCATCATCTGTCATCCTGGTGTTTTGTTCTGGTGTTTTGTTTTTCGCGCTACAGGTAGCGACCCGTCCGCCGCGCCGCCAGAGGGTCGGATGGTGAACAGTGCATGTCCGTTTCAGCCGAATTCAGCCGAAAAGGCGTCTCCCGGCTGCAACAGCTCAGAATTTCATGGCTGGCATACCGTTTTGGCGCTTGAACTCTGGGTTTTCCCGCGTATGTAAGCCTCGCAAATTGACTCCAGGGAAGTGGACTTGGCTATCTATAGGGAAAAAGACGTTTTCGAGCGGCGCAATGCCGCAAACGAGGCAAAGAAGGCGCTTCTCGAGCGCTTCAAGGCAAAGCCGGCAGCGGACGATCCAGCGGTGCTGGCACGACAGGCCGAACGCAAGGCGATCCTCGAAGCCCGTGCGATACGCGAGGCCGAAAAGGCCAGGCTGAAGCAGGAGAAGCTGGCGCGCGAAGCGGCCGAAAAGGCCGAGCGCGAAGCTGCTGCCGAAGCCGCGCGGATTGCTGCGGAAGAAGCGGCGCAGGCGGAAGCGAAGATCCGGGAAGCCGAAGAGAACGAGCGCATCGCTCGTTTGCTTGCCGACGAGGCCGAGCGCAAAGCCAAGCGCGACGCGCGCTATGCGGCGCGCAAGCAGCGCACCGGCAGGACGCCTCCGGGCTTTTCCGCTCGCTAGCGCTCCAAGCGCGATTCACCAATCAAATTTAGGGCCGCCTTGCAGCGGCCCTGAAGGCGTTTGTGCTGCTGCCTTGCAGCAAGAACTAGGTCGCGAGTTTCAATCCCATGATGCCGCAGACGATGAGTGCGATGCAGGCCAGCCTGATCGCGGTCGCAGGCTCACCGAGCAGCCAGATGCCAAGCAGCGCCGTGCCGACGGTGCCGATGCCGGTCCACACCGCGTAAGCCGTGCCGACCGGCAGCGTCTTCAGCGCCAGTCCGAGCAAGGCGAGACTGACGACCATCGAGGCAACCGTCAGGACGGTCGGAAGCGGCTTCGAAAAACCGTCAGTGTATTTGAGGCCGATCGCCCAGGCGATCTCGAACAGGCCAGCGAAGAAGAGAAGAATCCACGACATCGGAACGCTCCATTGGATTGCGGGTCGTCCCGGTCTTTTCGGAAAGCGCGAAGTCGTCTTCGCGGCATTGATTTAGAAATGCCCAATCAACAGCAGCGCCGACAGCACTTCAGGACCAATCGCTGAATGTCGATGGTCCTGGAATGCCGTCGGTCATGACTGCGCCGAAACGCCGAGGCTTACTTGTCCTTGAGTTTGGTCGCCTTGACGGGCGGCGCTTTCAGGGTCGGGGCAGCGGCAGGTTTCTTCGCGTCCTTCTTCGGCTTGCGGGCTTCCTTGCCCGCCTTCATCGCACCTTTAGCCATGATTCGTTTCCTCCAATTGTGGCAAGCGAAATGAACCAAGAGAAACGCTCGACCGCAAGAGGCATAATCTGGCGCCGGCGCCAGCCGTCGGCTGTCAACCGTTTCTAAATCGCTCGTAAACCGCGCTGGTCCGTGCGATGATCTTTTTTGCGCTGCAGCAACGGCCCGTGCCTTCGCCGGGTGGTGATCCGGCAGGACGGTCAGGACGATAATGCGAATCCATATCGGCTGCGAGATGAGCTTCGACTTTCCGCAGGAAACGCCGCTGATCGCGATGCTCAACGTTCACTATTCCCGCGCGTCCGATCTCGAGCGGCCGGATTTCCTGACTTCGAACCCACCGGTGCCGATCGAGAGCTACCGCGACAGTTTCGGCAATTGGTGCAACCGCCTTGTCGCCCCTCCCGGTCGCTTCACCTTCGGCACGGACGCGGTGATCCGCGATCCCGGAAGTTTTGAGATGGGCGATCTGCTGGCGTGGCAGCACGAGGTGCGCGACCTGCCGTCGGAGACGCTGCTGTTCCTGCTGCCGAGCCGCTATTGCGAGAGCGACGTGCTGGCGAACGAGGCGTGGCGGCTGTTCGGCCACTCACCGCTCGGTATTCCACGCGTGCAGGCGGTCTGCGATTTCGTCCACAACCACATCATCTTCAACTACGGCAACGCGCGGCCGACGCGCACGGCAGCAGAGGCCTATCGTGAGCAAAGCGGCGTTTGCCGCGACTTTGCCCATCTCGCCGTCGCCTTCTGCCGCGCCTTGAACATCCCGACGCGCTATTGCACCGGCTACATCAGCGACATCGGCCTGCCGAAGCCTTGGTCGGACATGGACTTCGCCGCCTGGATGGAGGTCTACCTCGGCGGTCGCTGGCATGCCTTCGATCCGCGCAACAATGCGCCGCGCATCGGCCGCATCCTGATCGCCTCCGGCCGCGACGCAGCCGATGTGCCGCTGACCCATATTTTCGGGCCGGGCACGCTGGCCGGTTTCAAGGTCTGGACGGAAGAAGTCATCGAACAGGCGTCGACGCAGCAGCCTTGAACCAGCGGATGGTTTGCCGCGTTGTGAATGCCTGTGTGGAGCTTCGGCGGCTGCGCCGTTAAGCTCCAACACGTCGAGGCGCGGCTGAAGGGAGGAACGAAGATGAAAATCGACGGCGGGTGCCATTGCGGCGCCATTACCTACGAGGCGGAGGTCGATCCGGACAACACCAGTATTTGTCACTGCATCGATTGTCAGCAGCTGACCGGAACAGCGTTTCGGGTGACCGTGCCGGCGCCGGAGCAGCGCTACCGGATCACCAAGGGCACGCCGAAGATCTACATCAAGACCGCAGCGAGCGGCGCCAGGCGCGCCCAGGCCTTTTGCGGCGAGTGCGGTACGCACCTCTATGCCACGTCGGTTGGCGACGGGCCGAAAGTCTATGGCATCAGGGTCGGCACGGCGCGGCAGCGCGAACAACTGATCCCGAGAAAGCAGATCTGGCACCGCTCGGCGCTGCATTGGCTGCCGGAGTTCGAAGGCACAATGATCGTCGAGGAGCAGTAGCCTCTCAGTCGTCGCCTTCGACCACCCTTAGCCTCAATTGGCCGGTCTTGGAGTCGGCGACGCGCGCACCCGCTTCGGTCTTCGCGTTGGCCGCCGATCCGGCGTCGCCTTCCGCCGGCTGCGCGCCGAACTCCAGCGCCTCGATCTTTTGGCCGCGCTTGGTCACCTTCGACGTCGAGACGAGAATATCGTCGATATCCTTGGCCGACTGGCCGAAATGGCTCTGCAGCTTGCGCACCCGCTCGTCGAGGCGCGAGACATCCTCCATCAGCCGGATGACTTCGCCCTGGATCAAATGCGCCTGCTCGCGCATGCGGGCGTCCTTGAGAATCGCCTGGATGACCTGAATCGACAGCATCAGCAGCGACGGCGAGACGATGACGATGCGGGCGCGGTGCGCCTTGTGGACAATCCCCTCGAAATTCTCGTGGATCTCGGCGAATACCGATTCCGACGGCACGAACATGAAGGCGGTGTCCTGCGTCTCGCCCTGGATCAGGTATTTGTCGGAAATATCGCGGACATGCACCTCGATATCACGCCGAAACGCTTGTGCGGCGACCTTCTGCAAATCGACGCCTTCGGCGGCACGGATGGCATTCCAGGCTTCCAGCGGAAACTTGGCATCGATGGCGAGTGCGGGCGCGCCGTTCGGCATCTTCACCAGGCAGTCGGGCCGGCTGCCGTTCGACAGGGTCGCCTGGAATTCATAGGCGCCGTGCGGCAGGCCGTCGGCGACGATCGCCTCCATGCGCGACTGGCCGAAGGCGCCGCGCGTCTGTTTGTTGGAGAGGATTGCCTGAAGTTGCACGACCTGGCTGGCGAGCGACTGGATGTTGCCTTGCGCTGTATCGATGACCGCCAGCCGCTCCTGCAGTTTGGCGAGGCTTTCATGCGTCGATTTCGTCTGCTCGGTCATGGTCTGGCCGAGACGGCCGGTCATCGCGTCGAGACGCTGGCCGATCGACTGCGTGAGTTCGGCCTGCCGCGCCCCGAACACTTCGGCGATGGCGCCCATGCGGCCCTGCATCTCGGCCTGGCTTGCCAGGATGCCGGCCATCCGCGCCTCGGCGTCGCGGGCGTGGTCGGCGGCTTCCGCGGCAGCCACCGCACGCGCCTTGGCCGAGCGCCAGAGCGCGACGACGAGCGCCACGAACAGGCCCAGGAACAGGACCGCGCCGAATGCCAGCGCGTGGCCGAGCGTGATCGTGGTGGCGCCGAGCCGGGCGATCGGTTCGGACAGGATGGTGGTCAGGTCGTTCATATCGGACAGCATAGATGATTCGGCCTGACGACACAGATCAAAACGTGAACGCCGCTGCAAATGCCCCGGTTGACGCTTTTCGTGCGAGGTCTTAGGTGAGACGCCATGTCGATCAAGCCGCTCATCATCCTTCCCGATCCCGTCCTGCGCCAAGTTTCGAAACCGGTCGAGCGCGTCGACGGCGCCTTGCGCAAACTGGCCGACGATATGCTGGACACGATGTATGATGCGCCGGGCATTGGTCTGGCGGCGATCCAGATCGGCGAACCGCTGCGCATGCTGGTGATCGACCTCGCCAAGGAAGACGAGCCGCCGGCGCCGCATGTCTTCATCAATCCCGAGATTCTTGAGAGCGCCGATCAGCGCTCGGTCTACGAGGAGGGGTGCCTGTCGATCCCGGATTACTATGCCGAGGTCGAGCGCCCTGCCGCCGTGCGGGTGAAATATCTCGATCGCGACGGCAAGCTGCAGGAGATCGAGGCCGAAGGGCTGATGGCGACTTGCCTGCAGCACGAAATCGACCATCTCAACGGCGTTCTGTTCATCGACCACATCTCGAAGCTGAAGCGCGACATGGTGGTGAAGAAGTTCAAGAAGCTCGCCAGGGACAAACCATCAGGCAGCAAGGCGCCGGGCAAGTTAGTGGGATAGGGCGATACTCGCGCAGTTTGATGCTGAACCTTTCGAAGATGTTGGCGGGACAGCGCCCCTCTACCCTGTTCCAGATCAGGAAATGGAGACGCCGATGAGCGACATGCTGATCAGAAATATTCCCGAACCCTTGAAGCGGGAAATCGAGCAGGCGGCGCGTAAGAGCGGCCAGAGCCTGTCGGGCAAGGCGATAGCTCTTCTGCGCGAAGGCATGGTCGCCGAAAGGCAAGCCAGGCTGGAGCCGGGTCTTTCGGCATGGGACGCTATTCGCGCGACTTTCGCTGCTGAAAACGCAATTGGCGATGAATTGCCAAGATCATGAACGAAATCGAAGCAGAAAGGAAACGCGACTTCGGTCGCCGACCCGCAAAGTTCGCGACTTCGACTGAGCCGACTTAACGGCCAGACGAAGACCGGACCCGGAACAAAATGCCCTTGCGCGTCATCTTCATGGGTACGCCCGAATTCTCGGTGCCGACGCTGCGGGCGATCGCGGATGCCGGACATGAGATTGGAGCCGTCTACACTCAGCCGCCGCGCGCCGCCGGTCGCCGGGGGCTGGAACTGACGCCGTCGCCGGTGCAGCGCGAGGCCGAGCGGCTGGGCCTCGAGGTGCGGACGCCGGTGTCGCTGAAGAACGAGACCGAGCAGCAGGCGTTCCGCGCCTTGCGGGCCGATGTCGCCGTCGTCGTCGCCTATGGATTGCTGTTGCCCAAACCCATTCTCGAGGCGCCGCGGCTCGGCTGCCTCAATGGTCACGCGTCGCTGTTGCCACGCTGGCGCGGCGCCGCCCCTATCCAGCGCGCCATCATGGCCGGCGATACCGAGACAGGCATGATGGTGATGCGGATGGAAGAGGGCCTGGACACCGGCCCGGTGGCGATGGCCGAAAAATGCGCCATCGGCCCCGATATGACGGCCGGCGAACTGCATGATCGGTTGATGCACATTGGCGCCGCGCTGATGGCGGAAGCGCTGGCTCGTCTGGAACGGGATGCCCTGACTTTTACCGCACAGGCGACGGAGGGGGTGACCTATGCCAAAAAGATCGATAAAGCGGAGACGCGCGTGGACTGGACGCGGCCTGCTGGCGAAGTCCACGATCATATTCGCGGCCTGTCGCCCTTTCCCGGCGCATGGTGCGAGATCGAAATTGCCGGCCGCCTGGATCGGCTGAAACTGCTTCGCTCGACGCTTTCGCAAGGCGCCTGCGAGCCGGGAGGAATTCTCGACGACCGGCTGACGGTCGCCTGCGGGTCAGGCGCGATCAGGTTGGTCGAAGTTCAACGTGCGGGCGGAAGGCCCATTGCCGCGCAGGAATTTCTGCGCGGGGCCAAGCTCGAAAAAGGAATGAAATTCTCATGAGCATGATGTCGATACGCGCGGCGACGCCGCGGGACCGCGAGGCGATCCGCCTGGTCGAGGAACACGCATTCGGCCAGCAGGCGGAGGCCGGACTGGTCGACGCGCTGGTCAGCGGCGGCGATGCCGTCGTCGAACTGGTGGCGGAAGAAGATGGACAGGTGGTCGGCCATATTCTGTTTTCGCGGCTTTACGTGCAGAACGGCGGCAAGAGCTTTCCGGCAGTGGCGCTGGCGCCTCTGGCGGTCGAGCCGTCATTCCATGGCACCGGCATCGGCGGTGCGCTGGTCCGCGAGGCGCATATCCGCCTGAAGGATGCCGGCGAGGTGCTGGCGGTGGTGCTTGGCGATCCCGCATATTATGGCCGCTTCGGCTACAGTCACGCGCGCGCCGAAAAATTCGAAAGCGAGTTCCAGGGCGAAGCGATGCAGGCGCTGGTCTGGGGCGAAGCGCCTGAGACCGGCAAGCTGGTCTACGCTTCGGCTTTCGGCACCGCGCTCGCCGCCTAACCTCATCCTTCTTAGGAATGCCGCGTTTTCGCCTCGACATCGAATATGACGGCAGCCTCTATGCCGGCTGGCAGCGCCAGGCAGACCAGCCTTCGGTGCAGCAGGCGATCGAACAGGCGATCGAGAAATTCTGCGGCGAACAGGTCTCGCTGCGCGGCGCCGGCCGCACCGATGCCGGCGTCCACGCGACCGGTCAGGTGGCGCATGTCGATCTCGTCAGGGCGTGGCCTGATGACAAGGTTCGCGATGCCGTCAACGCCCACCTGCAAACGGCCAAGGCGCGCATCGCCATCCTCAAGGCGGCTGTGGTGCCGGATAGCTTCGATGCGCGTTTCTCGGCGATCGGCCGCCACTATCTCTACCGCATCGTCAACCGGCGCGCGCCGGCGGCGCTCGACAAGGGCAAGATCTGGTGGGTGCCGAAGCGGCTCGACGCCGAGGCCATGCACGAAGCGGCAAAGGTGCTGCTGGGGCGGCATGATTTCACCACGTTCCGCTCGACCCAGTGCCAGGCCGACAACCCGGTCCGGACGCTCGACCGACTGGATGTCAGTCGGCTGGGTGACATGATCGAAGTGCGAGCCTCGGCGCGCTCGTTCCTGCACAATCAGGTGCGCTCGATGGTCGGCTCGCTGAAGCGCGTCGGCGAAGGCGGCTGGACAATTGCCGATCTGAAGGCGGCGCTCGACGCGCGCGACCGTGCAGCCTGTGGCCAGGTGGCGCCGCCCGATGGGCTTTTTCTCGTTGGGGTAGATTATCCGAAGGCGTCCGGATGACGCGGCTAGATGTGCCGATCAGTCAGCGTCACTAGGCTAGGTCGTCCTGCCAATCGGCCCAGCCGTAGAACACGCGCACAATCACCACGCGCTCGGACTCTACAATGAAGGCGATGGTGACGCGGCGTGTGAATCCGATGATCCGAGGCTATTCAAGTCCCGGTTCCGCTCGGCGCACCGATGCCGAGCAGCGCCTGCAGCGCGAACAGAACGACCAGCGACGCCACGAACATTCCGGCGAAGACAGCGCTGCCGACAGCCGCGCCCCTGCCGATGGCAACGTTTGTCATCCGCCAGGTCAGGATCATCGACAGCGCGAACAAAAGCAGCGACGCCAGTACGGCGAACTCGTTGGTGGACGGCAGGAAAAGCCTGATCAACGCCGCTGGCAGCATCATCCAGGCGATGATCGCCGACGCCCAGTTGCTGGCGACGACATAGTGGACGAAGCGCCCGCCGATGCCGGCGCGCGGCGCGACGAGGGCAAGGCCGACAAGCGGCAACACCCAGACGCCGATGTCGACTGTCGCCAGACGGATCAGCATGCTGAAGCGTCCGGCGAATGCATTCGGATCGCCGATCTCGTTGGCGAGGCCGACCCAACCGACGATCAGCGCCGGTGCCGCGACGACGATGGCGAAGAAGGAATTCCAGAAACCGTCGGCCGAAAGGTCGAACTGGCGCAGCCCATCGGCCTTGCCGAGCATCAGTCGCCAGGCGCCGTTGAGCGAAGCATAGGTTTCATCCGACGAAAGCATGATTACGATGCGCCTTGCTCGAACCAGTCTTCGATGAAGCGCAGATAAATCTGCGTCAGCGTCTCGAGGTCGGCAAGTGCGACGCGTTCATCGACCATGTGCATGGTCTTGCCGACCAGCCCGAACTCGACCACCGGACAATAATCCTTGATGAAGCGTGCGTCGGAGGTGCCGCCGGAGGTGGAAAGCGCCGGCTTCCTGCCGATCACCGCCTTGACCGAACCGCTGAGCGCTTCGATCAGCCGCTCGTCGCGGGTGAGGAAGACGTGGCTCGGCCGGTCGCGCCAGACGAGTTCGTAATCGACCGGTGTCGTCTTGCCGGCCCGGTATTTCTTTCGCTTCGCCGCCTTGTCGAGACGGTTGTGGATTTCCGCCTGGATGGTCTCGGCGGTCCATGTGTCGTTGAAGCGGATGTTGAAGGCGGCGGTCGCCTTTGCCGGAATAACATTGGTGGCCGGATTGCCGACGTCGATCGAGGTTACCTCCAGATTGGTCGGCTGGAAGTCCTTGGTGCCCTTGTCGAAGACTGGGTGCAGCAAGGCTTCGACCAGCGTCATCAGGCCGCGCACCGGATTGTCGGCAAGCTGCGGATAGGCGGCGTGGCCTTGGCGGCCGTTGACGATGATGCTGCCGGACAAAGAGCCGCGCCGGCCGATCTTGATCATGTCGCCCAGCGCATCGGGATTGGTCGGCTCGCCGACGATCGACGCATCCCATTTCTCGCCCTTGGCGACCGCCCATTCGAGCAGCTTTGTCGTGCCGTTGATGGCCGGCCCTTCTTCGTCGCCGGTGATCAGCAGCGAGACCGAGCCTTTCAGGCCGCCTTTCGACTCGAGATGGCGCGCCACGGCGGCGATGAAACAGGCGATGCCCCCCTTCATGTCGACGGCACCGCGACCGAACATCTCGCCCTTGGCGATCTCGGCAGCGAAAGGCGGATGCGTCCATGAGGTCTCGTCGCCGACCGGCACCACGTCGGTATGCCCGGCGAACATCAGGTGCGGACCGTTGCCGGAGCGCCGCGCATAGAGATTTTCGATATCGGGCGTGCCGTCCTCCGAGAACACCGGGCGCTCGACGGAAAAGCCGAGTGGTTTCAGCATTGTTTCCAGCGTGCTCAGTGCCCCGCCCTCGATAGGTGTCACGGAGGGGCAGCGGATGAGGGCGGCGAGATTTCCAGCGGGATCGGTCGGCAACGTCATGGGCAAAAGCGTTAGTCGAAAGCGCAAGGCCTGTCACGGCCAGACATAAGGGCCAGCCATCCCGCCGACACTATGGTTTTCATGGCGTATTGTCGCAGGCCTGATGCATGTCGCCCAAAAGGCATGGCCCTGGGCTTGACCGGTGCGGGCGCAGCGGTTTTGGGCAAATGCGCATAAAACAAACAAAGGCTTAAAGTGCGTCGCAGGAGTCGCTTCAGACGCGACGCACTTAGGCGGGATACGAGATATTGCATGGACTGAGCGACAAAAGGCCCAAATAATCGCTGTGGTCAGTTCGCGGCCCGCACATGCGCCCGGTAACGGCCCTTTCCGGTGCGCTTGGCTTCATAGAGCGCGTGATCGGAGCAGGTGAGAAGAAGTTCCGGCTCGCCGCCGTCGGCAGGCGCGAAGGCACTTCCAATGCTCAACCCGATGGGTATTGCGGTGCCCACGCCAAGGTCGAAGGGTACCGAAATCTTCTCAATGGCGCGCTTTGCCAGCATGGTGGCTTCGATCTCGGATGTGTCGGGCAGCAGGATCACGAATTCGTCACCGCTGATGCGAAAGACCATATCCCCCGGTCGGAAAGCGCGCTTCAATCGTTCGGCCACCTTGCGCAGCAGCATGTCGCCGACCGCGTGGCCGAAGCGGTCATTGACGTGTTTGAAGCCGTCGAGGTCCATGCTGAGAACGGCAAACGGCATGCCGCCGTTTGCTGCCGGCGCCGCAAGCTCGCTGCACATGCCGCGCAGTTTCTCCTGAAGGAAGATGCGGTTGGGCAGGCCGATCAGCGCGTCCTTGATCGCCAGATCGCGATTGTCCAGTTCGGCGCGGATCATGCGGGCGTTGATCGCATGATTTTGAAGCAGCACGATGATGACGCCGGCCACATAGAAAGGCACTTGAAATCCGACGATCGACATTCCGGGCGCCGGAGATAACAGCGCGCCAACCAGGAAAGGCAGGCTTACCGCCAGCATGACGAATATGGCGTAGCGCGGGGTCGCTGCGTTGCGCGACGACACCACGCCGACGACGCCTGCGACGTTCAAGGCAGCCAGCACGGCAAGCGCCATATCCCCGCTGACGACGCAGCCATAGCAGCCGAGGCCGAAAATCACCGACCATGACCCACCGGCGGCCATGAGGCCTGTCAGCGGCCCCGTTCCCCCGCGCTTGCGGGTCCGCTCACATTCCCGCATCAGCAGGAAGCGGACGGCAAACAGAATGAGGTCGGCCGCCATCCAGGCGTAAGGCCACCGGTCGCCGGTGAAGACAGTGGCGCCGACTGCCAGCACCAGGACACTGATGGTGCCGAACAGGACAGCGAATTTGCGCTCGAAAGTGGTGTCGAGAAGCCGCGCGCGGACAGCTTCCGGTTCCGCTCTGATCGGTGAAGAAAACCAGGCGAACAGCCGCGCGCCGGCGCTTCGCCTTCCGCGCGTTTTCGGGTTGGCCAGGGGTTCGTCGTGTGCCAGTCGAGTGCTCCGTGCCGGTCGACACAGTCTTCACAGGCATGCTGGACCAAGGTGATTAAGATTAGCTTAGGTAATTGGACGAGCCGACCGCAATGGACCGTCGATCAGCGTGATCTTTTGCCAGATCTTTCGCGACAGATTGGAGCCCAGGGACTCGATGTCGTTGACGCCATCGACGACCACATCGTCGTTGACCGATTGCGCGAACAGCGCGGCGATCTTGCCGGTGATCGACAGCATTTCGGAGCAATAGTCGAGGTAGCGCGCGAGATCGGCACGGTCGGTTATGCGTGCCGGTGAATGCGATGTCGGCTTGAAATCGGTTGAAAGCGCTGCCGGATCCTTGGTCAGCTGATGCATGTCGATGACATGGATCAGCGATCGCAAGCCATGAAGCTTGCGAAACACCTGCTTGCGCTTGATGCGCTCTTCGGTCCGGATCAAGGCCAGGAAGCCGAGCATCGCGAGGATGATCATGTTGATCAAGGATTCGATGCCTTGCACCGACTGGATGGCGTCGTGGGTTCCCGAGATGCGGCCGAGCGGAAGGATGGTGCCGACGAACAGGAACATCAGCGCGCCGGCGGCAATGGCGACGATGACGACGCCGCGCAGCCACCAGATCGGCGCTTCCAGCGCCTTCGCCGCCTTGGCCAGATCACGCGACAGCGACACAAGTTCTATGGCGACGCCACGCAAGCCGGTATCGGGAAACCGCTCGGCGACGCGTTTTTCCAGTCGCTCGGCAGTTTCGATGATCAGTTTCGCATCAAGCGTGCGGTAACGCATGGCCTAGATACCCGCCCGGCGCTCAGGATTCGGCCGGCGCATTGGTGCGTTTGCCGTAGCGGTTGGGTCCGGGATCGCTTTTGAAAAAGGCCAGAATGACAAGGAGAATGGCGCCGACGATGAGAGAGATCAATGCGTAGTAGGTAGGCTTGCCGAAATCATGGAACCGCTTCGCCGTTAGCGCAAAGGTCGACCATGTCGAGACGACCACAGCGATCCACCAGGCGAGCGCCCAGTACTGACTTGCAGCAGTGCCCAACGGCGTTCGCGAGAACTGGTAGAGCAGGAAAAGCTGAGTGAGGAGCGGCAAAAGACCCGCCAAAACATAGGCACTGGGGTTCACTCGCCCGGAAAGGCTGAAGAAAAGCCATAGAAATCGAGGTCTGTCGAGCAAGCGGGTAGGTCCGTTTTTTTGAAAAGATCAATCGCGAAGCAGTTCATTGATCGAGGTTTTGGAACGGGTCCTGGCATCGACCCGCTTGACGATGACGGCGCAGTAGAGGCTGGGACCGGCCTCGCCATTGGGCAAAGGCTTGCCGGGCATCGAGCCGGCGACGACGACGGAATTGGCCGGCACTTCGCCGTAGAAAACCTCGCCGGTGGCACGGTCGACGATCTTGGTCGACTGGCCGATGAAGACGCCCATGCCGAGCACCGAGCCCTCGCGCACGATGCAGCCTTCGACCACTTCGGAACGTGCGCCGACGAAGCAATTGTCCTCGATGATGGTCGGGCCGGCCTGCATCGGTTCCAGCACGCCGCCGATGCCGACGCCGCCCGACAGATGCACATTCTTGCCGATCTGGGCACAGGAGCCGACCGAGGCCCATGTGTCGACCATGGTGCCGCTGTCGACATAGGCTCCGACATTGACGAAGGACGGCATCAGCACGGCACCTGGCGCGACGTAGGCGGAGCGCCGCACGATCGACGACGGCACGGCGCGGAAACCTGCCTTCTCGAAATCGATGGCGCTCCAGCCGTCGAATTTCGACGGCACCTTGTCCCACCACACGGCCTGGCCCGGACCACCCTTGATGATCTCCATCGGGTTGAGCCGGAACGACAGCAGCACCGCTTTCTTCAGCCACTGGTTGACATGCCATGTGCCGTCGGCCTGGCGCTCGGCAACGCGGACGACACCCCGGTCGAGCAGGTCGAGCGCCGCCTGGATGGCGTCGCGCGTCGCGCCGCGGGTTGCCGTCGAAATCGTCTCGCGTTCCTCGAAGGCGGTTTCGATGGTCTTTTCGAGGCTCGCCAGATCGGGCTTTGACATGAATTCGCTCCATTACCAAGCTGTTAAGGGGCCGCACCTTAACCTGTTTTGAAAGTCGCCGGACCCTATGTGAAGGCTTGGTGAGGGTCAATCGCGGCTGCGTCGCGGGACGGCGCAACTGAATAATTGGACGGGTAGGTAATATGACTCCTATGGAAAAGGCGGGGTGGACGCCGCTGCCGCATTCGGACGAGGATCTGGAGCGGTCGAAAAGCGTGCCGGACACGCCGCAGACGCGTGCCGAGACCTACCGGTTGGCATGGAACGATCCCGACTTCATGACACGGCGCGAATTGCGCGCGGTCAGGCTGCAGCTCGAACTGTTGAAGCCGGAGATGATCCTGGCCGAGCGCGGCATCGGCTCGACCGTCATCCTGTTCGGCGGGGCGCGCATACCCGAGCCGGGCGGTGAAGCCTGGGCGGCCAAGAACGAGACGCAGAAGGAAAACCTCGAGAAAAACAGCAAATATTACGAGGAAGCGCGAAAATTCGCCCGGCTCTGCTCGCAGCAGTCGGCCACCTCCTATTATCGCGAATTCGTCGTGGTGACAGGCGGGGGACCCGGCGTGATGGAAGCCGGCAACCGCGGCGCCGACGATGTCGGCGCCCCGTCGATCGGCCTCAACATCGTGTTGCCGCACGAGCAGGCGCCGAATGCCTATGTGACGCCGGAGCTCTGTTTCAACTTCCACTATTTCGCGGTCCGCAAGATGCATTTCGTCATGCGCGCCAAGGCTGTCGCGGTGTTTCCCGGCGGCTTCGGCACAATGGACGAATTCTTCGAAACGCTGACCCTGATCCAGACCGGCCGCATGGAGCGCGTGCCGGTGATCCTGTTCGGCAAGGCTTTCTGGAAACGGGCGATCGATCTCGATTTCCTCGCCGAGCAAGGCACGATCACCCCTGGCGACCAAGACATCATCGATTTCGTCGACACCGCCGACGAAGCCTGGGGGATCATCAGCCGCTTCTATCAGCTTTAGGCCGCGGGCTTCGATCCGGCTTTACGAAGAAACGGCTCAAGCGGTGATGTCGACGATCGCGGTGAGGAATTCGGCAAGATCGTCGGTGACGAAATCCACATCGTCCTCGTGGCCCGGGTCACGTTCCCAGATTTCCGAGAAGGTCGGCTCGAAGTTGCGCGGCACAACCAGCACCGTGGTCATGCCCAGCGATTTCGGCACGGACAGGTTGCGGGCCAGATCCTCGAACATCACCGCATTGTGGCCGGTGACCGCGTGGAGTTCCGCGAACTTCTCGTAGGTCTGGCGGGCCGGCTTGGGGTTCAGCCCGGCAGCGACGATATCGAAGATGTCGTCGAAATGATCGAGGATGCCGAGTTGGCGCGCGGTGCGTTCGGCATGCCTGCGGTCACCATTGGTGAAGATGAACTTGCGGCCGGGAAGCTGGCGGATGGCGGTGCCGAGAACGGGATCGGGAACCAGCCAGGAATAGTCGATGTCATGGACCTTCTCGAGAAAGTCGTCGGGATCGATGCCGTGGCGCGCCATCAGACCGTTCAGCGTCGTGCCATATTCCCGGTACAGTTCCTTCTGCAGCTTGCGGGCATCGTCGCGTGGCAGCGTCAGCAGTTCTCCGACATAGGCGGTCATCTTTACATCGATCTGCGAGAACAGGTTCGAATGGTGCGGATAGAGGGTGTTGTCGAGGTCGAACACCCAGTCGGTAACATGGGCAAAGCGGGCGGGATCCGGGAGCGTGGTCATGCAACCCCTTATGGCACGAAACAATGCTTTTGGCAGAGGCTTTATCCACAACTTATGCGCGTCATGGGTGGCGAAAATCGCGCGATGGTTCAAATTTTAGGCATCGCCGAAAGGTGCCATTCAGGGCTTGCTGGCACACACACGGTCCAGGGGGAGCCAGCGATGAGCCGCATATTTCTGAAGTCTGCCGCCGTCGCTTTCGTCTCCCTCGCAGTCTCGCTGTTGTTGACGCTGATCGTCGTTCCGGCAATGGGCTTTCCGATCAACCGCACGATCTGGCTGACATCCACGGTCTGCCCGCTGGTGCTCGCCTGGATCGCCAGCGCCTACACGTTCTGGCAGGGCGAGAGGTTGAAAGGCGCTCATCGCGACCTCGCCCGCGCTCATGCCCAGCTCGCCGCTGCGCATCGGCGCCTGTCGGAGAAGGCAAGCCGCGACGACATGACCGGCATGCTCAACCGCGAGAGCTTCTTCGCCGCCCTCGAGGCCACCCGGCGTAAATCCGATCGCGGTGCGTTGCTGATCATCGACGCCGATCACTTCAAGCTCATCAACGACAGCTACGGCCATCTGACCGGCGACGATGCGCTGCTCCTGATTGCAAGCGCGATCGAGCGCGGCGTGCGCAGCGGCGACGTGATCGGCCGCATCGGCGGCGAGGAATTCGGTGCGTTTCTGGTCGGCGCCACCGAACAGGAAGCCAAACGCGTCGCTGAACGCATTCGCCGTGAAGTCGAGCTGATCCGCTTCCGTCCCGTCGATGAGCGGGTCATACCCCTCACCGTCAGCATTGGCGGTGTCACCTGCGGCGAGGATGCCGGCGTATCGGATCTGATGCGTGTCGCCGACCGCCGCCTTTACCAGGCCAAGGATCGCGGCCGCAATCTGACCATCCTGGACAGGGACGTTTCCGAAGCGGCCTGAACGGTCCCATCTTCTCGGCTTCCGGCCTGCCGATGGATCGTCATTCCAGCGCGCCACCAATAACGCCCGCGCCGATCGGCTGCGAGCGTCCGCGTCTGGCCAGCGTCTAAAGTTTTGCCGGGTCGAGCGCCGGCTTGCCCTTGTGGCGTCCGATGATCGCTGCCATGTCGGCGACGTTGTGGAAGGCATCGCGCAAAACGTCGAAGGACGGCAGCACGAAATAGGCGCGCTGGAACTTGTCGATCTCATAGCTGGTGCGCATTACCGTTTCCAGATCGAAGGGAACATGATGCGCGTCCTTGCTTTCAACCGCGAATTGAAGTTCGGCAAAGGACGACATCAGCCCGGCGCCGAAAGCCTTCAACGGTTGGCCGGCCTCCTGGATCAGCCCGTACTCGACGGTGTACCAGTAGAGGCGGCTGATCATCTCGTCGCCGCCGAGCGCGATCAGATGCTCGGCCTTCTCGCCATACATCTGCATGAAATCGGCAAAGACCGGCTGGGTCAGCACTGGCACATGGCCGAAGAAGTCGTGGAACATATCCGGCTCGACGATGTAGTCGAGCTCTTGTTTCGTCCGCAGCCAGTTGGTCACCGGGAAGCGCCGGGCGGCCAGGTGGACGAAGAAGGCCGGTGCGGGAATGAGGCCCGGCACGGCGACGATCTCCCAACCGGTAAGCTTGCGCAGCTTCTCGCTGACCACACCGAAATCCGGAATCCTGTCGAGCAGGCCCAGCGTGGCGACGCCGTCGAGATAGGACCGGTGTGCCAACTTTTTGGTCAGCTTCGTCTGGCGGTCGCACAAAGTACGCCACACTGCCTGCTCGTCAGCTGTGTAGTTGTAGCTCTGCTCAACGGTGAAATCGGCGCGGCAGACCGAATAGTCGCCGCGAAGGCCTTGCGCCGCGCATTCGCGGGCGTAATCGGCAACGTTCATCGTCATGGCTGTTCTCCCTGGAAATCACGACTAACATCTTGAAAGTTTAGCCGGATCCGGTGAGGCAAATCCGCTTTGATGATGGCTCGAACAGGCGATTTGAGGTAAAAGCCACCACAGCGGAGCTGCAGGAGAGTGAAAGTGCCTCAGTTTGACGATTTTGAGATCAAGATGCTCGATATCTTGCAGCGCGATGGGCGCAAGCCTGTGTCCGAACTGGCCCAGGAAATCGGCCTTTCGACGACACCATGCGCGCGCCGCTTCGAGGCTCTTCAGAGCGCCGGCATCATCAAGCGCTTTGCCGCTGTGCTCAGCCGCCGCGCCATCGGCCTGATGGTCGAAGTGTTCATTCAGGTGCGCCTGGTGACCCACAGCGACGGGTCGCCCGAAACCTTTATCGCCGCCGTGCAGCGCATGGACGAGGTGTCGTCGTGCTGGACGATGACTGGCGACTACGATTTCCTGCTGCATGTGATGGTGCCGTCAGTCGACGAGCTCAACGCCTTTGTCATGCACCGGCTGATGCGGCTCGACGGCGTGCGCGATGTCCACACGCAGCTCGTGCTGCAGAACATCAAGGGGCCGGGCCACGTGCCGCTTGGGCACCTCAGGCGATAAGTTCGGCCTGACGCCTGCTCAACCCTGGATTTCTGGCCGACAAGTTGCAGCCTGCGCTCAAGGCACGATCAGTGTGCCGGCGCCGTGTTCGGTAAACAGTTCGAGCAGCACCGAATGCGGCGTCTTGCCATTGAGGATGACGACGCCTTCGACGCCGCGCTCGATCGCATCGATACAGGTCTCGACCTTGGGGATCATGCCGCCCGACACCGTGCCGTCCTTGATCAAGGCCTTTGCCTCGGCGACGGTCAGTTCGTCGATGAGCTTCTTGTTCCTGTCGAGCACGCCGGGCACGTCGGTGAGGAACAGAAGGCGTGTCGCCTGGCAGGCGCCGGCGATGGCGCCGGCGAAGGTGTCGGCATTGATGTTGTAGGTGTGGCCGTCACGGCCCGGCGCCACCGGCGCCAGCACCGGGATCATTTCGGACCGCGCCAGAAGGTCGAGCAGGGTGCGGTCGACCTCGACCGGCTCGCCGACGAAGCCGAGATCGAGCACACGCTCGATGTTGGAGTCCGGGTCGATCATGGTCTTGCGCGCCTTTTCGGCGAAAACCATGTTGCCGTCCTTGCCGCACAGGCCGATGGCCCATTCGCCCTCGGCATTGATCAGCGCGACGATCTCCTTGTTGATGGAGCCGGCCAGCACCATCTCGACGATCTCGACCGTCTTCTGGTCGGTGACGCGCAATCCGCCCTCGAACTTTGATTCGATGCCCATCTTGCTCAGCATGGCGCCGATCTGCGGCCCGCCGCCATGCACGACGATCGGGTTGACGCCGGATTGTTTGAGCAGCGCGATGTCGCGGGCAAAGGCCTTGCCGAGCGCGATGTCGCCCATGGCGTGGCCGCCATACTTCACCACGACCGTCTTGTTCTCGTAGCGCTGCATATAGGGCAGCGCCCTCGAAAGCAGCGCGGCCTGCATTTCGGCGGTGGCGGCGAGGTCCGTCATTCGGCTTGGTTCCCAGCTTGGCATGAACGGCGGCGTCTTAGCGGGAATTGGAGCAGGGGGCAAACGGCTTTGCTGTCACGTCAGGTGAAATCGGCCTGCTTTCATCCCGGGCACCTGCAGTGGCGCTCGCCGCGTCAGCCATCCCGAAATCTTTTCCATTTGCGCGGCGAGGGACAACAAGGTCTCCTCGTCGCCGGGGCGGCCGGCGGCCTGGATGCCGAGCGGCAGGCCGGCATCGGTGACATGAACAGGCAGCGCGATCGACGGCTGGCCGCTGACGTTCTGGATTGCCGGCCAGTGGGTGAACCACAGGCTCTTGTCCATCAACTGGCCGAACAGCGGCTTGAATTTCAGCAGGCGCGCAAGCCGCAGCCTGTCGAGCATTTCTTCCAGGAACGCATCTGCGCCTTTTGGATCCATCGCGCCGCAGGCGAGCGGCGGATGCGCGATGACAGGCATCAGCACGGCATCGTACCGCGCGGTCTCGATGATCAACCGGCGCGACGTGGCATGCAGCCGCTGCAGGCTGGCATAGATCTCGCCGGCCGAAAGAACTTCGCCGAAGGCGCTCATCACCCGCGTGGTGCGTTCGATATCACCCGAAATGGAGCGGCCGACGCGCAAGACCTCGCCGCGGATCGTGCCGGCCACCGCCGCGGCGACGGTTCTGGCGAAATCAGCGATGAAATCGCGATCGATATAGGGCAGGTCGATCTCCTCTATCGTATGGCCGCCTTCGCGCGCCAAAGCTATCGCCGTGTCCAGCGCCGCCAGCGTCTCGGTCGATATCGGCAGGCCGAGCGGCGATTTTCGGTAGACCGCCAGTTTCAGCTTGCCGGGGTCACGCACTGCTGCGGCGGCGAAAGTTCCTTTCGGCGTCGGCGCCGCATACGGCGACAGCGGATCGGGCCCATGCGTCAGGTCGAGCAGCAGGGCCGAATCACGGACCGAGCGGGAAACGGCGTGGTCGATGACCAGGCCGTACCAGCTTTCGCTGACCAGCGGCGTCAGCGGCACGCGGCCGCGCGAGGTTTTCAGCCCGACCAGCCCGGTGCAGGCGGCGGGAACTCGGATCGAGCCGCCGCCGTCCGAAGCATGTGCCACCGGTACGACGCCGGCCGCGACCAGCGCCGCCGCACCTCCAGACGAGCCGCCGCTGGTATGGGCTGTATTCCACGGATTGCGGGTGATGCCGAAAGCGGCGGATTCGGTCATCAGCCTCAGCCCATGTTCGGGCGAGGTGCTGGTGGCGATCGGGACGAGGCCGGCGGCCAGATGGCGTTCGGTCATCACCGAGTCGAAATCGGCAACGAAAGCCGGAATGCGGCTGCCGCCGTGCGTCGGCACGCCTTTCATGGCGATGCCGAGATCCTTCAGCGCGAAGGGCACACCGGCCAGCGGCAGCTTGCGGTCGATGGTTTTCGCCCGCGTCCGCGCCGCCTCGTAAAGCGGCTCGGCGATGGCATTGATATCCGGGCGAGTGGCCTCGGCCCGCGCAATCGCCGCGTCGACGAGCTCCTGCGGCGAGATTTCTCCTTTGCGCACCAAGCCGGCCAGGCCGGTAGCGTCATGTTCCCACAGGGCCCGTTCGACCGACATTCTTGCTCCCCCAACTATCGGCAAGCTAGAGCATCGGATGCAAAAGTGGAAACCCGGTTTTGGGAAAATCCGATGCTCAAAAAGGTCGGCTCTTTCTCGTCAATGGAAGCCGACGGCGCTCCCGGTGCACAGGAGCGCTTCCGCCGTTGCAATACATTGCAGTGGAATGATCTGGGGCAATTGCCTAATTTGGGCAATTGCTTAATTTGGCAGCCGATGACGCCGCAGGACATCAGCGACCTGATCGTCCGGACTTCGATGAAGGACCGGGCTGCGTTCGATCTGCTCTACCGGCAGACCAGCGCGAAACTTTTCGGCGTCTGCCTTCGTGTATTGAAGGACCGGGGAGAGGCAGAAGAGGCGCTGCAGGAGGTCTTCGTCAAGATATGGACGAAGGCCGACCGTTTCGCCGTCTCGGAGCTAAGCCCGATTTCCTGGCTGGTGGCCATTGCGCGCAATCACGCGATCGATCGGATAAGGGCGCGGCGAGAGCCTGTCGCCTATATCGACGCTGCGCTCGACGTCGCCGATCCGGCGCCGGGACCGGAGGCTGCGGCTGTTGCGGGCGGTGAATCCGGGCGCATCTATCGTTGTCTCGACGAATTGGAAAAGGACCGGGCGGCGGCCGTCCGGGGCGCTTATCTGGACGGCGAAAGCTATGCCGAACTGGCGGCGCGCCATGACGTGCCGCTGAACACGATGAGAACCTGGCTGCGGCGCAGCCTGTTGAAGCTCAGAGAGTGTCTTGAAAGATGACGCTGGCAGAGGATGACGGACCGGAATCTGGAGGCGACGACCTGTTTGCCGCCGAATACGTTCTTGGCGTCCTGGCCGCGGACGAGCGCGAGATTGCGTCACGCCGCATCGACGCGGACGCCGCTTTCGCGCACCTTGTCGATGTCTGGGAGGCGCGTCTTTCGCCGATGGCCGACGCCTATCCGGAGACAGAGCCGCCGATCAGGGTCAAGGAGGCATTGGATCGCCGGCTGTTCGTCGCAGAGCCTCGCGCCGGCCTCTGGTCAAGCCTTGCCTTCTGGCGCGGCCTTGCAGCCGCTTCCGTCGCGGCGTTGGCGATCTATATCGCCGAGCCTTACCTCAACCCGCCGGCCGAGCCGCCGCGGCTCATCGCCTCGCTGGCTGCCGATGGCAGCGACGTCAGATACCTCGCCGTCTATGATGCCGCCCGTCGCGAGGTCGGCCTGTCGCATGTCTCCGGCGAGCGCGCCGCCGGCAAGGATTTCGAGCTTTGGATGATCGAGGGCAAGAATGCGCCGGTCTCTATGGGCGTCATCCCGGCCGGCCAGACCGCGCGTATGACCATCTCCCCGGCCGTGCAGGAAAAACTTGCGCAAGGCGCCGTGCTTGCGGTCAGCCTTGAACCGACCGGCGGTTCGCCGACCGGCCAGCCGACCGGCCCTGTGGTCGCTGCGGGCGATCTGAAGAGCATCTGATCGCCCCTGTCTGCTAATCACCCCTATCTGCCGATTTTTCGAGAAGATTTTAAATCTATCACCTGTGGTGACTTTGGCGGGGAAGCATGCAGGCTGTAAGAGTCCTGCCCTGAAAATCATGCTCGCCGTTATAAAAAATAAAATTTTCTCCTGAATGGGCGAAACTCGGGCATTTATCCCCCGTATCTCCTTGCGCCCCAAAGAGGGGAAAAAATAAACTGAGGAGATAGAAATAATGCGTAAGTTCGCCACCCTTTTGCTTGCCGGAACGGTCGCCGTCTCCGCGCTTGCCACCGCCGCCTATGCCGAAAATCCGATGGTCGGCGGCGCCGCCATGTATGCCACCAGGAACATCGTCGAGAACGCCGTCAATTCGAAGGATCACACGACGCTGGTCGCGGCCGTCAAGACCGGCGGTCTCGTCGACACGCTGCAGAGTGCCGGTCCCTTCACCGTGTTCGCGCCGACCAACGAGGCCTTTGCCGCCCTTCCGGCCGGCACCGTCGATACATTGCTCAAGCCCGAAAACAAGGACAAGCTGGTCAAGATCCTGACCTGCCACGTCATCGGTGCCAAGGCGATGTCAGCCGACGTCGCCAAGATGGCCATGGACGATGGTGGCGCGCACAAGGTCAAGACGGTTGGCGGCTGCGAGCTGACGCTCAAGGCCGAAAACGGCAAGGTCACCGCGACCGACGAGAACGGCAATGTCGCCAATGTGACCGTCGCCGATGTCGAGCAGTCGAACGGCGTCATCCACGTCATCGACAAGGTTCTCCTGCCGAAGATGTAACGAAGCGCCCGTCGCCAGCGAACATATGGCTGAGGCTCCATGCCGAGTGCGCGGGTTTCCGCTTGCGTGACCCGCGCAATCGACAGGCGTACACTCCGCACCGTCCGCTGTAAGTGTGGGGCAGGTGCGGAGTGCCCGGTGTCGGGAGCTGGCCGTCACCGGCTTTTGATTTCCATGTGACGGTCGAATTTGGCAAACGGAAAGAGGAGGAATGGTGATGATCCGGCGCGACTTTCTTTGGAGCGGTGCCGCTGTGGCATTGTTGGCAGGCACGGCAGCAGCGCTGCGCATCGGCAGGCCGCAGGACGCACACGCGGCCGAAACCTTCGAGGTCACCAAGACCGAGGCCGAGTGGCGCGCCATCCTGTCCGATGCGGCTTTCAATGTGCTGCGCAAGGAAGGCACCGAATATCCCGGCACCAGCCCGCTGCTCAACGAACACCGCAAGGGCATCTTCGCCTGCGCCGGCTGCGACCTGCCGCTCTATTCCTCCGATACGAAGTTCGATTCCGGCACCGGCTGGCCAAGCTTCTGGCAGGAGATTCCCAACGCCGTCGGCATGACCGCGGACAGGTCCCTCGGAATGACCCGAACCGAAGTCCACTGCCGCCGCTGCGGCGGTCATCTCGGCCATGTCTTCGACGACGGCCCGCCGCCGACCGGCTTGCGTCATTGCATCAACGGCGTCGCCTTGACCTTCAAGCCGGCCACGGCCTGACCTAAAGCGCTCGCGTTTGACCGGCCTCACGCGACGCGCTTTAGGTTGTTGTCTTATGCATGTCGTTATCGCAAAACCGCTGCGCACTTTTGCGCGACATGCATGAGAGCGCCGCGTCCTTTGGGGGCGCAAAATTGCGCGGTCAGTGTCCGCCGCCTCCGCCCGCCGGCTCGGCCGGCTTGCGGATGACCATGGTGAAGATCGCCAGCGTCGCGAACAGCGCCGTCAACAGATAGAACACGTCCATGAAGGACAGCAGCGAAGCCTGCTGCTGGACCATGCCGGACAGTTTCGAGATCGCCGCCTTGGAGGCGTCGAGGCCGGCATTCTGCTGGAAGTCGAGCGTCATGTTCTGCAGCCTGGTCTGCGCCTCGGCGCTGCCCCATTGCACATGCTCGGCCAGCCTTGCGTAGTGGAAGGCGCTGCGGTCGATCAGCACGGTGTTGATGACGGCAAGGCCGACGGCGCCACCGAGATTGCGGGTGAGGTTGAACAGACCGGATGCATTCTTAAGCCGGTCAGGCGGCAGCGTTCCAAGCGCGATGTTGTTGATCGGCACCATGCACAGCATCATCGAGGCGCCGCGTAGGATCTGCGGCAGCAAAAGCTCCCAGAAATCCCAGTCTGCGGTCAGATAGGTCATCCGCCAGGTGCCGGCAGCGAAGCCGAAGAAGCCGATCATCATCATCAGCCGCGGATCCATCTTGCGCGACAGGATGCCGGAAATCGGCGCTGTGACGAACATCGCCAGGCCGCTGACGAACAGCGCCTCGCCGATCATCAGGGAGTCGTAGCCGCGGATGCGCCCCAGATACACCGGATAGAGATAGGTCAGGCCGTAGAGGCCGATGCCGATGACGAAGGAGAACAGCGAGCCGAAAGCGAAGTTGACGTTGGCGAAGGCCTTCAGGTCCACGATCGGCTCCTCGGCAGTGAAGGCGCGCCAGAAGAACAGCACCGCGCCGGCCGTCATCAGGATGGCGCAGATGAACACGGCCTGGTCCTGAAGCCAGTCGTTGTTGGGACCTTCCTCGAGCACAAATTCCAGCGAGCCGAGGAAAGCCGCCATGCCGGCGAGGCCCCACCAGTCGAACTTGCGGAACAGGCTGAGATTGGGCTTGTCGAAGTCGATCAGCGACCATGCGGCTGCGGTCACCATGATGCCGGGCACCACATTGATCAGGAACAGCCAGTGCCAGGACATGGCATGGCTGATATAGCCGCCGACAGTCGGGCCGATGGTCGGCGCCAGCGTCGCCACCAGGCCGATCATCGGCGACACCATGGCACGGCGCGACGGCGGGAAGATGGTGAACGCGGCAGCGAACACGCTTGGGATCATGCCGCCGCCGATAAAACCCTGAACGGCGCGGTAGACGATCATCTGGTCGATGTTGGTGGCGGTCGCCGCCAGCGCGCTCGCGGCGGTGAAGCCGGCCGCGGAGACGGTGAACAGCACACGCGTCGACAGCATCCGGCTGAGAAAACCGGACAGCGGGATCATGATGACTTCGGCGATGAGATAGGCGGTCTGCACCCACGGAATTTCGTCGGAGCTGGCGCTCAAGCCGGCCTGAATCTCGGCCAGCGAGGCCGAAACGATCTGGATGTCGAGGATCGCCATGAACATGCCGAACACCATCGCCAGGAAGGCGATGATGCGGCGTGTGGGAATGGTATCAGGCGTAGCCGGCCTCGCCGGCGGCGATCCTGCTGTCGAGGTTGCGGTTGCCACGGCATTGCTCCCAAGCGGCCGCTCAGTTCGACGCCGAAGGTGCGGTGCGGCTGTCGACGGCGACGACGACGCTGAGGCCGGCGCGCAGCTTGCCTGTCTTCAGCACATCCGCCGGCACGTCGATGCGAACCGGGACGCGCTGCACGACCTTGGTGAAGTTGCCGGTGGCGTTTTCCGGCGGCAGCAGCGAGAACACCGCGCCGGATGCCGGCGCCAGCGACGAGACGGTGCCTTCGAAATCCTGGCCGTCGATCGCGTCGACCGAAATCCTGACCTTTTCACCAGGCACCAGCCGGGCAAGCTGGGTCTCCTTGAAATTGGCGACGATATAGAGCTTGTCCATCGGCACGATGACGGCGAGCTTCTGTCCGGGGCTGATCAGGTCGCCCTGCTCGACCGAGCGGTTGCCGACGACACCGTCATAGGGCGCGCGCAGCACGGTGAAGGACAGGTCGCGTGCGGCCTTGTCCCTGGCAAGCTGCAGCGACGCCAGCGTGCTTGCCGTCTCCGCGCGCTGCGCTTGGAGCACACCGATATTGGCCTCAGCCGCCGCGATCTGGGCGTCGGCACCGACAAGGGCGGCATTGGCCTGCTCGACCGCGGTCTGGGCATCGTCCAGTTGGGCCTGGGTGCCGACATGTGTCTTGAGCAATTGGGCGGCGCGCGCTTGGACACGCGCCGCATTGGCGGCGGCGGCCTGGTCGGCGGTCTTCTGCGCCTGCGCCTGCTCGAGCGAGGCGCGCGCCGCCTCGGTCTGGGCGTCGATACGATCGAGCGTCTTGCTCAAGGTGGCGATCTGCGCCTCGGCCTGGGCGACCGCTATTTTGTAGTCGCCATTGTCGACGACCAGCAGCGGGTCGCCGGCCTTGACCTGCTGGTTCTCGGTCACCTTGACCTGATCGACATAGCCGGAAATTTTCGGCGAAATGAACGCCATGTCGGCCTGGACATAGGCGTCGTCGGTGGAGATCATGAAACGGCCGTCGGTCCAGTAATCATAGCCATACCAGGCGCCTGCGCCCAGCAAGCCAAGCGCAATGATCGGCAACAGAAAGGAGCGTGCCGAGCGTCTCTTTTTGGCCGGCGCCTCGGCCGGAGGGCTTGTTGCGGGCTCAGTCAGTGGGTTAGGCGCTTCGATTGCCGGCGCAACCTTGGCGTTGGGAAAGGGACGGACTTCGGCGGTTGGGGTCGCGTTCGAGGACATGGCATCTCTCTTGGCATCGCTAGAAACCGGGCATCAGACTGAACCGTTCGGTTCGATGCTGACGTTGACTTAGCGCGGTGAGAGGCCCATATCAAGGGATGATCGAACCGATCGGTTCGAATTTTTTCGAGGTGTGACGTTATGACCGAGCCCGACAAGGACCAGTGCGATCCGCTGGATGGCCTGCGTCGCGGCCGCCCGGCGGCGGGACAGGACCCGGCCAAGCGCAGCCAGATCATCGAGGGCGCACGTCGTGTCTTCATCGACAAGGGCTTCGAAGCGGCGTCGATGAACGACATCACCCGTGAGGCCGGCGTTTCCAAGGGCACGATCTATGTCTACTTCGCCAACAAGGAAGAGCTGTTCGAGGCGCTGATCGAGGAAGAGCGCGGCACGATCTTCAAGAACATGTACGATCTGCTCGACCGCGCCGACGACCTTCGCGAGACGCTGGTGAAGTTCGGCAAGGTGCTGTCCCTCAAGATCACCTCGGCCAAGGTCGTCCAGGCGCAACGCACCGTGATTGGCGCGTCCGACAGGATTCCCGAACTTGGCGCGCGTTTTTATGAACGCGGCCCGAAACGCGGCCACGACAAGGTCGTTGCTTTTCTCAATGCCGCCATCGAGCGCGGCCTGCTCGAGATCGACGATGTCGATCTTGCCGCCTATCAGTTCACCGAACTGTGCCTGGCGGGCCTTTTTCGTCAGTGCATATTCGCCTACCGCACCAAGGCGCCAAGCCAGGCTGAAATCGACCACATCGTCAGGTCGGGCGTCGGCATGTTCCTGAAGGCTTACGGCACCGAAAGGCTTGTCACGGAAGAAAGCACCCAGACGATTGCGCTGGAGGCAAAATCCTAAAGCGCGTCGCGTTTGACCGGCCTCACGCGACGCGCTTTAGGATGTTGTTTTATGCATGTCGTCATCGCAAAACCGCTGCACACCCACGGGTCAAGCCCGAGGGCATGCTTTGGCGCGACATGCATTAGCCGCCATTGGCCGCCAGCACGATCGCCGCGCGCAGTTCCTCGAGGCCCTCGTTCTTTTCCGAGGACGTGGCGAGAACGAACGGAAACGCGGCCGGCCGCTTCTTGATCTTCTGCAGTGTCTCTTCGATCAATCGCGGCACCCCGGCCGCCTTGATCTTGTCGGTCTTGGTCAGCACGATCTGATAGGACACCGCCGCCTTGTCGAGCAGCGATAGCACTTCGTCATCCTTGGCCTTGATGCCATGACGGGCGTCGATCAGCACGTAGACGCGCTTCAGCGTGACGCGGCCCTTGAGATAGTCGAAGACGAGTTTCGTCCAGTCGTCGACCTTTTCCTTGGGCGCGGTGGCGTAGCCGTAGCCCGGCATGTCGACCAGCGCCATGGGCGGCAGGTCGGCGCCTTCGCCGGAAAACCCGCCCGGAACGAAATAGTTGAGTTCCTGCGTTCGCCCCGGCGTATTGGACGTGCGCGCCAGTCCCTTCTGATTGACCAGCGCGTTGATCAGCGACGATTTGCCGACATTCGAGCGGCCGGCAAAGGCGATCTCCGGCGGTCCTTCCGGCGGCAGGAACTTCATCGCCGGCACGCCGCGGATGAAGATCCACGGCCGCGTGAACAGCTCGATGCCGATCACGGACTTGTTCAACGCGTTCAAGCCGCTGCCTCCAGAACAGAAATATCGGCGCCACGAATGGCATTGAGGTTGCGGCTGATCTTTTCCACCGGCCAATCCCACCACGCCGCCGCCAAAAGCCGCCGGATGGTCCTGTCGTCGAAACGCATCTTCACCACCTTGGCCGCATTGCCGGCGACGATCGCATAGGGCGCCACGTTATGCGTCACCACCGACTTTGCCGCAACGATGGCGCCATCGCCGATCGCCACGCCGGGCAGGATCGCCGCTTCCATGCCGATCCATACATCATTGCCGATCACCGTGTCGCCGCGCAATTCCTTCGAACAGGTCGCCGGATCGAAACCCTCTTCCCAGCCATGACCGAAGATGTTGAACGGATAGGTCGAAAAGCCGGACATGGCATGATTGGCGCCGTTCATGATGAAGCGCGCGCCCTCGGCGATGGCGCAGAACTTGCCGATGATCAGCCGGTCGCCGATGAATGGATAGTGATGAAGCACGCATCGCTCGGCGAATTTGTCCGGCCCGTCCGGATCGTCATAATAAGTGAAGTCGCCGATCTCGATGTTCGGCGCCGTGACCAGCCCCTTCAGGAAGCCGACGCGGCTATGCATCGGGATCGGGTGCTTGATGTTGGGGTTGGGTCCGATCATGGTCTGGCTCCATCGACGAAACAACAGGTCAAAATAGTGCGATCCGCCCGGCAGCACCAACCGCGTGCGCAGCGGATCATCCTCACCTGTTCATCGACGCAGCGCCCCTGAAACGACAGCGGAGCTTATAGGTCGCGGCGGCGTCTATCGCCGCGCCGGGCTTTCCTGGATTCGGCAGAAAGGCAGCGCCGTCTATTCCGCCGGCGACGGTTTCTTCCGGAACAGCGCGACCAGATTGTCCCACAATTCGATCTTGGCGCCCTGCCGCTTCATGATCACGCCTTGCTGGATAATCGAAAGCAAATTGTTCCAGGCCCAGTAGATGACGAGGCCGGCCGGAAAACCCGCCATCATGAATGTGAAGACCACCGGCATCCAGGTGAAGATCATGGCCTGCGTCGGGTCCGGCGGCGTCGGGTTCATGCGCATCTGCAGGAACATGGTCAGGCCCATGATCAGCGGCCAGACGCCGATCATCAACATATCCGGCAGCGCGATCGGAATGAGGCCGAACAGGTTGAAGATCGAGGTCGGATCGGGCGCCGCCAGATCCTGGATCCAGCCGAAGAACGGTGCGTGCCGCATCTCGATGGTGATGTAGAGCACCTTGTAGAGCGCAAAGAAGACCGGGATCTGCAGCGCCACCGGCCAGCAGCCGGCGAGCGGATTGATCTTCTCGGTCTTGTAGAGCTCCATCATCGCCTGTTGCTGCTTCATCTTGTCGTCCGCGTATTTCTCGCGGATCTCGAGCATCTTGGGCTGCACCTTCTTCATGTTCGCCATCGACGCGTAGGACTTGTTGGCGAGCGGATAGAAGGCGGCCTTGACGACGACGGTGGTGGCCAGGATGGCCAGGCCGAAATTGCCGAAGAATTTGTACATCGTGTCGATCAGATAGAACATCGGCTTGGTGATCCAGATGAACCATCCCCAGTCGATCAAACGGTCGAACAGCCTGATGTTGCGGTCTTCCGCATAGGCGTTGACCTTGGCCACTTCCTTGGCGCCGGCGAAGATTTCGCTCTCGACTGTCGCCGACTGGCCGGCATCGACGGTGATCGGGTCGGTGAGGAAGTCGGCCTGGTAGCGCGGGCGGCCGTCCTCGAAATAGGCGTAACGCGGCTGGAACTGCTGCTTCTCGGTCGGCACCAGCGTCACCGCCCAGTATTTGTCGGTGATGCCCAGCCAGCCATCGGTCGACTTGCTCGGCGTGAACTGCTTGTCCTCCTCGATCGACGAATATGTGTGTTCCTGCAGGCCTTCCGTGCCGGTGACGCCGATCAGCCCCTCATGCAGCACATAGATGCTGGCAACGGCAGGCTTGTCGAAGCGGGTGACACGGCCGTAATTCGACAGGGTAATGGCGGCCGACCCCGAATTCTGCACCGTGTCCGACACCGTGAACATGTAGTCGCCGTCGACGGAGAAGGTGCGCTTGAAGGTCAGGCCCTTGTCGTTGGTGAAGCTCAGCGTGACCGGGGTCGCCGGCGTCAGCGTCGCATTGCCGTCGACGGTCCACACGGTTTCCGGGCCCGGCACCGTGCCGGTCTTGTCGCTGCCGATAAAGCCGATCTCGGCATAGTAGCCCGTAGGCAGCGCTGCCGGGTTGAGCAGTTCGATCTCGGGCGAGTTCTTGTCGACCGTCAGCCTGTAGTGCTTGAGCTTGAGGTCGTCGAGACGGGCGCCGGCGAGATTGATCGAGCCCTCCAGGCTCGGCGTGTCGATCCTGACGCGCTTCGTCGACGCCAGCGCCTGTTCGCGGCTGGCCAGCGTCGTGCCGTCAGTTCCAGGTGCATTGGGTGCATTGGGAATGGCGCCTTGCTGCGGCACCGGCGTGTCGCTGCCGCCCGGACTGGCGGCTTCGGCCGCCTTCTTCTGCTCCGCTAGCCGCTGCTCTTCGATACGGGCCGCCTCGCGTTGCGCCTCGCTGTGCGGCAGCACGTAAAAATACTGCCAAAGCGACAGGATCAGCACCGACAGCGCGATGGTGATGAAGAAGTTCCGGTTGTTTTCCATCGAAAGCCTTGGCCTATCGTGTTCCGCGCAGTCGGCGTGAGAGTTCGGCCTTCAACTGACCGAACGGAATGGCAAGCACATCTTCGCGCCCGACGATGACATAGTCATTGCCTGGCTTCATGTCATCCGCGGCATGCGTACGCACGGCTTCTCTCAGCCGCCGCCGGATGCGGTTGCGGACGACTGCGTTGCCGACCTTCTTGGTGACCGTGTAGCCGACGCGAGGCGCCGCTGCGTCGCTGCGGTCGAGAACCTCGACGAGAAAAAGCCGCCCGCGGCGCTTTTCGCCACGCCGGACGGCCAGAAATTCCGCGCGCTTCAGAAGCCGCTTGGGATGTGCTCCCACTGGCTTGCCGGTTGCGGGCAACGATCTCGTCTTCCGTTCAGGCGCTGAGCCGCTTGCGGCCGCGGTTGCGGCGGGCTGCGACGACGCCACGACCACCCTTGGTGGCCATGCGGGCACGAAAACCGTGCCGGCGTTTGCGGACGAGTTTGGACGGTTGGTAGGTACGCTTCATTTGTTTTAATACCGCGGGGTGCGGCCCTTCTTGATTCTGTCACTCTGTAACAGGAGCTTTGCCCGGCCGGCTTTGGCGCGATCGAAACCGCGCCGGGACGAATGGCCCGAGCGTGAGCGGGCTTATAGAAAGAAGGGTTTTGGAAGTCAATCCGGGGCCGACACCGGCCCCGACATTCCGGCGTCTCGGGCCAACGGCTGGCGTGTGGCCGAGGTCTGGGCGATCTTATCACTGATTGGGACGAAGGATGAAATTGGCAAAAAAGCCGCAATAGCCTAATCTTGGCCGATCAAGTGATCGTGAAGAAAAAGCAGCATGAGTGAAATCCCATCCGTGGACGAAAGCACCGATCGGGCGACCGCAGCCGCCCGCAGGGTGCCGTTGTCGCGTGGATTGTCGACAAAGCTCCTGCTGCTCACCATCGTCTTCGTGCTCCTGGCTGAGGTCCTCATCTTTCTGCCCTGGATCGCCAGCTACCGGCTGAGCTGGCTGAAAGAGAGGCTGAGCACCGCCGCGGCCGTCTCGATCGTGCTGGTGCAGGGAGAGCCCGCCTCGCTGTCGCGCGCTGCCCAGAACGATGTGCTGATGGCGATCGGCGCCAAGGCGATCGCCGTGCGCGACGGCGGTGTCTCGCGGCTTCTGGTGGTGGCTGAGATGCCGCCGCACGTCGACGAGCATATCGACATTGCCAATGTCGGCCTGATCGAGGGCATGACCGGCGCCTTGGACACGCTGTTGTTCGGCGGCGAGCGGATGCTGCGCGTTTTCGGGCCGGTCGGCGACAGCGATAAGGAATTCGAGCTGATCATGCCCGACTACAGCCTGCGCAATGCCATGCTCATCTATTCGCGCAACGTCGCCTTCGTCTCGCTGCTGATCTCGCTGTTCACCGCCATGCTGGTCTATGCCGCCATAGACCTGATCATGATCGGCCCGATCCGGACGATGACGCGCTCGATGCTGGCCTTCTCCGAGGCTCCCGACGACCCCGGGCGGATCATCCGCCCTGCTGCCCGCGCCGACGAAATCGGCGTTGCGGAGCGCGAGCTCTCGCAGATGCAGGAGCGGCTGCAAAAGATGCTCTCCGAGCAGAAGCATCTCGCCGACCTTGGCCTCGCGGTATCGAAGATCAACCATGACATGCGCAATATCTTGGCGTCGGCGCAGCTGATGTCGGACCGTCTGCGCCAGGTCAAGGACCCGACCGTGCAGGCCTTCGCGCCAAAACTGCTGCGCGCGCTCGATCGTGCCGTATCCTATTCGGAAGGTGTGCTTGCCTATGGCCGCACCCAGGAGCCGCCGCCCTCGCGCCGCAGGCTCAGGCTGCGCCAGCTGGTCGATGACGTCCACGGCCTGCTCGACACCGAAGGCGGCATAGAATTCGTCAATGCCGTCGAACTGGCTTTCGAGGTCGATGCCGATTCCGATCAGCTTTTTCGCGTGCTCACCAATCTTTGCCGCAACGCCGTCCAGGCGATGGCGGCGGACGCGGAAAGCGCGGTGGTGCGTCGGTTGGAGGTGTCGGCCGAGCGCGTCGGCAGCGTCAGCCGCATCACCGTCACCGACACCGGCCCCGGCCTGCCGCCGAAGGCGCGCGAGAACCTGTTCGCGGCGTTCCGCGGCTCGGCCCGCAGCGGTGGCACCGGCCTTGGCCTGGCCATCGCCCATGAACTGATCCGCGCCCATGGCGGCACGGTGGAGCTCGTCGAAAGCAGAGGCGGCCGCACCACATTCGCGGTCACCATTCCCGACCAGCCGGTCCGGCTCGACCAGGCCCGCAACGGCCTACGCCGTCCCGCCTGATCCTCGCCCGCCCGGTCCCCGTCAAGGCACAACAGCAAAACTTTTGCCGGATCGGCTTGCTTTTCGGAAATTCAGTCGCTAGGGAACACGTCACATCGCGGCCGGTCGTTAAGGATCGGATCGCGGGCCATTCAAAGCATGGCCTGTTGCGCGCCCGTAGCTCAGCTGGATAGAGCACCAGACTACGAATCTGGGGGTCAGGAGTTCGAATCTCTTCGGGCGCGCCATTCCGTCCAATTGAAATTGCTAACTTTTTTGATGCTGCCGGGAAGTCGTCGCCGGCTTGATTTTCGGAATTCAGCCGGTTTTTCAGCCGGTTTTGGACAGTCGGCGCCCCCCGGCGAGAAAATAGCACCATAGGTGGAGTGCCCCCGTGGCAATGGCGGTTATTTCAGTGCGGCGACAGCAGAGTTGCTTGCGTGACTGCCTGTCGGCCTAAGCCGTCTTGCGCGCGTCCAGCGCGGGTTCTGCGGTCGTCGCGCTGCCCCGGTCCGCATCGAGGACTGCCAGTTCTTCCCCCAATGCGGCGATCAAGGCCGCCACCCGGCCGCGTACGCGCGGATTAAGATTCATCAAGCCCTCAACAAGACGCCGGCCTTCCGCACTGGCGATGAAGTCTATGCGCTCGTCTACCGGTAGAGGTCGAGTTTCCCGGGTGGTCTCATTGCCCGACAGGCCTTCGAAGAAGCGGCTGACGGGAACGCCAAGTCACGTGGCGATCTCGTAGAGCATGGAGGCGCCGACACGGTTTCTCGCGTTCTCGTATTTCTGAAGTTGCTGAAAGCTGATGCCTATCGATCGGGCAAGCTGTGCCTGCGATATGTCCGACTGGACGCGAACGATCGCGATCTGCCTGCCGACATGCTGATCCGCGGGATGAAGGCTCGTTTGAGGTTTGGGCTTTGCCCACGCCATAGCGGCAGGAGGCCTTTTCGATTCCAACAAGGCCTCTCGCTGTTGCATCTGTCACTCCCGGAATCTGAGTCTTTCACGGTGCGCCGCCAGGAACTCAGCAAATTCCGAACGCTCGGGGAGTTGCAAAACGGCGCGAAACGGCATGAACGCCTTCAGCTCGGCTCTCTCTGCCGGCTAATCCGGACAATATCCTGGATGGCCGACCGGATTTGGGGCCAGGGAAACTCGGCATCGTCCTCAGACGATTGACCTTCTTTAAGCACGGCATCAAGCTTGGCTACTACGCCGGCAAGGGTGGTGGCAGGCGTTTCAGACAATTCTTCGAGCAAGGCCTCTACTCGGTTGGCCGCCTCGCGCTCAGCAAGCATCGCGGCGGAGTACCCGGCATGCCGTCTATCACTACGGCGAATCAAAAGGCGATTCGCAATGCGCTTGAGGCGGCTGGCATCGAGTTCATTCCAGCCAATGGCAGTGGCCCAGGTGTGAGGCTTGCCGGTCGATTTGATGGCGGATGATTAGTCGGTAGCGCTATCGCTCTTGAGCGACAGAGCAATCGATCATCGCATCAGCGGTAGCGGTCCAATGACAATCGCCTCCCGTATGAGGCTCGCGCGATAGGTCCGCGACGCTTTGTGGACCTGCGCATTCCCGATGAAGACAGACGCCACGACTCAAGCCGATGGATGCTCCGTCTTAGGTGTCGCGGGTCCAAACTTCAAATGTCCCAAACTTTCGCGCTTCCGCTGTCGAAGAATGTGTAGCCGATCATCGAGCCTGCGGTCTTCTGATACTTTGCTAGGAGACCGTCTAGCGCCCTGAGCTTCTCGCCGTCCGGTTTGTAGACGCCGAAGTAGATGTGCTTCGCTTCAGACTCGAAAATGGCCCGGTAAACGTGAGCGTCGTTCTCGTCGGCGCTATGCCCATAGATGAACATCACCGCGGAATTACTCCGCAGGATGTTGAGGCAATGACGGAGGTAAGCGACTGAGTTGATCTTGCGCATCTTCTGGTCGCTCGTGCCCTCCGAAACGTAAACCGGAAACCTGCCGTTCTTGGCGATCTCTTCAGTAATCGTGTCGATGACTCCAGAACCAGTGTCGACTGCCTTCATTATATCGCCTGCCCCGCTCTCGAATAGGTGCAGGCCACCGTGCAGGTTGTAGAGATGGCAGTACGCGTCCTCCGAGAAGGGGCCATGGAAAGAGCCGGCAGACTTACCCAGCCCAAATCCGTCCCGGAGAAGCCGCTTTTCGAGATTGACCCAGTAAAGTAGGAGATCATAGTTCAGCGAGAACACTGTGGAGAAGCAAGACAAGAAGTCGGCGCTGCTCGTGTATTTCGAACCTAGATCATCCCGGTGCTTGGGGTGGGTCGAGTTGACTGCCTCAACCAGTGCCTCGCGAACCTTCTGGGCATCCGCCTTGATGTCGGAAGCATGGGCGTCGTTCCCATACGCCTGCTCCACCAGCACCGCCCCTTCCAGGGCGTGCACCACGACCTCGAAATCGACCGTCCCAAGAGCGTCGAAGAGATTGCGCACCGGAGTGCCGGCGGCGAGGCCGGAATTATTGAGGAGGTTGCGGTAGCTGAAATATTGAGCGGAGAAGCCGTTGCCGATCAGCAAAGCTCGATCCTCGCCCTCTGTCCGCTTCATTGTCTCATCAAATTCGATCACGTCCGGCATCACGCAAGCCGGCATTCGCGCTCATGGCCCGAACCTGGCACGCGGAAATACGTGCGTTTGTCAGCTTTAATCGCCAGATGCGGGAACTTGGGCTGGAAGCGCGTCCAAGAACATGCCGGGCCGGGCGCCTAAGGACATGAATAAACGGCCAGTGACGCAGTGGGTCAAACCGGGGATCAAGGCTTGCGTGAAGCACCTCAGGGGCGAGGAAGACCTTCGGCACGCGTCGCTGCAGGATTTCCGGGAAGATGATTGATCCCCACCCAGCGCACCTTCTACGCAGGTTTGACGAACTAGGAACAATGTCACCGTTCGGCAGTTCTCCTTTACCACAAAGGAGATTTGAAATGTCTGAGTCGCGAGAATGGCTGGTCCAATAGCTTCGGGACGCACATGCCATGGAAGAACAGGCCGAAACAATCTTGAACGGACAGCTAAGCCGCATTGAGAACTATCCCGAACTCGCCGACCGAATGCGACTGCACCTTGATGAAACGAGGCAGCAGGCTGCTCGGCTGAAAGCCTGTCTCGATCGGATGGATGAGGGTTCATCCACGATGAAGGATGCTGCCGGCAAGTTTGGTTGCCATGGCGCAATCGTTGAGCGGCATCTTCGCCGGCGACGAGGTAATGAAGGGATCGCTCGCGAGCTACACGTTCGAACACATGGAAATCGCTTCCTACACGATCCTCATTGCCGCCGCTGAATCGCTAGGCGAAACCGAGGTCGTGCGGGCTTGCGAAGAGAACCTGCGAGAGGAGGTCTCGATGGCGGAATGGTTGAAGACAATCTTCCCGCGACAACCGAGCAGTTCCTCGCGAGGGCCGACACGGAAAGCGATAGCGCCAAACGCTGATCTGCTGCACCTCGCTAAGCGGTGTTGCGCGTCGGACACGGCAGCCTGTCACTCCATGTCCGGCACGTCGCCGCTAACAAATAGTGTCGTCGGCTCGCCGTATTCGCCCAGCGACGGGTTAGCATCGCGCGACCATGCAATTACACCAGCATGTTTCGCCGCCAGACCCTTGGCGGTTCTAATTGCCCGGTCTTCGGTGCGTCAGTTTTCCTTCAAATCTTCAGCTTCGTCCTTCAGTTTCTGCCAGTCGGCGCCGTGCTTGCGAAGCAGTGTTCGCGCCTGTTTCGGCGTCACGTCTGTCACCTCCGTCAGGTGCTCAACTTCAAGATCTGCACCCTTCTTTAACCGGCTCGTATCGGTCGATTTTTTTCGGGCCATTTCTGTTTCTCCTCGCTAATCGATCAGAGCAACGGGCACTGTGCATTGCGGTTCCCGTCCCTTGGAGGAAACCGCCGTCCGTCGGGTTGCTGAGCCGAAGGAGACCATTGTGCTTAGGTTTTTGTTCGGCCTTGGCGGTCGCACCGAGGCGGAGGTTATGCAGCTTCCGCCTGTTGATGACGAGCGTCGCCCGACGGCAAGAAACGAAGCAGAATTGGGGGAGCCGACCTAGTCGTTTCGTCATTCACCGGCTTCAGGTCAGGCCGAACCTTCCACTGTTCTGCGGCGTTGGTCATTTCAGCCCTCTGGTTTATGTGCGGCACCACGTCGATTTGCGGCACCTTGGATTTCTCTACACAGGTGCGTGCGGCACCTGACCCCCACAGGCGACCCGGAATGTCGGCTGTGGTGGTCCTGTCTTCCGGAACCCAAGACATAGCCGTAGCGGGAGTTGGTGCTCCCAAACGCTGAGGCGGCGTGATGCGGCGATGGCCGCTAGCCAACAACGGCTGACGTGCGCGAGATCAGGCGCCTGCAAGTATTCTTGATAGTCTACTTCCCGCCGAACCGCCCGCTGAATCATGCAAACCGATGCGAAGGTATCCGCGTCTACACGAAAACCGGTGCGGACTGGACGAGCAAGTATATGGGCGTCGTGGAAGCCGCGAGGGAGCTTGAGGTCGTGAACGCGATCATCGATGGCGAGGCGGTTGTCACCAATGAGGCCGGTCTGCCTGACTTCGCTGCGCTAAAGCCGTCCAGAGGGATCCCTACGCCAATCTCGGCGCCTTCGATATCCTGTACCTGAACAGCCATGATCTGCGCGACATCAACTGCAGGGCGCGCCGGGAATCCTCTACGGCATCATCGAGCCAAACAGCCGGATCCGCATCCCGGCTAAAGGTCGATTTGCTCATCTGCGCAAACCTGGTCCAAGACGCGTTCACAGACAGCCGATCCTGAGGGCTGCGGCAGGTGCGATTGAAACGGGGGCGCGGCATTTGCTAGGTCGTGAATACGACAAGCTGGGAGAAAACCACCTCGCTGCCCTCAAACTCGTCGCAATCCGCATCTGGCTACGCGCTTATGAGCTACGTCCTAAGCTGCAAGGGCGGCATCGCAGGAATTGAATCGCGGGAGGTTGGCCGTATAGTTGGCACCCCAGCGTTCAATTGTTCCGTTCGTCGCCCGGGTCAGTTTTTTGTGGGCGTCATGCGCCGCACATCGGGTTTCTTGAGGATCGGACGCAGCATCGTGTGGCCGGTGAAGGGCGGCTGCTTTGGTGACTTGGTAGCTCGGATCGAGAGAACGGCAACCGCCGCAGAGAACAGTGACATTTTCGCCTCCAGCTGATCGATGTAGAAATTAACCCTGCTATTGGACGTTTGTTCCCGGGACGTGATTGCGCAACCGGCGTCGGGGAGCCGGTCGCGGGAACAACACCTCTGAGCTACATAGATGTGCAGAAACCCGTGACAGCTTAGGCGGGTGAGATCGCTGCTCATTTCTGCCGAGGCTCATTGCCAAGGTATTCCAGCACGCTGGCACGCGCTCGGTTAAGGCGGCTTTTTACCGTTCCCACCGCGCAACCGCATATTTCGGCAGTTTCTTCATAGCTGACGCCAAGGACCCCGATCAGCATCAGGACCTCGCGCTGATGCTCCGGCAACCTCTGGACCGCGTTGGCGACTTCCTTGCTCTGAACGGACCACTCCTGCGTCGCTTCCGTAATCGGGATTGCGGAGGCGCAGTCAAGCAGGCCCGGCTTTTCCCTGTCGGCGGCCTTGATGCGCGTATAATAGCTATTGCGCATGATGGTGAAGAGCCATGACTTCATACGCGTTCCAGGCTCAAACTTGTCGATGTTGGCGAGCCCTTTGGTCAATGTCTCCTGGACCAGGTCGTCGGCATCGTCGGGAACCCGGCAGAAGGTGCGGGCGAAGGCGCGCAAGGCAGGTATCAGGTCAACGATGGAAACGTCATCCGTTTCCTGGTTGGCCAAGGGGTAGCCCCTGGAGGACAATGGTCCAGCTCCCGTCGGACTCGACGTCAATGCTCGCTCCGAGATTTTCCCGTGGCACTGGAGATTCGTACCCGGATCTCCTGGACTTCGGCGTCAGTGAGATGTTCGATACCAATCAAGTCGCTTTTCGCTTCGCCGGCGCGAACCAGCTCATCGGGTTTTGCCTAGATCGCTACGCCATCGCGGTTTTGGGTAGTCTGGATCCGAAAAACCATCAGGAAAGCGGCGAACGTCGTACCTGTGTTGATGATGAGTTGCCATGTCTGCGAGTAATCAAAGACGGAGCCCGATGCTGCCCATAGCGACGTCAATGCCATACAGACTGCAAATCCCCAGGCGTGGCCCATTGCGCGAGCCACTTCTCCCGCTTAGATGGCTGAATACCCTTTCCAACTTCTGCTCCTCAGGCGAAGAGGTCCAGCGGTTGCCGGACCGCAAAACCCCCGATCAAGAACGCTAGAGGTGAGAGATTTCAATGCAATTTGTCGCGGGGTCCCTCCTGGATGATAGCAAACTGCTCACCGCTATGCGGCTATAACATACCTAACCCACAGCAGGTTCCGTCTACGCGAGCATAACGTGGGAGATCTTGCCTCCTCGACCGTTCCACCTATCTTTCGCGGATCATTCTAACTTCATGCCAGGCTGCCAGCAGGCCTGGGGGGCGAAGACGCCTGGCAAGGTTTGACAAACTCTTTCCTGATCGACAGACGTCTCGCTCGCAGAAGACCTGGGTCGCCTGATGACCGGTAGAACTGGCCGTAGCACCGCGCTGCTAAGGCTGCCAAATGTCTCGGACACTGGACAAAGCAAAACTTAGACTGAGATGTTCAAACATCTCCGCGACCAGGGACCCAGTCGGAAGGCAACAACACCTTTGCCTTCTTAGCTGCAGCCACGACAGCCTTCCGTGTTATCTGCGGGGTCGATCGGATCACCCTCCAGGGCTGATAGGCATAGAATCATTGCCTTGTTCCACCTGGGGCCGCGTTCGATCCACTTGAGGAGTTGCTCGGAGGCATCCTGGACGTGATCGACCCCATAGCGGAAGCCGGGTCGGTCGGTTCTCACATAGACCGGAGAAGAGAACAAGCGCATCGCCTACGCGCGACCGTCACACGCAATGGGAAGGACCCGCCGGCCGATAACGGCGGGAGTAAAATCGGAGTAGTCAGGGTGAACTGGCTTGTGAAGAACGGACCGAAGAGGGTTTTGTTGCATCCGCATAGCGCATTGCGGTTGCGGGATTCCCGTTCCCGCAGCGCTGCCGTGTGGGATGGGCGAACGACTTGAGCGGAGCCTGAGAATTCAAAAACTGAATACGGCGTCTCGCGGAACCATACCCGGTCTGCATCGGGCATGCCGGGCGCACCCACCGCTAAATCATACTAGACATACTAAGAAGTGACTAATGTTCCATTTGAGGATCGCGTCGCCGGCACCAGACCCCAAGCTTTGGCTTGGGGGATCACGACACCGTAGGGGCGCGAGGTGGCCTGCTCTAGACCGGGCGGATGGCAAGGGCGACATCGGCGGAGAACGGCGGCAAATCAAGCTTCAGCCAGCCGTCCGAATTCGCTTGCCATTCCGCTGTTTGCCTGCCGGCCGCGGTGTCCCAGGCGATGACGCGATAGGTGCCGCGAGCCAACCCGGGCAGCTCCAGGACGGCAAGAATGGGCGCAGTGCCGGCACGCAGCATGCCATTTCGCCCGATCGTGTCGCTGCGAACCAGCCAGACCACTGCCTGGGAATCGTCGCCGCAGGCGACCGGCGCGATGTCGGGACCGGAAATCCGCATCTTGTCGCCGAGATGGACACGCCGGAACGAAACCCAATCTATCAGAGGCAGGAAGTCGGCCAGCGAACGCTGCGCCCGCCGCATTCCGGGGGTGAGCACGTGCGGGGAGCGGTTCGGCCACCGCATGCCGCCACCGGCACCCCCCGCCGCGAGGTGAGCCCATTGCAGATGGCGGAAGTATTCATCGTCGAAGGGTTCGGGGAGCGTGATCTTCTTGTCCTTGAACGAGTGGATCGGGCCGTGCTCGGAATCGAGAAAAGGGCGACCGTCATGAATTTCACCAAGCGCCTCTCCGACGATCCGCGCCATGCCGAGCGCTGGCGCCACCGTGTCACTGGGGTCGTCGATCGTGCCCTCCTCGTAGAGATGGAGGGAGGCGAAGTCGAGGTCGGGGTGGCGGAAGATCGGCCCGGGCAGCGGCATGTGAGGCCGCCAGCGAAGCTCAGGTCCGAAAAGCGAGACGGTCTGCGGGTGAGAGCGACCGTAAAGTGACGTTTCCAGCCGGCGCACAAAATCGCTGAGATCATGGATGAAGGCGCCGAATCCATCCGCGCTGCCCTGAGCCTGCTCGGGATGGATCTCGTTCCAGAGGTCCCATGCGAAGAAGGCTCCGCTGCCGCTCCATCTGCGAACCACGAATTCCAGCCTTGCCTTGATCGCGCGGCGCGTCTCGGCGCAGACCAGGAATCGCGACGGGTGGTCCAGCACGCCTCCGTTATTGCGGTTGTAGGGGTGGTGGCGCCAATGGAGCCATTGCCAGAACGTATCAAAGGGAGTGAGCAGGATTCTTAAGCCCTGCTTTTCGCAAAGACGAAAGAGGTCGTCCCACAATTGCACCATCGCCGGCACGAAGCGGCCCTGCGGCTTCTCGAAGTAGCGGTGGCGAACCTGGGCATATTCCAGCATCAGCCTGAGGCATGTGACGCCGCTTTCCTTCAGCCAACGGAGATGATTTTCCACGCCGGCCATATCGGCGCGCCGGAACAGGCCATTGAGTTCGGGCCAGCTTACCGCATCATTCTGCCCGATCGGCGTCCATGCCTCGCCGTCCTCGGTGGCGAAATAGGAGCCGGCTAACTTAATCCAAGGCAGGCCGGCAGCCGGTCTCGGCGCAGAGTCTCCCACTTCCCCGACCAGCGGTATCGCCAATCTAATATCGTTCAAAGGCATGCCCCGAATTTCGTCGCCGGAGCGGTATAACTGCCGCGGTGGCAAAATGTTTCGCCGGGCTTGGCAGGCCGATGATCTTTACCCCATCTTGGGTACAACGATGCCCTGTCTCGACGCCGCGGCGCCCTGCCTCAAGAGCGGCGCGAAGCTGGTGATGTCGACCGATCACCAGAGAAGTTGCAGGCCGAACCCTCGCTGCGGATGACGAGGGAGCGGAATTGTCGTGCGTCGCTTCGTCGACAAGGGCAGAAATGCCAGGTTGGCGGGTCGCCTGCCCGACCAGAAAAACTTTAGCCGAAGGGGAACCTAACGGTCGCAGGCAAGTTCGGTAGGCAGTGTGGGGGAGATTGCGCGTGTCGTTGCATCTCATCGGCTTTATAGTTGTCGTGCGTGCGATCTTCTCCTTCCTCGGATTCCATCATCAAGCCCGACAACGATTGGCGAGGCGCGGCTTCAGAGCGACAGTCTGTCATCCGGAGGTCAACGTCTGCTCACCGACAACACCTGGACTCGGCTCCGCTCACGCTCGCTTGGTCAACTTTCGACGCTTGCACGGCATGTACCGCTCAGGGGACGACGTGATGGAGGCCCGAAAGCAATTGTGGCGGTCGAGAATGGCAATGGCCGGTCGCCTGGCGGGAGCGTCGGCGCGAGCCTTGGCCGACGGGTCGCACGTATGAGCAGCGATCCGGCGCGTCCGCCAGGCGAGTACCGGTCCGCGTTTGCCAGCTTCTTCATGGCTGGTTTCGAGTGTTCATCCCATCGGCGCGGCGACGGAGTGCGCCTCGATTTGATCCGCGCGACCGCACACGACACGCACGCCCTCGGCGACTATCGCAGTTGTGCTGCCCTTGGGCTTCGCACGATTCGCGACGGCTTGCGCTGGCACCTGATTGAGACAGCGCCAGGAGTTTTCGATTGGTCGGGTTGGATATCGATGATCGAAGCAGCTCAGGCCGCCGGGGTGCAGGTCATCTGGGATATCTTTCACTACGGCTCGCCGGATCATGTCGACCAGGGTGGCTCAGGCTTCACCGAGGCCTATGTGCGATTCGCCGCTGAGGCTGTCCGGGTTCACCGCTCCGTTGCAGGGACAGCTCCCCTGGTATGTCCCATCAATGAAATTTCGTTCTTCGCATGGGCGATAGAGGTCGGCTATTTCCCGCGCGTGGGGCCGAAGAAGCGGGGATGGTTCAAGCGGCAGCTTGTGAGGGCAGCGGTTGCGGGCGTCAAAGCGATGCGAGATGCCGAACCTGATTGCAGGTTCATCTGGGCTGAACCGCTAATCCATGTCGCTCCTCGAGACCGCACTCGCGCCGAGCGGCGGCGCGCGGAAAATGTTCGTCAGGGCCAGTTTGAAGCCTATGACATGCTCACGGGCCGTGCCGAGCCCGAACTGGGCGGCAGCGAGGACTGTGTCGACGTCATCGGTCTTAACTTTTATCCGCACAATCAATGGTACTTTCACGGGCCAACCATACCGATGGGTCACCACGAATACCGCGCACTTTCGGGAATGTTGGTCGAAGTCGCTGAGCGCTACAGAAAACCGATGTTTATCGCCGAGACGGGCGCTGAAGGATCAGGCCGGCCGGCATGGCTCCACTATGTTTGCGATGAGATCCGTGACGCGATGAGCCTTGGTGCGCCGATTCAGGGCATATGCCTTTACCCGGTGACCGCGTATCCCGGCTGGGACAATTCGCGCCACGCGGAAGTCGGCTTGTTCTCGACGATTCATGCCGACGGTTCGCGCAGTCTTCGCCAGCCGGTCGCCAATGAATTGGAGCGCCAACGCACATTGTTCTCGGCGGGTGTTTTGTAGCCGTCGAAAAAAGGCGCGCGACCATTAGCGACTTTCGCGGCGGATCACGGCAAGGCACGACTTGGCTACCACTATCCGAGATCAGTATAGATGTTCGCCGCGAGCCGTGCCCGACGAATCGAGCATCGCTCGGTGCGTTGGCATCTGCGCCACGCCATTTGCCGGCAGGCTTTGTTGAATGCGCGCGAACGTCGCCAAAGCTTGACCGACGACCTGATCCATATTGTAGTAGCGGTACGTGGCTAGGCGCCCGACGAACCACACCTCGGGGCACGCCGCTGCCAGTGCTTGATAGCGTTTGTACAGCGCCTCGTTTTCCGCCCGCGGCACCGGGTAATAGGGATCGCCGATATCGGTTGGATATTCGTAAGTCAGGCTGGTCTTCGGGCTCTGCTGACCGGTCAGATGCTTGTACTCGGTAATGCGGGTATAGTTTTCCGTCTGCGGATAGTTGACAACGGCGACCGGCTGAAACTGCTCGCAATCAAGCGTCACGTGTTCGAACCGCAGTGACCGATAAGGCAGACGACCAAGGCTCCAGTCGAAATATTCATCAATCGGCCCGGTGTAGATCATCCGCTGAAAGGGGATCTTGTCGCGAATTTCGCGATAATCGGTCTGCAGCATGATCTTGATCCTTGGGTTGTCCAGCATGCGCTGGAACATGCGTGTATACCCGCCAGCCGGCATATTCTGGAAAGTGTCGCCAAAGTAACGATCATCGCGGTTGGTCCGGGTAGGGACCCGCGCAGTCACGGACTTGCTTAGTTGGGCCGGATCGACGCCCCACTGCTTCCTTGTATAGCCGCGAAAGAATTTTTCGTAGAGTTCCCTGCCAACGGTGCTCACAACCACGTCTTCGGCGGTCCGGACTTCCTCGACCGTTTCTCGCCGGGATGCGAAGAACTCCTCCAACTGCTCGGGCGTCAATTCAAGACAGTACAGGCGATTGATCGTGTCGAGGTTGATCGGTATCGGCAGCAGTTTTCCGTCGACCGACGACAGTACGCGATGTTCGTAAAGCCTCCATTCGGTGAATTGCGAGAGGTAGTCGATGATCGATCGGGCGTTGGTGTGGAATATATGCGGCCCATAGCGGTGGACCAGAATCCCCGCTTCATCATAGCAGTCATAAGCGTTGCCGCCGACGTGGTTTCGCCGGTCGATGAGCAGGACACTTTCCTGCCGTTGCGATGCGATGCGTTCAGCGAGCACGCTGCCAGCGAAGCCGGCGCCGACAATCAACCAATCGAACATGGTCAGGCTCCCCGGCGCAAAGGCACAATGCTTTTCATTGCATAGGCGCGCTGAATATGGGCAGCCATTGCGTCCCACGTTCGTTCCCAGGACATGTTAGCGAGGTAGGCATCGACCTCCTTCAACAGGAAATTCCGGGGACGTGACAGAAGGGAGCGAAGCTTGGTTTCGATGTCTTCGGCGTCAACAATGTCGACCAGGCCTTCGGCACCATAGGTGCGCACGACGTCCACAATCGCCGTGGAGACCACCGGCAGTCCGGCGGCCAGGAACTCAGGAGTTTTGGTCGGGCTGATATAGCGTGTCGCCTCATTGAGCGCGAAGGGCATCCAGCCGGCGCTCCAGTGCCTGAGATAGCGAGGCAGGTCGGCGTAGGACTTGGCACCCAGCCAATGTAAGTTACTTGCGCGCGGCAGGCTTAGCGGGTCGATCTTGACCACCGGGCCGAGCATGACGAAATGCACTTCGGGCATTGCCGCAGCCGCCTGTGCGATCATTTCAACGTCGAGCCGTTCGTCGATCACCCCGAAGAAGCCTACCCTCGGGTGAGGTATGTCTGCCTGGTCTACAGGGTCATCGCCGGGCTCTCTTGCCTTGTGGAAATGCGCAACGTCTATGCTGCTGGGGAAGGGAAAAATCGACTTGTGGAGGCTTCGTTTGGCCTCGTACAGACTCTGCCCGCCCGTGAACACGATATCAGCGCGCTGGAACAGCGCTTTTTCCATCTGCTGCAACTCTGCCGGTGCGTTCTTGAAGGCTGAGAGTTCATCCATGCAGTCGTAGACGCATACATCGCACGCTATATGGTCACTGAAACGCAGCGCCATGGGCGTGTAGTACCAGATGGTCAGCCGGTCATGCGGAGTTGAGTTGACGATCTGGTTGACGAACCTGCGCTGGATGGCGTCTGCCTTTGTCGCGGAAATGCCGACCGGAAGAACCGGGGTTACGATTGTGATCATTGCAGACCGATTGTTCACCCGCATCGAAGGACAGTGTATTTCCTCGTAGACTGGCTCCTCAAAGTAAATTAGCTGCTGCTGCTTTGAGGCGTGCGTCAAAATATGCTGCGGGCGTTGGTGTACGAAATCCCACCTGAGGTGAGAAAAGCAAAGTAAAATAAACGATTTCAGGGGGATATTTGATTTATTTTTTTTGCCGCCCGCTATTCTCATGTAAGAATCCCTTTAGCTATAGTGTGTAATTCTCCAGATTAACATATGTTAATCGAAGCAGGCTCCTGCTGAAGCCTCATCCGTACGTCTAAACTTTTATTTGAGTAAGTTGTTCCACGGATTTAATTGCTGGAGCCGCCGAGCCGGCCACTTGCGCGATTGTTCGAAGAGAAGCGGCGCTGCTACCAACACCCGATGGACATGTCGCCTCGGCCAAGGCGGAGGCCCTTGCAGCTTCAGATCTCGCCAAATGTGGCGCATTGCCACAGAACGGCTGAAATCCGCTCAATCGTTCAACAACCATTCATGAGCGCAGGTATAAGAGTTAATGAGCTGCGCATGATTCGTTTTGGTCGCCACAGATGGCCCGACGCATGGGTCGATGCAGGCAGCCACCGTGAGAGAGCCGCAAGGAATGAAGTTCAACTTTGAAACCAACGTCTTTCCGTTGTTTCACCCGCGGTCCGTGGATGATCTGAAGGATCCTTGTCCGGTGTTCGACGGCACGCTTTGGCACGTCTTCGGTTCCAGCGGCACTGTCACGACCGAGAGCTGGAAAATACTACATGCCACGGCTCCGGACCTTTATGGGCCGTGGACTGAGCATGAGGCGCTCGACTTGGCGGTAACCGGATCGGGCATAGCGGCGCCCGGCGTCATCCATGAATGCGGCGTTTTCCACATGTTCATCCAGACCGAATTCATGAAGTCCGGCGGACGTTGCGAGCATGCGGTGTCCAACGATGGCTTTCATTGGGTGGTGCTGAATCCGGCGATATTGTCCCTGCCGGACACCGATGAGGACGGGATCTACGATCCCCATCCGGCGATCATCGGCGGCAAGCGCTACATCGTCTATTCAGGCATGCCTAAATTCACCAGGGTGGCGCAGCCTGACGTCTATCTGGCGCGCAGCCAATCCGATTCCTGGTTCGGGCCGTGGAAACGTCTCGGCAAGATATTGGACCATCTCGACGTTCCCCATCACAACGCGCGCGAGCATCCGGACTACGAATGGGGCATCGAGGGCGCCCAACTGGTCGAATTGCCCGATGGTCGCGTGCTTCTCAACGCCACCTGCTTCCTTCCCGACGGTCCGCGCGGAAGTCGTCAGCGCGTATTCTTCGCCATCGCCGACGACGTCCAGGGTCCTTACGTGTCGGTCGGCCCTGTGCTTGATCCTGGTGAGCCTGGGGAGAACGGCCATTCGACGGTGATGATCGAGGGCGGGAAACTGACTTTGTTCTACCAGAGCAGACGTGAGGCAACGAACCATCGCTGGCGTTTCGGACTGGCTAGGTGCGACCTGGATCAGCAAGTCCTTTCACGAGTCGCCTAACAGGGACGACCAGCCCACTTCAGATAATTATCTTTGTAATCGGGTTGCTGCCGCGTGCCGAGCAGATCCTCAATCAATCCAGATCGGTCGACTTAGCCGAACGTCGCAGAGACTACGAGGCCGGCGGTTGGACAGGATTTGACGCCGAGGCGGAAGACTATACTCCCGACGAGATCGAGCGGGATCGGGCTCGTGACCTCAACCGCCTCTGATCGAGGAACCCCGCTGCCCGAAAGGTAGCGGGGAATTCTCACTCTCTTCATAGCCCGCTTTGAGCGTTGCGCGAAATCGCGCCCAGCGTAAAGGCGCTGCGCCATCCAGCCTTCGCTAGTCCCTTCGCTGGTGAGACTCTGCCTTGCTCTGCGCAGTGTCGATGGTCCCTCTGAGAAGCTGCACTGGGCATCAACAGCAATTCGGCCAAGTCGAATGCGACAGTATCAGATTCCGCGGAACCAAGGAGGTAGCGGGGCATTTCTGCCTACCGGTGCTTTAATGGAGGCGACCATGGGTTTCTTCAGCAAGCTGCTCAAGAGTTTCAAAACAGCAAACCCTGCGAAATCGAGCAGCGGAAACATGCAGAAAGACACCGGCGCCGGGCCCGCTTTGGCGGCGCATTCCAAGGATGCCAAAGCAAGTGGGAAGGCTGGGCAGAACGCATCGGCAGCCACCAAGAAGAGGTGAGACGCCCTGGCGTTCAAAGCGTAGCGTCATCAAAGTGGATGAAATCCGCCGAGTCCATCGAGCCGTCGTCGCAAACAAGCCAACCGCTTGGTTGGCCTTCATTCTCGATGTTTGGCCAATGCCGCGCCACGAACCCAAAGAGGGAGGTTGTCGTTAAACCGATGCTTGGAATGAGTAGTTTTTGCCATCGAGCGGCTTCTCCGCGTCAAGCCGGATGTTGTACAAGCGCGCCCATCGACCAGCTTCGGGCGCTGCTTCGAACGCCCGAAACGATCGTAAACACCTGGATGGCCATGCGAAAGGACGATTCCAGCATCACTGAAACCGAGGTCCGTGAAGCCCTCGTCCAGTTGGATCCACTCTGGGATGAGCTCTTCCCGCCCGAGCAGGCCCGCATCGTCCAGCTTCTGTCGAGTGGGTGGATGTCGCCGTCGAGAGCATTTCCATCCGGCTTCGCACGGAAGGCATGGCCAGCCTCGCGACGGAGCTGCGACAGCCGCCGGAGCATAGGAGGACTGCATGATGCCGTCGGAGGCCAAATATGCCGAACTCAGCCCTGACGGCAAATCGCTCATAGTCCATCTGCCGCTAACCCTGCGCAAGCGTGGTGGCCGCAAGATCATCATCTCGCCCGCCGGCGCACAGCAATGGACCCCAGCACGGCCACGCATAGACAGCACTCTTATCCGGGCGCTGGCGCGGGCGTTCCGGTGGAAACACATGCTGGAAATAGGCGAGTTCGCCACAGTGATCGAACTTGCCGCGGCCGAAAGGCTTGACCGCTCCTTCGTATCCCATGTGCTCCAGTTGACGCTGCTCGCGCCCGATCTGGTCGAAGCCATACTCGACGGACGGCAGCCCGTGGGGGTTCAGCTCCAGGCGCTCGTCAGGGGTTTGCCCGTCGAATGGGAACGGCAACGGGAGTTGATGGCTAGTTCCTGCTGACAATCTTCTCTGCGGCCGCCCTCAGAGAAGCCAGGCCAGCGACTGGTGAAGTAATGTCGTCCCATCCTTGTGGAACCACCGGCCATGGCTGAAGATCACGCGCTTTGGCTGGAAAGCCACGAGGCGCTCCGCGGCCGCCTTCGCCTGCTCATGCTTCCGTTTGATGATCATCCGCAGGTAAATGGGGGCCTTCCCCCCAGGTGCCGTGACGCCTAAGTGGCGCGCCGCCGGCCTGATGATGAATGGCAGCTTTTCCGGCTCGAGATTCAGAACTAGATCCGTAAGCACCATAGTTCGGCTGTTCTTGTGATAGAATGCGACTTCGGTGAACCTACCGGCTCCTGGAACGACAACCTGATCGAGATCTTTCGACCAGGCGTCCGGCGCCGCAGCGGCCAGATCGTGATCGATCCTGACGCCGGCCCGGCGGACCTTTGCCCGATGGCGCAAGCCCGGAACGGCCCATGTCGGCGCTCCCTGCACATGGTCCTGCCACTCCTTGACGAAGGTCCAGTGTGCACTGTTTGGCGCAACCAGATGCAGTATCGGGCCAATCTGCTCGAGCTGCTCTCTCAGCTCAAAAGCGAACCGTGTTGGTGAATGCAGCAGGAGACCGCCATTCCCGAGCTGGATAACCGTCATGCGCACCGGGACTGGAATGCCCATCACGCTCAGCGGTCCGCTGTCGACGATCCAGACCCCCGGAGCGACAGGCTTGGCGACATCAAGAGGAGGGTAGGTGGCGTCTTCGGGCTTCATGGTTGTGCTCCAATTTAGCTTGGAGCTGGCGCAACACGCTTCGAGAGGATCTGTTCCGGGGAAATGCGTGACGGCCTAGTTCGTCTGCTGGCCAAAGCAAATCATTATGTTGCAACGGACCAACGGCAGCTTTGCGCCTCATGTCGGCCATTGAGGTGATCTTTGCTGTTGCCCGATAGCAGACGTTGCCGGCGATTACTCTGGACATCGTCGTTGCGCCAATTCCGGACGTTGATCAGGCTTCTCCGTTGCAGACATTCGAGCTACGGCTGGAGCTACCGAAGCCAGCCGTTGCTACCAAGTTTAGGTGATCCTCCCACGCGTCGACGCGAGTGAAGGGCGGCCTCGTTTCAAACTGGCTCCACGATAATCTCCGGCCAGGCCACGACATTGAAATAGAAGGGCCTGTCGGACGGTTCAATTTCGACGACCTGCCATGTGAGAAGCCGCTCTTTCTTTCGGGCGGCAGCGGCATCAGTCCCGTCAAGTCGATGCTGCGGGCGCTAACGGACCGGGCATCTGGCCATGACATTCGTTTCATTCACTGCGCCCGGACTGCGGACGACATCGTCTTCCGCTCCGAATTGGAGGCGCTCGCCGCGCGATTCTCCAGTATTGATGTAAGCTTCGTCTGCAGCCAGGAAGGTTCGGCATGGCAAGGCCCTACGGGTCGGATCGACGGCCCCATGCTCCTGCGGCTGGCTCCCGACCTTCACCAGCGCACGTTATATCTCTGCGGCCCCGAGCCCTTTATGCCAACGGTTCGGGCCTGTCTCGCGGAGATCGGCATCGCGTTCTCGCAGTATCACGAGGAAAGTTTCGGGGGCGCGGTGGGCAATTCCATGCCTCCGCAATCGGCTGTCGCTGGCCCAACGCGCGTCCGCTTCGCCCGGTCTGGCGTGGAGCATCTTTGTGCGCCCGGAGAGATCCTGCTCGATGCGGCGCACAATTGTCACCTCTACATCACCAAATTGTGCAGACGGTGAGCTGGCTCCACCTTGCACACAGCGAACGAGCAGGTCGGCTATGCGACCTGTCGAACGCGGTTGCTGTATGTCAGCGAACCCTTCTCGCCAAAGACTCGACGGGTCTCAAGGATTGGACGCTCCTGGAGAGCCACTCGCAAGTATGAAGGACGCTCACGCCAATCATTTCGAGATGGATTTTGCCCAGCGGGAGTTCATTCAATGTGTCGTCGATCTCGGCACTATGTGTCGGATCAAGCTCTCCATGAATTCTCAATGTCCTGAATGCCGCTTCAGGAACGCCCGACCGATCTCGGATTTCATCGACACGCTGCTTGGAAGGAGGAAATGCTTCGAGAACTGTGATGTATCCCATCAGCATGATCGGGTGGTGATGGTTCAGCCAGTAATATTGCGAGCCAACGAGATTGGCCAACTGGGGCGAGGGCACAATCGAAAGCGCACAGTCCACATCGTAACCTGCTGAAGCAAGATCCTCGAGCGCCCAAGCATCGTGGTCCCGCTCATCTTCGATATGGCCGAGATAATAAGCACCCAACCTTCTCGCCAAAGGATCCGTTGCCGCCAGCTTTTCACAGACTTCAGCCCCACGGCCCATCAACGGGACTGAGGCCCGCATCAGCTGGTGAAGCAAGACAAGGTAGGGTGGGACGACCTGTTCCAGCGGATCGTGGCTCCACAGCTTCTCGAACGCAGCCTCGAGCGGGCCGATACAGAGAGCGACTTTGGTCCTGACGCTTTCACTGTTGGCGATGGACATACTTACAACCTTCATGAGAGGACATAACGAACTGAGCGCTCATGAGCCGAGGGGGGCCAAGCCGTCGAACTCCCGGCAAACTCCCTCCGATTCGCCTTGGCGTTCTGAGATGTGACCCATTCTGCTGGAACTCGGGTGCACATTCAACTCGTCACTTCGGACGTCATCAGCGTCACTACTGTCGGCCACGACGACACCTGCCCCTGAACGAGAATCCTCCGCAGCGCTCAGGCAATTCAGATGTATTATGACCTGCTAATAATGACTGGACAGTTCCAGGAGACCAATTACAATAGCGCTCGATATCTTCGCATTGCTGCTTCACAGACTGTTTCCAGATCGCGAGATTCAGGGGGAACCGATGCCGGATTTTGCAAAGAATTTCCAAAGCTTGAAAGACAGCGGGGTAATCCCCGACATCCAAGAGAACATGTTGCCGCCGAATGTTCACGATGTGATTTCGAACTTGAGTCCTGATGAAATAACGGTTCTTAAAAAGATCGCGGAAAGCACCGGGTCTCATCTCACCTTACACAACAAAGATTACCATTTCGCAGTTTGCGGCTTGTAAGAAGGCTGAGGCACTGACGTCCCGGCTTAGCACCTGGCCCGCCGCGAAGGCAGAGACTTTCGGGAAACTCTCGCCACAAAGCGGAAGAGTTTGCGACCTTGGCTTCGTTGAAGAGTTGGTTGAAGGGATACTGGACCGATTGCCAATAACACGCTTGGCGGATATCACGCCCCTTGACTGCGTGGGCGCGCCGGTGTTCGCGGCGATTTCGCCGCTCGCAAGCGACTTGACGACCCATTTGGGGAAGGGGCCGGACCGGCGATCGGCGCGGATCAGCGCGATCATGGAGGCGGTAGAAAGGGTCGCGGCCGAGCGGATTGCTGCTCCCTCCCGCTGTGCGAGCTTCGAGCAGCTTCGCGCATCCGGTGTCAACGTCGCTGATCCTCTGGATTTCGATTTGCCGCCGCGGACCGCTTACCAAGCGAACCTGGAGTTCGAATGGGTCGAGGCCTGGGATCTATACGGTTCCCGGCCGATCTGGATCGCGGCCGACCTCGCTAGGACGCCGCCCAAGCAGGGAATATTGGATCATGTCGATACGAACGGACTGGCCGCAGCCGCTACCTATGCGGAGGCGCTGCGCCATGCGCTCCTGGAAGTGATAGAGCGAGACGCTGTGAGCCAGCATCAGTTCTTCGATCTGTTCGGGGATGACGGGCGCGTGCCACCCCACAAGGCGAGGATCGATCCGGACTCGATTCCAGAGTCCTGTAAGCGCTTCGTCTTGTCCGCGACCGAAGCCGGCATGGATGTCGTTCTTGAGGACCTGACCAGCGATCTGGAAATCCCGGTTGTCGGCTGCATGCTGGTCGATCGCGCCTTCCTGACCGAGCATGGCCCGATCACGCATGTCTTCGGTGGCTGGGGAGCCGACCCAGTTACAGAAACGGCCCTTCGGCGAGCGGTTACCGAAGCATTCCAGTCGCGTGTTGGCGTCATTCAGGGCGCAAGAGACACTTTCAACGGCCTGTCCGCAACGGCTCGGCCGTTCACGCTCTCGGCAAGACGGCATCTGCTCTGCAAGGCGCCGATGGTCCCGTTCTCTGCGCTTCGAAGCAGGGCGTTCGACGATCTGGAATCCGAAACTGACTATATTCTCGATCGGCTGGGATCGGTGGGCATCCGGCAAGCAATCGCCGTGGACATGAAACGCGACGATCTAGGCATTGCAGTCGTGAGGGTCAGGGTGCCTGGCCTCTCCGCCTTCGTCGCGGACCGCCATCGCGTCGGCTGGAGATGTGCGAGACACCTCTTGTGATGCATGAGCTGCCGCCGATCGTTTTCATTGGGCCAACGGCGCCGCGAGAGGATGTTCTCTCGGTTCTGCCCGACGCCCTGGTGGCGCGGCCCTGCCGGCGCGGTGACCTCTATCGCTACCGTATCCTCAAGCATTCCATTTTTCTCATAATCGATGGTGTCTTTGGCGGCTCACTCGCTGTTCCCCCGCGCGAGGTCATTGATGTCATGAAAGACGGAGCTGTCGTCATCGGAGCTTCGAGCATGGGCGCGCTGCGTTCCGCAGACTGTTACCCGGCTGGTGCGCTGGGGATTGGCATCGTCTACCGCCTATACCGGCGGCGCGCGATATCCTCCGAGGATGAAGTCGCCGTCACGTTCAGGGAGGATAGGCCCTATCCGTCGCTGACAGACCCGCTCATCAATATCCGTGTTGCATTGCGCCGAGCCGTGAACCTTGGTGTGATGACGACAGCCGACGGTGTTTCCATCGTTGCAGCTGCCAAATCAACGCATTACTCTCATCGCACATGGAGCGCGGCGTTCAAGGATGCCGGGGTCATACCTCCCATGGCGACGCAAGAGTTTCTCAAGGGGGCCGACGCAAAGCGGCAGGACGCGAAGCTGGCGTTTCGCAGGCTCGAAAAATGGTTGCGAACGGGGGCTTTGCGACCACAGCCGCCAAAATATGGGCCTGGACTGTTCGGATTGTTGGACGAAGGGCGCGAGCGTGGGCCTGACCCGCTCGACGGCACCAAAATAGATGCAATCCGAGATGATCTGGTGGCGTGGATCGTGGTTTCCGGATACATTCACCGCATGCATCTGCATGGACTTTCAACACAAGAAATCACCAGCAAGCTGACGGTCGAGCAGGCAAATACGCTCTGGGCCGCGATCGCCACTTCCTTCGACTTCGACGCCGCTCTTACAGGGTTCAACGTATTCAATCGAGCGGTGAGGGAGGCACGGCGACTCGGGATTTCACCTGAGGCGAGCGACCTTCAAGACGCCGAGCTGGAACTTGCGTGCGCCCACCAAGTCTCGTGTTGGAACGAGCTGGCGACCAGTGGGAGATTGTCGACGCCGGACTTGGCGAAGCAGCGGGACCTGCACGCCCTGACGAAAAGCTTGAGACGCATCCTCTTTCCGCCTGCAAGTGCTCAGGAACCTATGGAACACCAACCACAATGGGAACGCAACTAACCAGCAACGACGGCTTGCAGAGTGAAAGCGTCTGCATGCTGTTCACGGACATCGAGGGGTCGACAGGGCTCGTTGACAGATATGCCGATGTCTATCCATTGATGTTGTCGCGGCACCATGAGCTGCTCCGAAACGCCATCGAGTCGCATGGAGGAGAGGAAGTCGGGGTTGCCGGAGATTCCATCTTCGCGCTGTTCCCCGGCGCGGACCTGGGGGTTCGGGCAGCGATCGACGCCCAAATTGCAATCAGCAAGGAAAAATGGGCTAAGGGGTGCGAGCCCAAAGTGCGAATGGGTTTGCACGCTGGCACGGTGCAGCGGCATGAATCCGCGATCGTGGGCATAGAAGTACATCGCGCGGCTCGAATAAGTGCAGTTGCGCACGGTGGGCAGATTGTGATTTCGCATGCCGTCCGTGATGATATCTCTCAAAGTGCAATTCAGCCGGGCATGCACATCCGCGACCTTGGCTTCCACCGCCTGAAAGATCTGCGCTATCCGGAAGCGCTGTTCGACCTGGTGGTTCCAGGACTGCCCAGCGATTTTGCGCCCATCTCGTCGATGGGTGCAAACAGGACGAATCTCGCTCTCGAGCCGGAGGCATTCTTCGGAAGGGACGCGGACGTCGAGAAGGTCCGGCGACTTATCCTCGAAAGCGGGCGCAGATTGGTCACACTCACCGGCACGGGCGGTTCTGGAAAGACGTCTCTTTCGCTCGTGGTTGGCAGGTCACTGATACAATCCTTCGCTCGTGGCGTATTCTTTGCCCAGCTCGGCAACATCCACAGTGCAGATTTGATTCCGTCTGCGATATGCCAGACGTTAGGCATACAGGAAGTAGCTGGACTTTCTGCGATCGAGTCCCTGCGCAACTCGATCGGCGATGCGCACTTGTTGTTGATTCTTGACACGTTCGAGCACGTCATTGCCGGTGCCCCGACCGTGACGTCGTTGATGAAGGAATGTCCCCATCTTGCTTTCATTGTCACCAGCCGGGAGACCTTGGGCGTTCGAGGTGAGACGGAAGTTGTCGTGGGACCGCTGCCTCTCCCCGATGAAAGGGCCCCTTTCGACGAGGTTTCGCAGAACCCCTGTGTACGGCTCTTCGTCGACCTGGCCCAGCGAGAACGTCCAGAGTTTAGGCTAACGCCCGACGTTGCCCGTGAGATTGTTCAAATCTGTCGGCGCCTCGACGGTTTGCCCTTGGCGATCGAGCTCGCTGCTTCGCACATACGCGTGCTGGATCCGGCCGCACTCTCGCGGCGGCTTGTCAGAGGTCTGCACAGCCTCAAGCACAAGGTGAGAGATGTCGACCCACGCCACCGCACCTTGCGGGCGGCCATTCAATGGAGTGAGGATCTTCTGACGAAGGATGAGCGCGAGGCGTTCCGGAAGCTGTCTGTCTTTGTGGGTGGGTTTGACGTGGCGGCGGCAGAATATGTGATGGCTCCATGGTGCAACGGTGATGAGGCCGTCGAACACTTGGAGTCTCTTCTAGCAAAGAACCTGGTGTATCAGAATGTGACGCTCGGGAAGCCAAGGCTCCACTTGCTCGACACCATTCGAGAGTACGCCAGCCAAGGCCTGAGCCAGTCGGGTTCGTTGCAGAATTGTCAGGCGCAGCATGCCCGCTACTTTGCCGCCCTCGTCGCGGACGATGCTCCGAACGTGATGCGGCACAATCAACGGGATTGCGTCGAACGGCTTTTCCAGGAGACCGGCAACATAAGAGCTGCTCTTGAATGGCTGATGAAGCAGTCAGACGCGGACGGGACGGCCAAGCTATTTTGCGCGCTGAAGTGGTTCTGGATCTCCCGTGGCCAATTCTCTGAAGCGAAGCGGTGGTCGAAAGTAGCTGTGGCGCAGGCTCGGCACGTAGGAGAGGCAGGTCCGCTCGCCGAGATATTGGATGCAGCAGGTTGGATCAGCTACATGTCGGGCGATCCTGCAAGGGCTCACGAATTGTCCAATGAAAGCCATAGGCTCTGTCTGGAGCTTGGCAATCAAGCCGGTGCAGCGAGTTCCGGCATTATTTTGGGCATTGCCAAGGTGACGTTGGGAGAAGATCTGGAAACCGGTCTCGAACTGATAAGCGGGTCGCTGGAACTCTTCAGGGCCTTGGGCGACGACTACGGGGCCGTGGTGGCGTTGATCGCTTTCGGCGAAGGGGCCCGTTCAGAAGGCGACGAGAAGACGGCCGAGAAATACTATCAGGAAGCTCTTTCCCTGCTGGAAGGTCTCGGGGATACCTACTGGCCAGGTCATTTGTTGCAGAACCTGGCTCATTTCAGGCTGCACGAAGGAGACTGGAAAGAGGCAGCCAGGTTGGCCCGCGACGCCTTGGCCATCAGCGAGAGGTACGACTACCCGGTGGTTGTCAACCTGGCGACTGCCGCTGTCAGCGGGGTATTCCTGGCAAAGGGAGCCGCCAAGGAAGCTGCCTGGATCATCGGTGCCATCCAGGCGCGTTTAACGCGATTTGGGGCCCGGTTCGAGCCGACCGACAACGCCGATTTTCAGAAGATTATATCGGTGACCCGCGAAACACTTGGTGAAGAGCAATTTGCATCCTGTGTTTCGAAGGGGTCGAGCGCTTCGTGGGAGGATATTCTAGCTCTCGCCCGGTCGTGCAGCTAGTCGGCCTCGAACACGCTGATCTCGGCGGGTTGGCCGGCGTGATCGGTCCCAAGGCACGGCGCCCTCGCAAGACGACAGTCTGCAAGCAGAACAGCGCGTTAGGACAGGGCTAACCGGGGCGTTTGCTGAAGGCGTTAGTAAACTTCACCTCGCCATCGCCGCCGACCGCTTCGGCGAATACCACGTCCAAATAGTCGTCCGTGACATGCACCACGGCAAAGCCGCCCATGAACGCGGCTTTCGGCTTGAAGAGATCCAATCCGCTGTGCTGATCGACCATGGCGGTTTCGTGCTGATGGCCGTGGAAAATGCCGATGACATTGTATTGCGCGAGAAGCGACTGCAGCGCCTGGCGCTCTGCATCGCTCCACCAGTGCGGCGTGCCGGACCCGTCGTCGTCGAAAGTCCGCCTGACGGGATCCCATCGTTCCGTCGAGAATTGGTCCCAGCCGTAATGTTGGAACAGCACGACTGGCCTGCCATCGGCAGCGTAGGTGGCGAGGTCGTTCTTGAGCCAGGGCAGCCCGCTGATTGCGCCTTTCGTGGTGTCACCCGCGAAGCGTGCGCCTGGACAAGATGGAGTCCGCCCCAGTCCCACGAGTAACTGTCGGACGCTACATCGTAATTTAACACCGGTACTGGCGGCTTGAAAAATACCGTCGTGCGGTGATTGAGTTCGACATAATCCCGCAGTTCTCGCCGATACCAATCGACATGAGGCGGTGGACCGTCTTAATCTAGGTCGTGATTTCCAAGACCGGTGTAAACCGGATCGGGACCGATACCCTGCTGGTAGCGCTGGCTGAACTGGCGAAGCTGTGATCCCTCGCCGGGCGTCGCGACCTGACCGCCCCCGTCATCGGTCATGTCGCCGCCGATGATCACGCCGAGCGGCTCCGCGATCTTGTGCCCCGCACCCGCAAGTCGCGTCGCGGCCCCGTCAATTCGGCTTGGCCAACTCTCGCCGGAAATGCGATTGATGACAGCGATGTGACGGAGGAGGCTTGCGTCGGTCTTGCCCTCATTCGCGCAATTGGGGTTCAGGCCGCTGGCCATGCGGCAGGCATGCACGTCACTGGTAAAGATGAATGTTGCGTCGGTTCGGGGCCGTTGTGGCGCAGCCTGGCCCAACGAGGCATTGGGGAACATGGCTGCTGCGCCAAGGCCGAGCAATTGCATCACGACGGCGCGTCTGGATGGAGGATAATGTCCGTCGCCGCATTGGTTCATTGTTTATCGTTCCGACTTACGAGTTAAATCGCATTGGGTTGAAGCGAAGCGACGTGAATTTGTGCCAGCCCTCATTTGGTCACATCTACGGGAGCCTGCGACGACTCGTGCCCAGTGTATCCAGCAGCTTTCCTCAAGCCCACTCAAATACAGCAGTCTGTCCTTGCAGGCGGCCGGACCTCCGGAAGGGCGCCGAGATCGCTCTTGATCTGCGCCGTATCCACCTCCTTGAGAGTGGATCCGGGCTCAGCGCGATCGTCCGGATTGGAGAAATGTCGTGACCGGAAGTGGCGCGACCGAGCCGGCCGGGCATCGGCTCGATACCGCGATGGAGCGTTCTACGTCTCAATCGGGTCAGTCAGGGGCCTCGGACCTACCGGATCGAATGTCCGCTATCGCTTTTTTGGACGCCAGAAACTGCCGGTCGGCAAACGGCCCCTAGGCTGCCGAGCAGCGATGCGCCCACATGTTGGCTGTACAGCGGGCGTTTGCGTTGCATCCGAAAGCGGTCGTTCATTCCTTACCTTCTACAATCGTTTTTGGCGGTGAAGCCGTTTCTGGCTGGACGCGGTGGCGAGAACGTATGCAGCCTCGGATCATGGTGGGAAGGGAGCGAGAGGATTCATGCCGACGACGATGTGTGATCTTGCGAAGACGCTGCCGCTGCTGATTGGCCGTCTCCTAGACCGAGAGGCGAAGCTCAAGCGGGGACGGTTCCGCGAGGAGACGATGACCGACATCTTCACGGGCGCACTCGCGGCATTCGCCGGACCCGAACTGGTCATTCAGTATCCGATTGAGGCCGTGACGGGCGGTGACCTCGATCTGCGCTTCTGGCACATAGCGACCGGTCGCGAACTCCAATTGAGGATTCAAGCCAAGCGCCTAAGCGCCGCCTTCAACTCCAAGAAGGCTGTGAACATCGCGCACCGGTCCTACCACGAATTGTTGCACAAGCCGCCGCGCTCAGCGAAGTTCCAGTTTGAGACGCTCGTTGACGCACCGCCGCCTTGGGTGCCGCTGTACATGTTTTACAATCACCAGTCGGCTGCGGATGACCCCTACTTCGCGGGGGTCGGACCGACGGTGAGCGGAGTGAACCTTGCGTTTGCCGCTGATGTCGTGAAGGAGTTGAAGCTTAAGCTCAACGCGGCGAAAGCCAAGCCGAAGTCAGTCAAGCACCACAAGCGCCTAAGCCATCTTCGCGAGCACCTGTTCGGTCTAGAGGCAATCCCATGCCCGGGCGGCGATTGGGAGGGAGCGGGCGTGCCGCCGCCGGACGTGGTCTCCGCCTCACTTCGCGAGCGCTGGGCGGCGCGCGGCGAGGGAACTGCGCGGCCGAAGGGCGAGGATATCATCCTGCGCATCCCGTCAGAACCGTTGGAGATGCTTCCTGACGGGCGCTTCGGACGACGCATTCCCGACGGTCCCCCCATAAGAGTGGACCGGACGGTGGAACGCCCGGTAGTCACCTTCATCTCTGGCCGAACCGGCGACGATCGCACGCCTATCATCACCGAAGAGTCCGAAAGATGGTCGCGTTGATTTCGGGGCGCGTTTTGACTGATCGCTTCATCATTGATCTGCCCAACAGCGGACGGCGCGATAAGCCATCAGTGGTATCGACCGAGCGCCATTCTGCCGTTTAGGGTTGTTGCAGGTAATCCCGGATGCTGCGGTTCGTTCAACAGGCGGCTACCCGCCTCTGGTCGTCAACGGAATGGCTGCTTGTTGGTAACTTCGTCCCGATAGCGGACAAGCAGCTTTCGGCCCATTCCAGACATTTGAAGTTCGACACCGCTACTAGGCCGAAGCGGCTGCCCAATTTGGTCACCGGTTGGTTTGCTTTCTGTGTTCTCCGCACGGCGGCCTTGCACCAAACGACCCCCAGCTTTCGAGCCGGAAAACCCTGTGATTTCAATGGGGTAAAGCTAGGGAGTAAAAAGGCGCACTCCCCAGCTTTGGAGAATATGGGCTGACAGAGAGCAAAAAAGGCACCTTCACTACCAGCAACAGTCCCCAGCTTTCGGCCGAAAGCCAGCAGTTCTGCGGGGTTTCTGAGCCGCCAAGTCTACGCAGAGAACGTTCTGGGAGAATTGAGTGGTAGAGGGAGAGCACCTGAAATCCAACCTTCTCCACCCCGACTCGCAACCGGCCCCTTCACGTTGCCGCCATGCACCACGCCCACGGCGAAGCCGCGAATCTTCCTTGACCTTCTTAACGATGTCCGGCAGGGCGGCCACCGCCTTCTCGACGCTCCGACACTGCCAACAGCCCCACCTACAAAAGCCGGCCTAAGTTTTTTAACGGAGGCGGGGAACATGGATGCTGCCTCGCGGTTGGACCCCGGAAAGCCAATTCGCAGCCTGAAGGAAAGCGGCCGAGGTCGCTCTCATGACGCCGCGAACCGGGCCTACGGAGATTAAGCATGCGAGCGCTGGTTTGGCATGGAAAAGAAGACATACGTTGCGATGAGGTTACCGATCCCGAAATCGAGGACCCGCGCGACGTCATCGTCAAGGTGACGAGCTGCGCGATCTGCGGCTCGGACCTGCATCTCTATCACAACCTCATTCCGGCAATTCTGCCAGGCGACATTATGGGCCACGAAATGATGGGTGAGGTGGTGGAAGTTGGATCCGGGGTAAACGGCGCGCTTAGGAAGGGAGACCGCATCGTCGTTCCCTTCACCATCATTTGCGGGGAATGTGACCAGTGCAAGCGCCGGAACTTTTCGGTCTGCGAACGTACCAACCGCAACAAGAACATCGCCGACAAGGCGTTCGGTCACACGACGGCTGGGCTGTTTGGGTATACCCATCTGACCGGCGGTTACCCGGGCGGACAAGCCGAGTATGTTCGCGTACCATTTGCCGATGCAACGCACATCAAGGTACCGGTCGGGCTCTCCGATGAGCAGTTCCTCTTCCTTGGCGACATATTGCCAACTGGCTGGCAGGCTGCTGTCCAGTGCGAAATCGAGCCCTCCGATACCGTCGCGATCTGGGGCTGTGGCCCGGTGGGGCAGATGGCAATCCGCAGCGCCATTCTTCTCGGTGCCAAGCAGGTCGTGGGCATAGATTGCCTGCCCGAACGCCTTTCCATGGCCGGAGCGGGCGGCGCGATCACCATCAACTTCCTGGAGGAGAGCGTTGTTGAAAGGCTGAACGAGCTTACAGGCGGCAAGGGGCCAGATAAATGCATCGACGCCATCGGGATGGAAAGTCACGTGTCTTTTCGTCAACCAGACACCGTTTATGACCGCGCGAAGCAGATGATGCTGATGGAGAGCGATCGGCCCCACGTGCTGCGTGAAATGATCTATGTCTGCAGGCCAGCCGGCGTCATCTCAATCGCGGGCGTGTACAGTGGGTTCGTCGACAAGATCCCGATGGGCCAAGCCATGAACAAAGGCCTGACCTTCAGGATGGGCCAGACCCATGTGAACCGCTGGACCGACGACCTACTGCGCCGCATCGAAGAAGGTCAGATCGACCCGTCGTTTGTCATCACCCACACTGCCGGGCTCGAACAAGGACCCGAGATGTACAAGATCTTTCGCGACAAGCAGGACAGTTGCGTCAAAGTCGTACTGAAGCCATAGCATCAGTGTCATGAACATGCTTAGCAAATTCGGCAATCTCAGCAGACGGCCAAGCGACCCAAAGGTCGTAAAATCTGGCCCGAAGGCGCTCGCGCCCTCCGATATGGTAGCGCGCAAACTCGGATGGTTTAGCATTGCGCTGGGCATGGTCGAACTCATAGCCTCCAAGCGCATCGCCCGCGCACTCGGCATACCTCGTAAGGAAGGCGTGATCCGCGCCTATGGAGCGCGTGAACTCAGCAGCGGCATTCTGTCCTTGTCGGCAGACAGACAGTCCGGGGTTTGGAGCCGTGTGGCCGGTGATGGGCTCGACATCGGAACACTCCTATGGGCGTTCCGGCATGACAATCCAAAACGTGACAACGTCGGACTTGCATTGGTGCTCGTTGCCGGTGTGACACTCATCGATTTATTGACGGCGCAAAAGGTAAGCGCGCGGCACGCTCGAGGCCGCCGGCAACCGCAGGATTTTAGTAACCGCAGCGGCTTCCCACGGGGTCTTCAAGCTGTGCGGGGCCTTGCACGAAAAGACATGTCGTCACCTGCCAGCCAGAATTGAGCGGTGACTAACTGGCGGGAACCTGATCCTCCTTCTCTCGTGATTGCCGCCGATACACACGGCGCCGATTGGCGCTGCTCCAGGCGACCAAGGCATTTGCCGCATGCCCGAGCCTGCCGCGGGTGCACCGTTCCCGATGGCAAGTTCCGGCTAAAGCTGCAGATAGGCAAGGTGACGCGTGATGCTGTGTGCCCCGTCGCCACATCCTGCGTTACGGTCAGCCGCGAGCAGTCTATTCTGGTCGACCAAGTCCTTTCTTTGTAGCGAGTTTTTGCTTTTCTTTCAGCAGCCGAACGATCGCGTCGACGGGCGGCGCAAGGGCTGCTGGCGACTTGCTGTTCGAGCGCCACAAGTATTCAAAGAAGGTTCTCAGTATGCGCATTGTCGTTACCTCCTGGACCACCAAACTCGGCTTGGGCGTTGTTGTTCCTGAACGGCAGGCTAAGCGCCGCTGTCCGAAGGCAAACTCATCCGTGGCAAGCAGGCACGGCTGGAGTCTGGACGGGATAGAAATCCTGGAACTCGTCCTCCAGAACTCAGCCGTGATCGCTCTCGGTTACAGACGCTCGTCCGTTCTTCCGACCTGGCATTCGGGGAGACGGTAGGCGGCTTGGCTGAAATCGAGCGAGGGCGGGTTCTGGCGGTGGGCTTGTATTCCGTGCGGGAACCTGGCCGAGCCAATGCGTTCGGGTCGTGCAGCACTTGCCCTAGTGCTGATCGGACGGCACCCTCTGATCAGGCCGAGTCCTTCCCATCCCCTCGGGCGCCGGTTTCATATTTCGTTTGGTGGCCAGTGGAGCGGCGCGGCTGAAGGCGCGGCGGGCCTTTCTTGTTTCCGTGTGGAACTTCGGCGCGGGCTGAAAGTTTCATTTGTGCAGCTGCGACATGGATGACTCCCGATGGGCCCGCGTCCTTTTTTCCCGAAGGGCGCGGGCTTTCTTTCGTGCACGGAACACCGGGGCGGGTTGCACGTTTCGCCGGCATCCAGCGAAATGGCCGCTTGCGCGCTGCCTCAATCCCTCGCATTCCAGGCCCGTGTAGGCGTGAGGCACTACTGAGGGGCGTTGCGGTTTGTTCGGTTACGTCGATGACGTCCAGGCACAGAGGATTGCCGATCGGGCCAAAGGAACAAACAGCACCCACTTTGGTTAAAGCTGCGCGTGCCACCAGACACGCGTTTCTCACATTCGGAGACGACGATGGCTATGAAAAATGAATCGCAGAGCAAGGCCAAGGGCCTCGAAGATCTTTTCCACGACGGACTGAAGGACGTCTACTACGCTGAGCGCAAAATCCTGGCTGCGCTGAAGAAGATGGCCAAGGGTGCCGAATCTGACCAACTGACCGCCGCATTCGAAAAGCACCGCGACGAGACGGAGGCTCAGATCGAACGGCTGCAGCAGGTCTTCGAGATTTTCGGCAAACGGGCACAAGGAAAGACATGTCCCGCGATCGACGGCATCATTGAGGAAGGACAGGAGATACTGGAGGAATTCAAGGAAGCTCCAGCTCTGGACGCTGGGCTTGTGGCGGCGGCGCAGGCGGTCGAACACTATGAGATCGCCCGCTATGGCACCCTGATTACCTGGGCCGGACTGCTCGGCCTAAAGGATGCCGTGCCACTGCTCGAGGAGACGCTCGAAGAGGAAAAGGCGACTGACGAAGCGCTGACGCAGCTTGGAGAGGCTAGCGTCAACAAGAGAGCGATGCAGGAAGCTGCCTAGCTAAACGGCGCTTCGAAAGCACGATCAATGAGCACGTCATGAACAATAGAGAGAACGCGCCTCCGGACGACGGCGGCGCGCCCTTGTCATAGGCTGCACCCAACTGGTGATTGGTCTTCACATGATGAAGCACCTGGCCCACGCCGCGCTTGTCGAAGTCCTGTCCGCACACTGGACAATCCTCGAAATGATCCGCCGCGGCTGGACCGGCTGGGCGTGGTCTTCGCCCGTCCAACCTGCGGCTTCGTTGGTTGTTGCCATTGTGATTTGGACTGGGGGCGCCGATCGGGGCACCAACTGGCTTACTTACAAGACGATAGGCTCGGCGAACATTACGAGCCGTGTGACAAGAGGATTGCCGCGCTGAGGTCACCCTCCCGCCGCCTTAATGCTCCGCGCGGCTTCCTCGATGGCCGCGCGATCATTGCCAAGCCTATCGATCAATTCTTGGGCCTGGTCACCGCCTATGCCCGTTCGCATTGCCAGGGCCTCAACGGTCATAGCGTCCGAGCTGGCGATCTCGCGAGTTTCCGGAAGAGCATCGTCTACGGTAAGGGCAGTGCGGCCTCTCGATCAATTTCGGCTTTAGCCTGGTGCCAGTGTCGCTCGTGATCGCCGTGTCTACTGCCTTCACGTTCCCAAATTGGTATGCGCGGTGTTGGTTTTTTTCGTGCCGTTCTTCGCCCATCTTGAGTCCTCCGTGCAGATTTGTCGTCAATGCGGGGCGCGACGGATGATCCGGCGCCAAACCCAGATTCGGACAAAGCAGATCTTCGCCGGGTTCAACGCATGAACGATGCCGATCGACGCGGACGCATCATCGGGCTTTTTGGTGTCCGGACCAAAAAGCGCGGAGGGAAAGCGGGGATCGCGCCAGTGCTTTGCGATGCCAGGTGAAACAAAGCAATGAGCGCGCGAAACAGTGAAGTTTGTTGACCGCTGGCGCGCGCGCCATCCGACCTGCTCTCTTGCTGAATTCCTACGCACCTGACCGGCTGCGAGGTCCGGCGTGCACCTCAGCATCGGAATCAATGTACGGGAATTACCAAGCCGTAGCCGCCTTGGAACGAATAATCCCGCTCGAACTTACTTTAGCGATCCAGGTCCCTCACTCGGATCACCGGTCACTCGATCGGATTGGCCCGCCCTCGTACAGGGGCGGGCCATTGTTTCCGGGCGACCTGACTGACAGGAGTGAACAACAATGTTTGCAGATGAGATTGCGGCAAGGCGTCTGAAAACCCTGATCGAGCACTATATGGAGACCAGGAAAAGGCGGCACGATGTGGTTTCAACATCGAGAGCTGAAACCGCCATACGGGAAGTCCTCCCCAATTGCCCTGCGTCCGGGAAAGCCCTTGACGACATGATCGCCGCCTGTGCCGTCGAGCATGGTCTCGGCGTGCTGTTCGACAGGTCAGAAATCACCGACAGCGTCAGCTGACCCGCTGGCCTGCACAGAGCGCTCAAGGCAGTCCAACACGCCGAATGTCCGGTTCATACATATCCCCGGTTGGTACGTTTCCGACACTATCCATGAGCCTCCATGCATCTAGATAGTCCATGGAGGTGGACTGAGCATGCCAAGATATTTTTTCCATATCCGGAACGAGGAGGGGCACCTCATGGAGGACCTCGAGGGGCAGGAATTTGCGGATTTGGCGCAGGCTGAGGAGAACGCGATGGCCTCCGCCAAGGAGATCCTGGCGGAAGGACTGCTCAGCGGGAAGCCAATGCTGACAGGCGCGATCTTTGAGATATGCGACGAAAAACACGCATTGGTGTTGCGATTTCCCTTCTCGGATGCCGCCAGAATGCCCGGTACCCGCCCTTAATGCTTAAAGTGATTGGCTTCGGGACTTTAGCACCCCACATGTAGTCTTATCGTTCGCACGTTGTCACGGGCGCGAACGGCTGGGAGATCAGAAAGCTCTTGCCCTACAGAGGGTGGAGTTATGTTTAACCAGCCCAATATTCCCTATCAAAATGCTTTATTGCGGCGACTTTCCCCTGGCGATCTGGCATCGATCGAACCCAACATGGAACGGGTAGCGCTGCCGATGCGGACCCAGCTTGAGTCGACGAAGTCCGTTATCGAACACGTGTATTTCCTGGAAGACGGCATCGCGTCGGTAGTCGCCAAACTACCTAAGGGCCGGGATACCGAGGTCGGCCTGATCGGCATGGAAGGCATGACCGGAGCCTTAGTGGCCCTAGGCGGCGATCGCGCCGCACATGACACCTATATGCAACTGGCGGGAAGCGGCTTGCGAGTTCCAGCCCCGGCACTGTCGTCTGCTCTGTCTGAGAGCACTACGCTGAAGGCTCTTCTGCTTCTCTATGTCCAGACCCTCTATATTCAGACCAGCTACACCGCCTTGGTAAACGCACGGTCGAAGTTGGACGAACGTTTGGCTCGCTGGCTTCTGATGTGCCACGATCGCGTCCGCACCGACCGGCTTGCAATCACCCACGAATTCATATCCGTCATGCTCGGTGTGCGGCGACCGGGTGTCACGGTTGCAATCCAGGAGCTTGAGGGCAGGGGCCTAATCAGAGCCACGCGGGGTGAGATCGTCATCAGGGATCGTGATGGTCTGTTCCAGTTGGCCGATGGCACCTACAGCGAGCCGGAGCGGGAATATGAGCGGTTGCTGGGGAAAACCGACTAGCCCCCATAATCGGCGGCTTCGGCGAAAGTCGCGGTAGCGACGAGCGCCACCGTCGTCGGCAATTCAACCGACGCATCGCGCATTAGCGTTCCCACAGCCTAATCCTTTCGCCATCATATTCTTCACGGCATAAATCGCTCCGCGAACCGGCACTTGCATGATCTGGGAGTTCGCTACCGAGGGAGCGGCATCTGAACCCTGCTTTGTCGTCCGTAGTGGGGAGGATAACCCACATCCTCCATAGGCCAGTTCGAAAGATGACGGCCATCTAACACCATCATTTGCGAAAGCGAAGTTGCGGGGAGATGCAAAGTAAGGCGCTACAGTTTGCGCTCGCCCGAACGCGACTGCTGGTGTGTGGCATCGGCCGATCCGCCCAGCGTGTCGGCGACCGTGGCACCTCG
>NZ_JBVVPY010000020.1:0-130395 GCF_055811335.1 Mesorhizobium sp. WSM4847 | reverse complement strand
CCGGTCCTCCCGGCGAAGGAGAAAACTGTCACCCATGCAATCAGTCCATTCTGTTACCTATCTATCCGGTTCGGACATCAGCTCCTTCTCCCCGTCACTATACGGGGAGAAGTGCCCGGCAGGGCGATAAGGGGCGGCGCCGACTTCAACAAGTTGATCTCCAATACAAATTGGGCACTATCATTTGCCTGAAGAGATTTGCGGCCCTGACCATGGCAGCCTTTTGCTGGGCGAGGCACGGGCGCCCGGAGGAATTGCGATGAGCTATCTGGACGAGCTGTTTTCGGTGGCCGGCAAGACCGCGCTGGTGACCGGGGCTGCGACCGGCATCGGCCGCATGGCGGCGACCGCTTTGGTCAGGGCCGGCGCCACCGTGATGATCGCCTCGCGCAAGGGTGAGGACTGCATCAGGGTTGCCGATGAACTGAACGGCCTCGGCGGCACCGGCCGGGCCGAGGGCTTTGCCGGCGATGTCTCCAGCGAGGCTGGCATCGCGGCGCTGGTCGACGAGGTCAAGGCGCGGACCGAGCGGCTGAACATCCTGGTCAACAATGCCGGCGTCTCCTGGGGGGCGCCGCTGGAAAGTTTTCCCTACCATGTCTGGGCCAGGGTGTTCGGCGTCAACGTCACTGCGGTCTTCCAACTGACGCGCGAGCTTCTGCCGCTGCTCGACGCCGCCGCCAGCGATGCCGATCCGGCCCGGGTAATCAATCTGGGTTCGGTGATGGGCACACAGCCGCTGGCCGACGACGCCTACTCTTACTCTGCCTCAAAGGCTGCTGTTCACCATCTGACGCGCATCTTGGCGATCGAGTTCGCCGCCCGCCGCATCACCGTCAATGCCTTCGCCCCCGGCCCCTTCCAGAGCCGGATGACAGCTTTTGCCACCGCGAGCGAGGAACAGGCAAGACAAGTCGGCGGCCATGTTCCGCTTCGTCGCATCGGCGCGCCGGATGACATTGCCGGCGCAACGCTCTATTTGTGCAGCCGTGCCGGCAGCTATGTCACCGGCGCCATCCTGCCGATCGATGGCGGGCAGTCGGTGCAGCATGGGCTGACACTGTTCAAGGAATGAAGCCGCTCGCACTCCGGACGGTTGAAATGGAGGACATCAGCGTGGAACCGATCAGTCTCGATGTGCTTCTGGCCAGCGTCGGCAAGGAGGTCGGCGTGTCGCCGTGGCGGGTGGTCTCGCAGCGCATGATCGACCAGTTCGCCGACGCCACCGACGACCACCAGTTCATCCATTGCGACCCGGAGCGCGCCAAGCGCGAGACGCCGTTCGGTGGCACCATCGCGCATGGTTTTCTGTCGCTTTCGCTTTTATCGGCGATGACCTTCGAGACCATGCCGCCGCTCGAAAACAGCAAGATGGGCGTCAACCATGGTTTTGACTCGCTGCGCTTCCTGGCGCCGGTGAAGACCGGCGCGCGCATCCGCACCCGTTTCGTGCTGGCCGACGTCAAGGTCAGGCCGTCGGGGTGGGTGCAGACCGCGCATGACGTGACGATCGAGATCGAGGGCTCGAAAAAGCCGGCGCTGACCGCGCGCTGGCTGACGCTGACATTGATCGAGCGCGAGCCAGAAGCGGCCTGAACGGCTCAACGAACCTCGCCAGAGATCATCTTCATGTGCCGGCCGACCTGCAGGGCGATGTAGACGACCAGCGCGCAACCGATCGGGAACACGATCTCGTTGAGGCCGGTTGTGATCGCCCGCGGCAATTCAAGGGCAACGCCGTTCACCGCGGCCGTCTCAATCGTCAGGACCGTGATTCCGCCGCCGAACACCGCGCCGATCGCGGTGCCTGCCAGCGCGAAATGGAGCGGACGGGGCCTTTCCTTCGACGCCAGCGAGGCCAGGATCCAGCCGAGCAGGCCGTATTCGATCGCGCGTAGCACGCCCAGCGTGGTGAGCGAGAGGGTGGCCGGTTTTGTGGCCGCATCAAGAGCAGTTACCATGACCGTTTGCGACCCCTTAGCGATGGCCATCGCCAGTGGTGCCGAGATTGCAGCGATCAGGCCGCCGAGCGAGGCTCGTACCTTGGCGATCGCCGTGCCGAGGCTGAGACCGGCGCAGACGAAGAACGCCCACGTCACGCCTTGCGCCAATTCGATCAGGATCAGGGTGGTAGCCGGGTGAGAACCCGCTGCAAGCCTGCCAGCCAGAGTAAGCGCCTCCATGGCGAATCCGAGCGCGATCGCCAACGATGCAACCATGACCACCCGCCTGAGGGCCAGCATGGCATCGTGAGAAAGTGGATCTGCGTTTGGCGCAACGGAAGAAAGCTCGGTCATGGTCATCTCGGCCCTAGCAACAAATCTCTTGGCCGGGCCGCAGCTAACCTCTGGTTGTAACAGTCCGATGCCGCGTCGTTTCTGCCCGGGTAACACGTGTGATCGATGTTTAGGCGAAAATGGCTGAGAAGGACGCCGATTTTTGACCGCGCCTTGTCCGATTCCGTACAGCGTATATAATTTAGCCAGCCACAAACAGAAGGCAGGCGAAAATTGCCGCTTAGCGTCCAGACACGCCGCGAGAAACAAAAGGCCGAACTGCGCTCCGAACTTGTCGACGCCGCGCACAAGCTCGTCCAGGAAGAAGGCTATGAAGGCCTCACCATCCGCAAGCTGGCCAAGCGTGTCGGCTATGCGCCGATGTCGGTCTATTCCTATTTTGCCGACAAGCAGGACATCTTGTTCGCGTTGGCCGAGGACGCGTTCAAGACTCTGGCAAAGCGTATCGAGGATCACCCGGCCGACGATCCGATCGAGGCGCTGCAAGTGGTGATGACCGAATATGCGGCCTTCGGCCTTGGCAACCCCAACGAGTATCGCACGATATTCATGACCGAGAAGGTCAAGCCCCCGGAAGGCAGGACCTTCGCCGAGATGCAGGAGGGCAACCCATTGATGAAGGTGCTGATCAAGAGGGTCGAAGCCTGCGTGGCCGCCGGCAGGCTGAGGGGCGATCCGCGCGCCATCGCCACCATGCTGTGGTCGGTCGGCCACGGCACGATCTCGCTGCTGATCACCTTTCCCTTCTATCCGTTCGGCGACCAGCAGGCTTTCGTCAAGCGGATGTGCGACTTCACGCTTGCCGCTCTGGCCACGCAGGACGTGCCGCCGCTGACCGAGACGCCGGTCAACTGCTGAAGGGTTTTTGTTCGGTTTCGGATAGCTGACAGGCAAGCGAAACAGGGCGAAGGCCTGGGGAATCAATCTATGCGTGTAGGACCCTGGTGGCTGGGATCGCGACCCGGCGGGCTAGCGCCACGCTCGCCATCAAAAATTCCGTACATGTACAATTTCCGACTTGAACTTCATATTCGCCGGCCGTATATGTACGCAATGTTGTACATGTACAGAAAGATTTCAGAGATCCAGCCCGGAGACAGACAATGAAAAAGACAATCCTCACCCTCGCGGCAGTGCTTGCTTTCTCGGGCGCTGCCTTCGCCGACCAGAGTCAGCCCGGCAAACAGGCGACGGCCGCGGCCTGCGCCGACACCAGCATCAAGCTCGATTGCGGCGCCACCGGATCGGTCGAGAAGGCAGGCGCGGCCACCCACAAGGGCTCAACGGAAAGCAAGGACCCGCGGCTCGGCATCGACATCGACCCGTGGATCGTGCCCAGCACATTCTGACGTTCGAAAACAAAAGCGGCGACAGGAAATCCTGACCGCCCCGCTCTCGTGGCCGGCGACCCGGCTCGCTGGAGCCTGATGGAATTTATTTCCTGCGCTTCTTCATTCCGGCCACGATCTTGGCCTTGCCAGGTCTTGCAGGTGCGCCGGGAATCGAAGTCCCGGTGATCGACACCGGATCGCTGGCCGGAAACGTGTCCTCGAGCCCTTCCTCGAGTTCCTCTTCAATGTTTGGCTCTTTGTGCTGCTCGTGTTCGAACGAGCGCACGGCCGGCGTCTTCTGAGCCGCTGGATTCGGCGCGGATTTCGACGGCATCGACATTCTCCCCGACGTGCTCCGGCAAACGGTCGCGCCCAGCGAATATCCTAAGCCGCTGCGTCGCCGGCCGCCTCCGACAGGAAAGTAAAGACATAATCGGAAAAAGAGCGCCAGCATTCAACCCGGAACGCGTCGGCTGCGATGCGCAATAGCACGATCTCGGCCTTGCCCAGGATGGTGCGCGAGGCCGCGCCCACCGGAAAGACGTCCAGCGACAGATCCTGCGGACAGCCTGAATTGATCGTCGCCGCCGCCGCTGGACCGATAACCGAGATGGCGACGTTGCGATGCGAGATGCCGACCGCCGAATGCAGCACTGTGACCTCGGCGCAATCGGCGAGCGGGTCTTTTCCCACCTCGTCGATGACCAGCCATTCGTCCGGCCCAAGCCACAATGCCGTGCGCCCGGCCTTTGCCGCCGAGGTTTTGGGCTTCCGCGGCAGCTCCACGCCAAGCGCCTTCGAAAGCGCCGCGACCGAGGCGTCCGGCGCGCGCAGCGAAATACGCCGCGCCGGCGGCAGCACAGCAAGCGTAACGCCGGTTACGGACAGCTCCTGACCGGCGAGAGCCGGCCGGCGTTCGACCGACGGCGCAGCGGCGGCAGATTCCTTCGCGGCAGCCTTAGCCATTGAGGCGCTCCCCCTTGTCGTCAAAGAACACCATGCCGGTGACCTCCACCTCGATCGTCGCATTGGGCATCGGCACGTAGAGCGTCTCGCCCATCCGGTCGCGGCCGCCGGCAACCAGAGCCAGCGCAATCGAGCGGCCGCAATTTTCCGACCAGTAGCTCGAGGTGACATGGCCAATCATCGTCATCGGGATCGCCTGCTTCGGATCGCCGACGATCTGCGCGCCTTCTTCTAGCACCACTTTTGGGTCTTTGGTCTTCAGGCCGACAAGCTGCTTGCGGCCCTTGGCGACCAGGTCGGGCCGAGCCATGCCCCTGATACCGACGAAATCGGTCTTCTTCTTGCCGACCGCCCATTCGAGCCCGGCATCGCCGGGCGTCACCGTACCGTCGGTGTCCTGGCCGACGATGATGTAACCCTTTTCGGCACGCAGCACGTGCATCGCTTCGGTACCGTAAGCACAGGCGCCGTGCTTCTGGCCCTCGGCCCACAGCGCTTCCCAAACGGCCTGGCCGTAATCGGCCGGCACGTTGACCTCGAAGCCGCGCTCGCCGGTGAACGACATGCGGAACAGCCTTGTCGGCACGCCGCAAATCCTGCCCTCGCGCACCGACATATGCGGCAGCGCCCCGTCCAACATGTCGATGCCCTCGACCAGCGGCGCGATGATCTCCCGCGACTTCGGTCCCTGCACGGCGATCACCGCCCACTGCTCGGTGATCGAGGTCAGCCAGACGTTGAGATGCGGAAACTCGGTCTGGAGGTAATCCTCCATATGGTTCATGACTCGCGGCGCACCGCCGGTCGTCGTCGTCACATGGAAACGGTCGGGTGCAAGCCTGCCAACGACACCGTCGTCATAGATGAAACCATCCTCGCGCAGCATGATGCCATAGCGGCAGCGGCCGGGCTCCAGTTTCTCCCACGGATTGGTGTAGAGCAGTTCCATGAACTTCGCCGCATCCGGCCCGACCACCTCGATCTTGCCCAGCGTCGAGGCGTCGAACAGGCCGGCCGTCTTGCGCACCGTGACACACTCGCGATCGACGGCGGCGTGCATGTCCTCGCCTGCCTTGGGAAAATACCAGGCGCGCTTCCATTGGCCGACATCCTCGAACACTGCACCGTGGCGCTCGGCCCACGGATGGATCGCCGTCTTGCGGGTCGGGTCGAAGAGCGGACCCCGCGCGTGTCCGACGATCGAACCGAAAGTGACCGGCGTGTAAGGCGCCCGGAACGTCGTCAGGCCGACTTGCGGGATCGGCATGCCCAGCGTCTCGGCGGCGATCGCCAGGCCGTGCATGTTCGAGGTCTTGCCCTGGTCGGTCGCCATGCCGTTGGTGGTGAAGCGCTTGACGTGCTCGATCGAGCGCATGCCTTCATGCACCGCCTGGCGGATGTCCTTGGCGGTGACGTCGTTCTGGAAGTCGACGAAGGCTTTTACCGTCGTGTCCGGCCCGGCGCCGGGCGCCGCGCCCAGCATGCCACGCGACCAACTCTCGCTGGCGTCGACCTTCGGCTTGGCGCCGGCATTCTTGACGCCCGCATCCTTGGCCACCTTGGCGCCCGCCGCATAGGCCTCGTCGATCGTCGCCGACAGTCCGTCCGTGCCGTTGCAGGCGCCGACCGACACGCAATCCTGCGCGTAGGTACCGGGCACGAAACGCTTGGTCTCGTCGTTGAAGGCGACCTTGCCGCGCGATTGCGAGAACAGATGCACCGACGGTGTCCAGCCGGCCGACATCAGGATGGCGTCGACCGGGATGGTGCGCTCGCCGCCGCCATTCTTCGGCTGAACGGTCATCGACGAAACCCGCAATTTGCCGCCGGCGCGGATCACCGCGCGGCCGAAATTGACCTCGATTCCAAGCGCCCTCGCCTCGTCGATCACCGATCCGGTCGGGTTGTCGCGCAGGTCGACTATCGCCGCCACGCCGACGCCGGCCTTCTTCAGGTCGATCGCCGCCGCATAGGCGGAATCATTGACCGTATAGACGCCGACATTCCTGCCGACCGCGACGCCAAAATGGTTGAGATAGGTGCGCGCCGCCGACGCCAGCATGATGCCTGGCCGGTCGTTGTCGGCAAACACCATGTGCCGCTCGATGGCACCGGTCGCCAGCACGACGCGTTTGGCACGGACCTGCCACAGCCGCTCGCGCGGCAGCTCGCGGCCGGCATTCTTTAGATGGTCGCTGACGCGCTCGACCAGCCCGACGAAATTCTGCGCGTAATAGCCGAAGGCCGTGGTGCGCGACAGCACGCGGACATTGTCCATGGCCTTGAGCTTGGCGACTGCACCTTGCGCCCAGGCAAAACCATCCTGGCCGTCGATCCTGGCGCCACTCTCGAAATGCAGGCTGCCGCCAAAATCCGGCTGCTCGTCGGCAAGGATGACGCGCACGCCGGTTTCGGCCGCGGCAACTGCCGCGGCGATGCCGGCAGCACCGCCGCCCAGCACCAGCACGTCGCAATGTGCGAAACGCGCCGAATAGTGGTCGGGATCCGGCTGGTCGGGAGCGACGCCAAGCCCTGCCGCAGCCCTGATCCTGGGCTCGTAAAAGTTCTTCCAGGCGGACTTCGGCCACATGAAGGTCTTGTAGTAAAAGCCCGCCGAAAGCACCGGCGAGGCGATGTCGCCGAGCGCGCTGACGTCGAAGGCCAATGACGGCCAGCGGTTCTGCGACTGTGCCGTCAGCCCGTCATAGAGCTCCTGCACGGTGGCACGGACATTTGGCGTCCTCCTGGCCGAGTCGCGCTTGATCTCAACCAGCGCGTTGGGCTCTTCCGCCCCGGCGGACAGGAAGCCGCGCGGCCGGTGATATTTGAACGAACGGCCGACCAGATGGACGCCGTTGGCGAGCAGCGCCGAGGCCAGCGTTTCGCCTTCGACGCCGGCATAGGACTGGCCGTCGAAGCTGAACCGCGCGGTCTCTGCCTGCTTGAGGCGCCCGGCGCCGGGAATGCGGAACGTCGCGATCATTCGGAGGCTCCCGGCAGCTTCGCCGGCTTCGGCTCGCCGGCCTTGTAGGTCATCAGGAACCTGTCGCTGACGGTGTCACGCACGGCATTGAAGAACCGCGCGCAGCCATGCATGTGCCGCCAGCGCTCATAGATGATGCCTTTGGGATTCGAGCGGATGAAGAAGAACTTTTCGAAATCGTCGTCGCTTGTCGCGGCCATATCCGCCGAACGCGCGATATGTGCCTCGCCGGCGTTGCGGAATTCGAGTTCCGGACGCTCTTCCTCGCAATAGGGGCAGCGGATGAGAAGCATGGTTGTTCCTACAATTCGCCGTGGCCGACGCAGGCGCCGGCGGGTTGATCGCAAAGCCTCTGTCCCAACATCACAAAGCGGGCCATCATCAGTGTGCCACCGCCGCCGCCGCCGCCTCGTCGATCAGGCGGCCGGTGCGGAAGCGCTCGATGGTGAAGGGCGCGTTGATCGGGTGCGGATCGTCCCTGGCGATGGTGTGGGCAAAGACATGGCCCGAGCCCGGCGTCGCCTTGAAGCCGCCCGTGCCCCAGCCGCAATTGACATAGAGGCCGGGCACTGGCGTCTTGGCCAGGATCGGCGAACGGTCGGGCGTCACGTCGACGATGCCGCCCCACGAGCGCAGCATCTTCATGCGCGTGAACATCGGGAACATCTCGCAGATGGCGTCGAGCGTGTGCTGCAGGATGTGCAGGCCGCCGGTCTGCGAATAGGAGATATACTGGTCGGTACCGGCGCCGATGACCAGTTCGCCCTTGTCGGACTGCGAGATATAGGCGTGCACCGTGTTCGACATCACCACGCAGGGGAAGACCGGCTTGACAGGCTCGGAAACCAGCGCCTGCAGCGGATAGCTTTCCAGCGGCATCCGCACGCCGGCCATGTCCATGATGACGGACGAATGGCCGGCGGCAACGACGCCGACTTTTTTGGCGCCGATGAAGCCGCGCGTCGTCTCGACGCCGGTGACCGAACCGTTCGGCGCCCGCTTGACGCCGGTGACCTCGCAATTCTGGATGATGTGGACGCCGCGCGCCGAAGCGCCGCGCGCATAGCCCCAGGCGACCGCATCGTGGCGGGCGGTGCCGCCGCGACGCTGCAGGGTCGCGCCCATCACCGGATAGCGGGCATCGCGCGAAATGTTGAGCGGCGGGCAGAATTCCTTGGCGGCTTCCGGTGTCAGCCATTCATTGTCGATGCCGTTCAGACGGTTGGCATGGACGTGGCGTTTCAAGACCTGGATGTCGTGCACATTGTGGGCCAGCATCATGACGCCGCGCGGCGAATACATGACGTTGTAGTTGAGCTCCTGGCTGAGCCCGTCCCACAGCTTCAGCGCGTGGTCGTAGATGCCGGCGCTCTCGTCATAGAGATAGTTGGAGCGGATGATGGTGGTGTTGCGGCCGGTATTGCCGCCGCCGAGCCAGCCCTTTTCCAGCACCGCGACATTGGTGATGCCGTGCACCGTGGCGAGATAATAGGCGGTGGCCAGGCCATGGCCGCCGGCGCCGACGATGATGACGTCGTACTCCTTCTTCGGCTCTGGCGAGGACCACTGTTCCTCCCAGCCCTTGTGGCCGCGCATGGCCTCGCGGGCGATGGCGAATACCGAGTATTTCTTCAACGTTCCAGCCTCGCAGATAGCGGCCGGACATCCAATCGAGCCCCGGCGCGCGAGGTGTATCACTAGCGAAACAGCGCTGCCACCCTTGCGCTGTTTGCGACGGCGCTTGCCGTTTTGCGCCACGGCCAAAAAGACCTGTCGAGCAACGAGCCGAACGACGCATCCGGACGCCTTCAGGTATCGGGTGGCTCGTGCCGCCTCGATCTGCGACCAAGCATCCGATTGCCGGCGAAAGCTGGCGCGAAAGAAGGATGCAAAAATGCTCGCACTCGCCAACAAGATCGCCATCGTCACCGGCGCCAGTTCCGGCATCGGCCGCGCCACGGCAAAACTCTTTGCCGAGGAAGGCGCCAAGGTGGTCGTCGCTGCCCGTCGCCAGGCAGAGCTGGACGCGCTCGTCGCGGAAATCGAGGAAGCCGACGGCTCGGCGATCGCCCTTGCCGGCGACGTTCGCGACGAAGCCTATGCCAAAGCCCTTGTCGACCTGGCGGTCGAGAAATTCGGCGGGCTGGATATCGCCTTCAACAACGCCGGCTCGACCGGCAAGATGGGTCCAATCTCGGAGCTGTCGCTGGAAGGCTGGCGAGAGACGCTTGACACCAACCTGACCAGCGCATTCCTCGGCGCGAAATATCAGGTCCCGGCGATGGTCGAACGCGGCGGCGGATCGCTGATCTTCACCTCTACCTTTGTCGGCCATACCGTCGGCATGCCCGGCATGACCAGCTATGCCGCAAGCAAGGCCGGGCTGATCGGATTGACGCAGGTGCTTGCCGCCGAAAATGGCGCCAAAGGCGTGCGGGTCAACGCGCTCCTGCCGGGCGGCACCGACACGCCTTCGGCAACGTTCAAGACACCTGAATCGCGAGCCTTCGTCGAAAACCTGCATGCCTTGAAGCGCGTCGCCGAGCCTGAGGAGATCGCCCATTCGGCGCTCTTTCTGGCTTCCGACGCATCGAGCTTCACCACTGGAACTGCGCTGTTTGCCGATGGCGGGGTCTCGATCAATCGGACGTGAGGCAATCTCGCAAAAGCGGTCTTGCTTTCCGGTGCGATTTGGCGATTTCTTCGGACACTTCTGTTCGAAGACAGGCCTAGAACATGCTGCTGATCAGGACCTACATCGCTGCTAGCGCAATCGAGGGCGTCGGCGTGTTCGCCGCCGAGCCGATCAGGAAGGGAGCGTCGATCTGGCGGCTCGATCCCGACTTCGATCGGCTGATCCCGCTGGAAAAATATGGGGCCGCGCCGCCGCACCTCAGGGAATTGCTCGACAGATATGCCTATCCAAGCCCGGACCGGCCCGGATTCATCGTCTATGAGGTCGACAATGGCCGCTTCATGAACCATTCTGAAAGGCCGAACACGGATTTTTCTCGGCATGGTGGGGCAACCGCGATCCGCGCCATAGCGGCGGGCGAGGAAATAACCTGCGATTACGGCGAGTTCTTCGAAGATTTCGAGCGGCTTCATTTGGCCACGGCATAGAGGAGCGCCTGTCGCCGCTTGCGAATGCAAGGACCATCAAACGGGCCCGGAGTGGTGAGCGGCTCCGGGCCACATTTCCATTCCCAGATCAGTTCCGGTGGGCGTGCGGCTCGTCGGTGTGGCGGCCGTCATACTGCAGGTCCAGCTCGCGAATCGCCTCCTTGCCTTTCTTCGGATCGACAAGCCTGAGAAGCGCGTCGATCTTGGCCTCCATCCGGTCGGTACTCTCCTTCGATTGCGGCGAACCGACGAAGAGCAGGAACGCCAGGCCACCGACCTGCCAGAGCAGCTGCAGGAATTCCGATTGCCAGTTCTCGAGCGTGTCGCGGCTCATCTCGATCAGATAGCCGCCGAACTCTGGCGGTTGGCTCAGCGCTCGCTGCTCGTCGAGATAGGCGAACCAGCCGAAAACCCAGTGGCCGACGATCGAAATGATGAAGAAGCCGAGGGTAATCCAGGCATAGCTGTAAGCCCGCCACACCGAAGGTGGTGTCACCTTGGCCGCCGGCCTGTCGTCCTCATCGTTTGGCATTGTCGCTGTCCGACCCCGAGCGAGCCAAGAACTGCTCCGTAGTCGCGGGCAGCTTGTTTTTCAGCCACTCGGCCATCGCCTCCTCCTCACGCAGATTTTCTTCGCAGGCCCGGGCGACTTCTGTTTCGCCTAGGGATTCGGCGGCTGCGATGAGGATCGTGTAGGATGCGATCTCCATGTGCTCGAAGGTGTAGCTCGCCAGTGAGCCTTTCATCACCTCGTCGCCGGCGAAGACGCCGCTTAGGGACTGTGCCATCGCCAGCAGCTTGCCGCCGGCGTCCTTCAGCGTGGACGTATCTTCGCCCACTTGTTCCAGGCAGGTCCTGAGGCGCGCGGCTTGCCCTCTCGTCTCGTTGAGGTGCAGGCTGATGCGCTCACGGAGTTCGGGATAACTCTCCAGCCGGCTCAGCTGGCCGTTCAGCATGGTTTCGGCCTGCTCCTCCATCGCATGCGCGTCCCTGAGCCACTGGACGAGCCATTCACGGGTCTCTGACATCGGTTTTCTCCTGTGCTTGCGTATGCGAAACAACCATGGGGAACGAGGTTTGTTCCTTCGTCGATAAAGCCGGGCGGACCGTTTTGCCGGATTGAGGCAGCAGGTTTTATCGGTGGCTGAGAAAACGTCAACGATGCTCTCATCGGCGCGGAGAGCCCGCCCGATAAGGCAAATCTACTACCAAGGGTCGTAATTCCTTGCTTTCTGACGGCAGTTATGCTAATGATTTGCGCATGGTGCTGATTGCGCCGACGACCCGCCGCCGAGGCGGGTTTTTCGTTTCGGCAGTGGACAGAGCGGCGTGATTCTGCTATCAGCCGCCACAATTCGTGGTGTAGACCGCCGCGGAGGCAAGCGACTATGGCCACTTGCCTGTTGTTAACAAACCCGAAAGACAGGATTGCCCGTGCAGGTACTCGTCCGCGACAACAATGTTGATCAGGCGCTTCGCGCGCTCAAGAAAAAGATGCAGCGCGAAGGCATCTTCCGCGAAATGAAGATGCGCGGACATTATGAGAAGCCTTCCGAGAAGCGCGCCCGCGAAAAGGCGGAAGCCGTTCGACGCGCCCGCAAGCTGGCCCGCAAGCGCGCTCAACGCGAAGGCCTGCTGCCGATGACGCCGCGCCCGGTGGCGGCTGGTGCTGCTGGCGCGCCGCGTCCGCCGCGGTTCTGACGTCAATTTTTCGTCCTTTTCGAAGGATACCAAGGGTGGCGCGATGTATAATCGCCGCCACCTTTTTGTTTTGAATTCGACCAGTTCGCAGAGGACCGGTTCGGAGAGGGAACAGACCTGACGGCGCGGGCGGGCAGTGAGGACAGAGCAGACATGAACGCAATTAGCGTGGAGCGCAGAACCGCAATGCGCGGCTTCGCCCTGACGGCAACCTTGCTTTCCGGGCTGGCGCTCGCCAGCTGCCAGACAGCAGCCCCGACCGGCGAATTCACCAACATCGACAGGGCGCAAGGGTCGGCCGAGAACATCTCCTCGCTATCGGCCGTTATCCAGCGCAGTCCTCAGGACCCGGAAGCTTACAATGTGCGCGGCTCGGCCTATGGCCGCGGCGGCCAGTATCAGGCGGCGCTCAAGGACTTCAACACCGCCATCCAGCTCAATCCGAATTTCTACCAGGCCTATTCGAACCGCGCTCTCATCCAGCGCTTCCTCGGCGATCAGGCGGCCGCCCTTGCCGACTACAACCGCTCGATCCAGATCAATCCCGATTATGACGCAGCCTATATCGGCCGCGGCAATCTCTACCGCAAAGCCAACCGCATCCAGGAAGCGTTCAACGATTTCCAGAAGGCCATCCAGCTCGACACGACAGATGCGCGCGCCTATCACAATCGCGGCCTGATCTATCAGAGCCAGGGCCAGCACGCTTTCGCCATCGAGGATTTCTCGACCGCCATCTCGCTGGCGCCGGACGCCGCCGATCCCTACAATGGCCGCGGCCTCTCCTATCTCGCGACGAACGACGAGGACAACGCCTTCGCCGACATCAACATGGCGATCAAGCTCGACGGCAAGAATGCCGAGGCCTGGTCCAACCAGGCGCTGATCTACGAGCGGCGCGGCGACAAGGCCAAGGCGGCAAAATCCTATCGCGAGGCCGTGCGCCTCAGCCCCACCTACCAGCCGGCCAAGGACGGCCTGGCGCGTACCAGCGCCGCCTGACCGACGGCGGCTTTTCGGCCTGATATGGCGGGCCTGCTGTTTGGCATGGCTTCGAAACCTTCAACGACTGTGCATTGACGCCCGCCTTGATCGCGCCAAGTTCTCGGCGGAACGCTCGCGACGCTTAGCCGTTGTTCAAGGCTATTCGCGAAAGGACCCCTCCCATGATCAAGAAACTCGCCTGTGCCGCCGCCCTCGCCGCTACGGTTCTCGCCGCCCCTGCCAGCGCGGGCAGGCTACAGCTCGGCGTGCTCGACTGCACCATCGACGGCGGCACCGGCTATATCGTCACATCCAACAAAGGCGTGGCCTGCACCTTTCGCCCTCATCATGGCGGTCCCCCCGAAGCCTATACCGGGGTCATTTCCAAGCTCGGCGTCGACGTCGGCAAGACCCACCAGGGCGAATTAATATGGGCGGTTCTGGCGGCCACCCGCGACCGTGATGCCGGCGATCTTGCCGGCAGCTATTATGGCGTCAACGCCGAGGCCAGCGTGGTAACCGGCGGCGGCGCCAACCTTCTGGTCGGCGGCTTGAACAGCGCCTTCTCGCTGCAGCCTCTCAACGTACAGGCGCAGACCGGCGTCAACCTGGCAGTCGCCGTCACCTCACTGCAACTGATCCACTCGTTCAAGTAGACGGCAAAGCGCGGCTCTGCGCGGCGCGGAACGGAATAGGACTGTTCCGCGCCGCGTGGCCCCGGCGCGTGGTAGCCTTTTGATTAGGCGCTTTGGGGCTTCGAGATTAACCGATTATCGCGCGGTGGCGCCAAACCTCATTCTGTGCGCAGCGCTTCGATTGGCTGTAGCCTTGCGGCCTTGCGGGCGGGATAGTACCCGAAGAAGACGCCTACAGCCGCCGCAAAGCCGATAGCCAGCAGGACTGCGCTGAGGTCGATGATCACCGGCCATTGGGCGAGAGAGCCAACGGCGATTGCCGCAGCAATCCCGATAGCCGCGCCTAGAATACCGCCGAGCAAGGCCAGCGTTGCTGCCTCAACGAGAAACTGGGCAAGGATATCTCGCCGTCGCGCGCCGACCGCAAGCCGCAGTCCGATCTCACGGACCCGCTCCGTCACCGTCACCAGCATGATGTTCATGATGCCGATCCCGCCGACCACCAGCGAAATTGAAGCCACCGCCGAAAGCAGCAGCGACACCACGCGCGTGGTCGAACCCTCGACATTCGCAGCTTCGGCGAGGTTGCTCACCACGAAGCTGTCTTCCTGACCCGTCCGCAACCGGTGGCGCTGCCACAGAAGGTTGCGGATAGCTGCCATCGTGTCCTCGGCCGAGGCCCAATCGGCGAACTTGACCGTGATGCTGTGTACGAAGGTCGGATTGGCGCGGCTCGTGCCGATGAACTGACGCCGCACTGTCTTTAGGGGCACAAGTGCCACATCGTCCTGATCATCGCCCCATACGCTCTGACCCTTCCGCTCCAGCAGTCCGATCACCGTGAACGGCACGTCGCGGATGCGAATCGCGGCGCCTACCGGATCGGCTCTTCCGAACAATTTCTCCCGCATCGTCGTTCCGAGGAGCACCACATTGGCGACGCGCTTGTTATCCTCCGGGGTCATCTCCTGCCCGGCGATAACCCGCCATTCGCGCGCCGAGAAATATTCGGGCGTCACGCCGCGCACCACGCCTTGCCAATTGCTGGAACCGATCGTGAACTGCTCGCGGGCGTGGAGGAGTGGCGCCGCCACCACAACGCCGGGGATTTCCATTCCGATCGCCCTCGCGTCCTCTTCACTCAGCCGTGGCGCGCCACCGGCCCCAAGCCGGACACTGCCCATCTTCGCACTGCCCGGGCTGATACTGATGAGATTGGCGCCGAGGCTGCGGATCTGCGATGCGATGCGTTCGCGCGCACCAACTCCGATCGCGATCATCACCACGACAGCCGCCACGCCGATGATGATGCCCAACATGGTGAGTGCGCTGCGCAGATGATGGGAGCGTAATGATCGCAGGGCCGTTCTTGTGCTACCGGACATTGCTGTTAGCCAACGCTAGATGGCGAGGGTTACCTAGAGATCGGGCTTGTTGCGCGACAGGGGTGTCGGATACAACGCGACCGTCTCGAAAGGCGACAATGCGATCGGCATGGGCAGCTATCTGCGCCTCATGGGTGACCAGCACAATGGTCAGGCCCTCTCTATTGAGGCGGCGGAAAATTGCCATGATCTCCAGCCCGGTCTGGCTGTCGAGCGCACCAGTGGGTTCATCTGCGAGCAGAAGCAAAGGCTGCGTCACCAGAGCACGGGCAATGGCAACGCGCTGCTGTTGTCCGCCCGAGAGTTCGGCAGGCGTATGTCTGGCCCGATCGGCGAGCCCTACCCTGGCCAGCATCGCCAGGGCTGCGCGCCGCCGCTCTCCAGCCCACATGCGGCGATAGACAAGGGGCAGCTCCACATTTTCCAGTGCGCTGGCCCGCGGCAGCAGATTGAACGACTGAAACACGAAACCGATGTTGCGATTGCGGATCGCAGCGAGCTCATCGTGATGGAGACTACCGACGTAAACCCCGTTCAGGCGGTAGCGGCCTTCGCTGGGACTGTCGAGGCAGCCCAGTATGTTCATGAAGGTAGACTTGCCTGACCCAGAAGGTCCGATCACCGCGACGAATTCGCCTCGTTGAATCGTCATGGTCACCCCGTCAAGCGCCCACACCGGTCCTCCGCCAACACGGTAGCAATGGCGCAGCCGATCGACTTCGATCAGGGCCATGGATGCCTCACCGCAACCGGAACTTGACCAGGACGGAAGACGCGTCATCGTCCCTACGCGGAGCAGTGGCAAGCCCTGTAAGGACCTGCTGCCCCTCGGTCAGGTCGCCTGCCAGCACCTCTGTTGCACGACCGTCGGTGATTCCAAGCCGGAGCGAAACAAGCTTCGGCTCGTGGTCTGGCCCAATTACAAAGACCTCACCCGGGCTTCCTGCCTCTACGCCCGTTTCGGCAATGGCCGGCGCGGTTGAGCGCGCCTCGTCCCCGGTATCATTCGGCGGCCGGAAACGCAGGGCAGCATTCGGCACTTTCAAGACGCCCTGTCGCTTGGCCACTACCACGCTCAGATTGGCGGTCATCCCTGGCAGCAGCAGCTCATCGGAATTTTCGGTACTGACCACAACTATGTATGTGACGACATTTTGGACGACCTGCGGTGCCTTGCGGATCTGCTTCACCGTGCCGGTGAAGATTCGGTCGGGATAGGCATCGGCGGTGAAAGTAACCGGCTGGCCAAGCGCAAAACGGCTGATATCGGCTTCCACCACCGAAGCCTCCACCTGCATCTCAGTCAGGTCCTGAGCTATGGTGAACAGGATCGGTGTCTGCAGGCTAGCCGCAAGGGTCTGACCACCACTGACGGCGCGGTTGACCACTGTGCCGGTGACCGGCGCGCGTACATAGGTGCGGTCAAGATCGATTTGGGCCTGCTGAAGCACCGCTTCCTTCTGCTTCACCTGGGCAAGCGTGTTGGCGAGCTCGGCTTCGGCCATATTGAGTGTCGCCTTGGCGGCTCGAACGGCTGCCGATTGCGACAGTTCCTCCGCTTGTGCGGCAGTCGCCTGCGCCTTGGCAGAGTTATGCGCAGTGTTGTCCCGCTCCCATTCACCCTGCGCGATGATCTTCTGCTTAGCCAGCGAGCGTTTGCGGTTCACTTCCTGCGCCGCACCATCGAGCGCGATTTCGGCACGTGCAGTCTGTGCTGCGGCAGAATCATATCTGGCCGCGGCGGTCTCCATCTCTGCCCTGGCCCGCTCGATCTGGGCTCGCTGTACGGAAACCTGCGTTTGGGCCATCTCCCGTTCGGCAAGGGTTTGCGCCAGTCTTGCTTCGTAAATCTCCGGGTCAACCCGGGCGATGACCTGGCCCTTGGTGACTTTGGAGTTGAAGTCGACATAGAGTTCCTTCACCCGACCCGAGAGCTGAGAACCGACTTCCACCATAACCAGTGCGTTCAGCGTGCCAGCCGCCTGAACTGTTGTGACGATATCGCCGCGCTCCACGGCTTGCGAGCGATAGGCGGGGCTATCGGGCCGGATCGAGGACGGCTTGAGGAGAGCTGAGAGGTTATTGAAGGCCGACAAAACCTGGCCGGTAGTCGCCGATGGCGTCGGTCCCATCGAACTCCCTGGCGTCACCGCGGCGCCGAGGATTACCGTAACGAACAGAACGCTGCGCATCATGTTCTGACCACCTCCGAACCGGAAGGGGAAGTAGACCCCTCCCAGCTCTTACTCTGTGCTTGGCACGCCGTAGAGGAATTCATCCAACCTATAGAATAAATTCATGAACAGCCAACCACATAGATGAAAATTCGAAATTTTCGGATATTTACTGCTGCTTGCATTGACCTTGATTACCCTCGCAAGCCGTCTCCTGCTTGTTGTCGAGGTTGCCCTTGCCTTCAGCCGTGTCCTGCGTTGCCGTGCCGAACGCATTGCCTGGCACATCCTTCGTGTCTTCTTTACACACGCAATCGGGAGTGGAGCGGGTCTTCTCGCAAGTAGCCACGCCAGCGGCGCCGCAGAAGTCTGTGCACTGCTGCGCCGACACGCCAGGACAGTTGTTCTGCGCCAGCGCTCCGCCTGTTCCAAGCAACAGTGTCCCGCACCAGAAAGCCGCAGCCGCGGCCAGCTTTAAACCACTATGTCCAACAATCATGTTCTCCTCCGAATTTGCCAGAGCTAGAGGGTGCTGCGCAGGCCATCTCTGGCACTGGTCGGCAGCATGAGGGCGCAGAAAAGCCCTCGATCGGCTCGATCGATTATGCTGTGGGAGATGCGGAAGTTATGAGGCCGCCAGCAGCGGGTCTAAGCCGCCGGGCCTCCCAAGACTCTTTCGGGTGAAGTGCCCTCTGCGGCGCATAGAACCGCCGCAATATTTGGCCTGCGCAAATCGACAACGCTCATTGTCGTGCTCCAGTACGACCGTAAGCAGGATAATATTCGCTCTTACTAATATATTAACCACAACTGCGGAAGCTGGCAACAACTATCTAGGGTAACACCTCGTCTGACGTACCGCTAGATCGATTGGGTAGAGCGGCGTCGACATGGCGATCGGCGCATCCAGTCACAGTTGCGCAGCGCGGCGGATTGACCTGGAGTTGAGAACACGAGCATCCTGGCTTCCCGGCCGTCGCATCTCAGCGCACCCCGCAAAAACCGCTTGAGCTCAACTGCGGTTGAGGTTCTACAACCCGTCCCCGAAGCGCCGCGTGCCCGTTGGAGACGAAGAGCGCTCAACCATTTTTTGATTTGGCATATAAGAAAGTTCGGGAGGGCGGGGTGATCGAAACCAGCACAAACAGGGTCGACTGGCGGGCGCTGTGGGCGAGCGGCGATCTGGCGCGCTTCTGCTTCATCAGCCTCGGCATCCTGCTGCACGCCACCAACGAAACCATGGTGGCAACGGTGATGCCGGCGATGGTCGGCGAACTCGCCGCGGTTCAGCTGGTCGGCTGGTCGCTGGCGATCTACGAGCTCGGCGCCATCGTCGCCGGCGCTGCCGCCGGACGGCTGGTGAGCTATGTCGCGTTGCGCACCAACATGGTGGTTGCCGCCCTGCTCTACGCGGCCGGCGCCCTGGTCTGCGCCATCGCGCCGTCCATGCCGCTGTTCCTGGCCGGGCGACTGATCGAGGGATTTGGCGGCGGCGCGCTGGTGTCGCTGGCCTTCGTCTCGGTCGAGCGGCTGTTTCCACGCGCCATCTGGCCGCAGCTTTTCGGCGTTATGTCGGCGATCTGGGGCGTCGCCGCCTTCAGCGGGCCGGTGCTCGGTGCGTTGATGACCGAGTTGCTCTCCTGGCGCTGGGCTTTCGGCGTCTTCACGCTTGGCGGCACCGCCATGGCGTTGGCGAGCTTCATCGTGCTCGACACGCCCGAGGCGACCCGGCCGCAGGCGATCACTGGAACCGCGCCGCCCTTCCCCTTTGCCGCGCTCGGCTGCCTTGCCGTCAGCGTCGTGCTGATCGCCACGGCCGGTGTCGACATTGCCCTGCTGCGCTCGTCCCTGCTGCTCATCCTCGGCCTGATCGGGCTCGCGCTGTTCGTTCGCATCGACGCGCTGAAGCCGGGCTCGCGGCTGTTCCCGTCGCGGCTGTTCTCATGGCGCTCGCCGGTCGGCGCAGGCATGACCATGGTCGCCGCGTTTTCGGTGGCGACCTGTTCCTTCGCCGTCTACGGGCCGCTGCTTCTGACCCGCCTGCACGGCATTCCGATCCTGACCACCGGCTATATCATCGCCGCCGAATCGATCGCCTGGTCGATCCTGTCGATCCTCGTCGCCAATGCGCCGCCGGAGCGGGAGAGACTGATCATCACCGGCGGCGCGCTGATGATTGCGACGGGCATCGCCGGTTTCGCCTATGCCGTGCCGGCCGGTTCGATTCCGCTGATCCTGTTTTGCGCCTTACTGCAGGGCGGCGGCTTTGGCATTGCCTGGCCCTTCGTCACACGCGTGATCGTCGCATCGGCCAGTGACGGCGAGCAGACGATCGCTTCCGCCGCCGTGCCGACCATGCAGCGCATCGGCTATGCGGTCGGTGCCGCGTTGACCGGCATCGTCGCAAACGCCAGCGGTTTTTCCGAAGGCCTGAATCGTGAGGCGGCGGCGAATGTCGCCACCTGGCTGTTCCTCGCCTTCGTGCCACTCGGGATTCTGGGATGCCTTGCCGCGCTGAGGATCTCGGGGCCAGCAGCCCGGCCGCAGGAAGCGACGGGCTAGACAGTAATCGTCTTCAGCCGTTCGGCGATCAAGGCGGCGAGCCGCGTCGCCACCTCGTCCTTGCTCATCTCGGGCCATTCGTCGACACCGGTCTTCCAGACGATCCGCACCTTGTTGCGGTCGCCGCCCATCACCCCGCTTTCGTGGGATACGTCGTTGGCGACGATGAAATCGGCGCCCTTTTTCCTGAGCTTGGCCTCGGCGTTCCTGACGAGATCCTGCGTCTCGGCGGCGAAGCCGACGACCAGGCTGGGCCGCTTTCTGTGATGGCCGACACCGGCAAGGATGTCAGGGTTTTCGATGATCTGCAGCGCCGGCGGCCCCTCGCCCGCCACCTTCTTTATCTTCTCGCCGGCCGAAGTCTCGCTGCGCCAGTCCGCAACCGCCGCGACGAACACCGCCGCGTCCGCCGGCAAAAGCTGTTCGACCGCGTCCTTCATCTCGTTGGCGGTTTCGACATGCAACGTGGTGACCTCAGCCGGATCGGCAATGCCGACCGGACCGGAGACGAGGCGCACATCGGCGCCCAGCCTGGCCAGCGCCGCCGCGATGGCATGGCCCTGCTTGCCGGACGAACGGTTGGCAATATAGCGCACCGGGTCGATCGGCTCATGCGTCGGCCCTGAGGTGACGATGATCTTTCTGCCTGCCAGCGGCTTCGGACTGATATCGAGCAGCGCCTCGATCGCAGCGACGATTTCCAGCGGCTCGGCCATGCGGCCTTCGCCCCCCTCGTTGCTCTCGGCCATTTCGCCCTTTGCCGGGCCGACGAATGCGACGCCGTCCTTCCGCAACGTCGCCCGGTTTCGCCGGGTCGCGGGATGCGACCACATTTTCGGGTTCATGGCGGGCGCCATCAGCACAGGCTTGTCGGTCGCAATGAGCACGGTCGAGGCAAGGTCGTTGGCATGGCCGTTGGCGAGCTTCGCCATCAGGTCGGCGGTAGCCGGCGCCACGACGACAAGATCGGCCTCGCGCGACAAGCGGATGTGGCCGACATCGTGCTCGTCATTGCGGTCGAACAAGTCCGTGAACACGTGGTCGGCCGACAACGCCCCGACCGACAGCGTGGTGACGAATTCCTGCGCCGCGGCGGTCATCACCACGCGCACCACAACACCCCGCTCGCGCAGCCGGCGGATCAGGTCGAGTGCCTTGTAGGCGGCGATACCGCCGCCGATGATCAGCAGGATGCGCTTGCCGGAGAGGGTCATGCCCAGTTCTTGTCCGATGTCATGCCGGCTTCAGCGCCGGTTCGATGTCGGTATGGATGAAATCGTCGCCTTTGAAAAGCAGCGGCAGGTTTCGCGTCTTGGCCAACGCGTAGGCGAAGCAGTCGCCCATGTTGAGATTGGCGCGATGGCCAGTACCTCGGCCATACAGTGCATAGGCTTCAATTCCGGCTTGCGCATGTTCGGCGGAGAGCGCGACGATCGTGACTTTGAGTCTAGCAAGAAGGCCCGTCAACTCGGCCGTGCCAGCCGCGCCATAGCGGCGGACAATTACTGTGCCGCATTCCATCAGGGTTGCGGCGCTCATAAGTATCCGCTGATTTCCGGCGAGGCGCTGGGCGATCGCCGGAGCGTCGGGCTCCTGCTTCAGGATGGCCACGATCGCTGAGGTGTCGACCACCACGGTCATTCCTCCTCGATGAAGGACCAGAGGTCATCAGTGAATTTCTTCTGATCGAAATCCGCTTGTTGCAGTCGTCGGCCGAATTCGAGGATTTCCTCCGCCGTAACAAAATCCCCGTCACGTTCTTTGGTGACTGCCACATCCTTCAGCAAGAGATTTCTTGCCTCCTGCTCCATTGACACGCCATGTCTGGCAGCCCGCTCGCGCAGCTTTTGCTTCAGATCGTCGTCGAGATTGCGAATGGTCAGGGTGCCCATAACTACCCTTGCCCCCGTGTGGTCGGTCTGAACTTGGCTTCGTCCTCGGCTGCAATGCCGGACGAGTCGAAACCTTTGGTGGTCGGAAGCCCTACGGATGCGGCGAGCACGTCCCGCGCCTCCTGCTCCATGGAAACGCCACGCGCGGCGCCACGCTCACGCAGTCGCCGCATGACACTCTCATCCACATTGCGAACAGTAATCCGGGCCATGATCGCGCTCCCGCGACCTAATATAGCGACACTGGAGCATGACTGCAATGACAGCACTGCTGTCATTGCAGTCAGAGCAGCCTCCAGGCGATAAAGACCAGCGTCAGCGCGATCACCCACAGCGCCAGCCTGCCGGATCTGCTATAGCGCGCCTCGGCCTTGCCGATGGCGTGCGCCGTCCTGTCATCGAAACGCAGCCCGTGCTCGGCCATCAGATCGATCTCGCGCGACAGCCGCTCGGTGCGGGCGGCGAGGTCCGGCGCCTGGCGGGCCAGCGCCAGCAACGCGCTGGCGCCGTCGCGTGCGTCGGCCAGCAGGGCACGCGGGCCGAGATTGCCTGATATCCAGCCTCCGACCACCGGTTCTGACGTCTTCCACATGTTGAATGCCGGGTCGAGCGTGCGGGCAACGCCCTCGACCACCACCATGGTCTTTTGCAGCAGCACCAGTTCGGACCGCGTCGCCATGTCGAAGAGGTCGGTGACCTCGAACAGAAGCGCCAAGAGCTTGGCCATCGAGATGGTTTCGGCCGGCTGGCCGTGGATCGGCTCGCCGATGGCGCGGATCGCCTGGGCGAATGCCGCAACGTTATGCAGGCGCGGCACGTAGCCGGCCTCGAAATGCACTTCCGCGACGCGCAGATAGTCACGGGTGATGAAGCCGTAGAGAATTTCGGCGAGGAACCGGCGCTCCTTCTTGCCGAGCCGGCCGGCAATGCCGAGATCGACAGCGACGATGGTGCCATCGGGCTCGACGAACAGGTTTCCCGGATGCATGTCGGCGTGGAAGAAACCGTCGCGCAGCGTATGGCGCAGGAACGACTGGACCAGATTGGCGGCGATCGCCTTCAGATCGTGGCCGGCGGCAGTCAGGCCGGCAATGTCGTTCATCTTGATGCCGTCGACCCATTCCATGGTCAGCACGTCGCGGCCGGTGCGTTCCCAATCGACCGTCGGCACGCGAAAGCCGGGATCGTCCCTGGTGTTTTCGCCGAGCTCCGAAAGCGCTGCCGCCTCAAGCCTCAGATCCATCTCGATCTTGGTGGTCTGCGCCAGCGTCTGGGTCACCTCGACCGGCCGCAGCCGGCGCGACGACGGAATGTATTTTTCCTGGAGACGGGCGGCGAGGAAATAGCTTTCGAGATCGCGAAAGAAACGGCGCCGCACGCCCGGCCGGATCACCTTCACCGCCACCCGCGAACCGACGCCGTTCTGCAAAGTTTCGGCGGTATGGACCTGAGCGATCGAGGCCGCGGCGACGGCCTCGCCGAAACTGGCGTAGAGCTCGCCGACCTTGCGCCCGAGCGAGGCCTCTATCGCCGCAATGGCCTCGGTCTGCGGAAATGTCTGCATCTTGTCCTGCAGCATGGCGAGATCGAGCGCTATGTCGTTGCCGACGACATCGGGTCGTGTCGCCAGGAACTGGCCGAGCTTGACATAGGATGGGCCGAGCCGGACGACGGCCTTGGCCAGCCGATCGCCACGCTCGTAGGCAAGCGCGCGGCGGCGGGTGAACAGCCGTGCCACCCGCCAGCCGAATTTCGGCAGGCCGAACAGCTCATCGCCCGGCAACGCCGCGACGACGCCTTCGCGGACCAGCACCCAGCCGGCCCGTACGAGCCTGAAACCAGCGCCGACACTGCTCATGACTGCGCTTGTCCTGCCGGTTTTCTAGACCGGCGAAGGGCAGGTCGCGTATAAAAAATACGGGCCAGCCTCAAAGCTTCCAACCCGAATGAAGCGCAGCTATGCCGCCGGCATAATTGCGAAAAGACACGCGCTCAAAACCGGCGCGGGAAATCATCGCGGCAAAATTCTGCTGATTGGGAAATTTGCGGATCGATTCGACCAGATAGGAATAGGGTTCGTTTTCGCCGGTCACCGCCTTGCCGATCCTGGGGATGGCGTTGAACGACCACGCCTCGTAGACCCTGTCGAGCAGCGGCATGTCGACCTCGGAAAATTCGAGGCAGAGAAAGCGCCCGCCAGGCTTCAGCACGCGAAAGGCTTCGGCAAGCGCCACATCGATGCGCGGCACGTTGCGAATGCCGAAAGCAATCGTGTAGGCGTCGAAACTGGCCTCAGCGAAAGGCAGCTCCTCGGCATTGGCCTCGACGAAATCGGTATTGTCCGTCAGGCCCTTTTTCTCGGCCCGGTCGCGGCCGACGGCGAGCATCGAGCCGTTGATGTCGAGAACCGTGGCATGGGCGTACCTGCCGCTCGCCTCGACGATGCGGAAGGCGATGTCGCCAGTGCCGCCGGCAACGTCGAGAACGCTCCAGCCCGGTCGTTTCGGTGGATTGAGCCATGTGACCATGGCGTCCTTCCACAGCCGATGCAGGCCGCCCGACATCAGGTCGTTCATCAGATCGTAGCGGTTCGCCACCTTGTGGAAAACGTCGTTGACCAGGGACTGCTTCTCGCCTGCCCCTACGCGCTTGAAACCATAGGAGGTTTCCATACCGCCAACGGCCGTGGTTCTCTCAACCGACATTATTTTTGATCCGCCATAAAACCGGCGGGACCATAGCCGATCGATGGTGCCGACGCTATTGTTTAAGGCGCGGTGTTCGGCCGCGCTTCCCGGTCGTGGAATCATGCTTATGGCTCCATGTCCTGGACTGACCTGACGGGATGATTGCATGCCTTTGAAAGCGGAACTGCACTGCCATATCGAAGGGGCAGCGGCGCCCGAACTCGTCATCCGCCAGGCGCAGAAATACGGCAAGGACACCTCGCCCTACATTCAGGACGGCTCTTTCGTCTGGCACGATTTCAGCTCCTTCCTCGCCGCCTATGACTTCTCCTCCGACCTGTTCCGCGCCGAAGAGGACTATGCGCGGCTGGCCGATCATTATCTGACCAGCCTCGCCCGCGACGGCGCCATCTATTCCGAGATCTTCACCTCGCCGGACCACGCCGGGAAGGCCGGGCTGTCGCCCAGGGCCTATACGGACGCGCTCGGCGAAGGCATGGCGCGCGCCAAGGCCAAGACCGGCATCGAGGGCCGCATGATCGTCACCGGCGTGCGCAATGCCGGCGTCGAATCGATCGAGCAGGCGGCGCGCTTCGCCGCCCGCTGCGGGCATCCGCTGGTCACCGGCTTCGGCGTCGCCGGCGACGAGCGGATGGGCGATCTGGAGGACTATGTCAGGGCCTTCGAAATCGCCCGCGAGGCCGGCCTTGGCATCACCGTCCATGCCGGCGAACTGATGGGCTGGGAGAGCGTCAAGGCCGCGCTCGATCACATCCGCCCCGCTCGCATCGGCCATGGCGTGCGCGCCATCGAAAACCCCGACCTTGTCCGTCGCATTGCCGATGAAGGCGTCGTGCTCGAATGCTGTCCGAGCTCCAACATCGCGCTAAGGGTGTTCGACAGTTTCGCCGATCACCCTTTTCCGGCCCTGTTGGCGGCAGGCTGCAAGGTGACGCTTAACTCCGACGATCCGCCCTATTTCCGGACGTCGCTGAAGCGCGAATACGACATTGCCGCCGAGCATTTTTCGATGAACGACAAGGCGCTCGCCTCCGTCACCAGAACCGCCATCGACGCCGCCTTCGTCGACAGGAAGACCAAGGCAATGCTGCTAGGCCGGCTCGACGTCAAGGGCAGGTGAATGGTGAATGGTGAATGGTGAATGGTGAATGGTGAATGGTGAATGGTGAATGGTGAATGGTGCGCCCGGCGCTTCGGTCCGTCAACCGTGAGTTTTTCCGCTGAACCAAGGACTGTCGGAACCAAGACTCGCAAACCTATTCACTATTCACTATTCACTACTCACTACTCACTTTTCACCTGCGCAGCTAGGAGACCACCATGCAGGGCGTCACCGTCGTCGACCACCCGCTTGTCCAGCACAAGCTGACCATCATGCGCAAGAAGGAAACTTCGACGGCCGGCTTCCGGCGGCTGCTGCGCGAGATCTCGCTGCTGCTCGGCTACGAGGTCACCCGCAACCTCGAATTGACGACGACGACGATCGAAACGCCGATCGAGACGATGGAAGCGCCGACGCTGGAGGGCAAGAAGCTGGTCTTCGCCTCAGTACTGCGCGCCGGCAACGGCCTGCTCGAGGGCTTGCTCGACCTGGTGCCGGCGGCGCGCGTCGCCCATATCGGTCTCTATCGCGACCACGAAACGCTGGAAGCGGTCGAATATTTCTTCAAGGCGCCGAGCGATCTCGCCGACCGGCTGGTGATCGTCGTCGATCCGATGCTGGCGACCGCCAATTCGGCGATCGCGGCGATCGACAAGTTGAAGGGGCGCGGCGCCACCAACATCCGCTTCCTCTGCCTGCTGGCGGCGCCAGAAGGCCTCGATCGCTTCATCAAGGCGCATCCCGATGTCCCGGTCTTCACCGCTTCCATCGACCGCCAGCTCAACGAGAAGGGCTACATCATGCCAGGCCTCGGCGATGCTGGCGACCGCATGTACGGGACCAAATGACCGTGGCGCCGCTCGTTTACCGATCGTTTACGCAAACGACCGCTTTCTGCATCTGTTAAAGCGGCAAACACCATGCCGCGATAAGCATGGGTCTTCACGAAGGCCGGTCCATGCTGCGCAATCTTCTCATCCTTGGCGTGCTCGCCGTAGCATCGGCGTCGTTCCCGATGCTCTACCAGTCGAATCCGCAGATGTTCGAAGGCCTGCTGAAATCGGCGGTCGGGGCCAGCCCGGCGGTCGAAACGGACCTGAACCTGGCCACGGTTCCCGACAGGCCGGCGCAGCCGCTCGGCCGCAAGGTCGTGATCCCGGCTGACGCGCGCGGGCATTTCACGTCGGCGTTCAAGCTCAACGGTCGAACGGTCGACTGCATGATCGACACCGGCGCAACGCTGGTCGCCATCAACAGTTCGACGGCGCGCAGGATCGGCGTTTCGCTGAACGCGTCGGATTTCAAGCACCAGGTCAACACCGCCAACGGCGCTATCAAGGCTGCGCTGGTGACCGTCGATCGGCTGCAGATCGGCAAGATCACGCTCGACGGCGTCCAGGCGGTCGTGCTCGACGACAAGGCGCTACGCACCAATTTGATCGGCCTGAGCTTTCTCCAGAGGCTGGAAAAATACCAGGTCGAGAACGGCGCGCTGCTGCTCGTCCAGTGAACCATGATCCCGAAAAGTGGAAACCGGTTTTCGGAAAGATCATGGTCCAATAAAAAACTTCATCCGCGCGGCAGGATCCGCCGGATGACGGTTTTTTCCGCGGGCGGCTTCGAAGCGCCGATCGCATAGGCCGAAAGCACGACGGCGGCGGCCGCCTCGGCATCTGCGGCATTGCGGGCATGGACCAGCGCCAGCGCCTCGCCGGCCCGCACCTCCGCGCCGACAGGCAGCAGCCGGGTGATGCCGACCGCATGGTCGATCCTGTCGCCCGGCCGTATGCGCCCGCCGCCAAGCCCGACGACGGCGAGCCCGATGTCGCGGGTGGCGATGCCGGTGACGAAGCCGTTTTCGGCGGCCTTGACCGCAAATTCCGTCGCCGCCCTCGGCAGGTATTTTTCCGGGTTCTCGACGAAGTCGGCCGGACCGCCGAGCGCCGCCACCATGCGCGCGAAGACGGCGGCGGCACCGCCGCCGGCAAGCGTCTCGGCGGCGCGCCGCATGCCGTCCTGGTTGGACGACACCAGCCCGGCCGACTGCAGCATGTCTGCGGCCAGTGCCAGCGTCACATCCTCCAGGCGCCGGTCGCGGAAGCGGCCGGTGAGGAAATCGACGGCATTGCGCACCTCGACCGCGTTGCCGGCTGCCGACGCCAGCGGCTCGTTCATGCCGGTGACCAGCGCCGAGGTCTTCAGGCCGGCGCCATTGGCGACTTCGACCAGGCTGTTCGCCAGTGTCGTTGCGTCGCGCGACTTTTCCATGAAGGCGCCGTTGCCGACCTTTACGTCGAGCACCAGCGACTGCAGGCCGGCGGCCAGTTTCTTCGACAGGATCGAGGCGGTGATCAGCGGCACCGATTCGACGGTTCCCGTCACGTCGCGGATCGCATAGAGCCGGCGGTCGGCGGGCGCGAGATCGGCGGTCTGGCCGATGATGGCGCAGCCGGCTTCGAGCACTGCCTTGCGGAATCCCGCGACATCCGGCTGGCTGGTATAGCCCGGGATGGCGTCCATCTTGTCCAGAGTGCCGCCGGTATGGCCGAGGCCGCGGCCGGAAATCATCGGCACATAAGCGCCGCAGGCAGCGACGATCGGCGCCACCAACAGCGAGACATTGTCGCCGACGCCGCCTGTCGAATGCTTGTCGGTGGCCGGGCCTGGCAGGTCCGACCAATCGAGCACGCCGCCGGAATCGCGCATCGCCAGGGTCAGCGCCACCGCCTCGTCGCGGCTCATGCCGTTGAAGAACACCGCCATGGCGAAGGCCCCGACCTGCCCGTCCGAGACGGTGCCGGCGGTGACGCCTTCGATGAAGCTGGCGATCTCCTGCGTCGACAGCTTGTGGCCGTCGCGCTTGCTGCGGATGATTTCCTGGGGAAGCATCAGGCCGGGACCTTACGCTCCGGCAACCCATCCTGGAACACACGCTGGAGGATCGTCGCCAGCCGCGCGCCGCCAATCGGCGCCATGTCCTTGGTCTCCTGGTGCGAAAGCTCCGCCCCTGTCATCCCTGCGGCGAGATTGGTGATGACCGAGCAGGCGGCGACGCGCAGGCCGAGAAAACGGGCGAGGATGACCTCCGGCACGGTCGACATGCCGACGGCATTGGCGCCCATGACGCGCGCCATGCGGATCTCGGCGGGCGTCTCGAAGCACGGCCCCGAAAACCACATATAGACGCCCTTGTGCAGCGCGGCGTCCGTCGCCTTCGCCGCCGTCTCGATCGCTGAGCGAAGGCCGGCATCATAGGCTTCGGTCAGGCCGACGAAGCGGCGGTCGCTCGGCTCGCCGATCAGCGGATTGGAACCCGAGAAATTGATGTGGTCGGTGATCAGCATCACCGAGCCCGGCCCCATGCCCGGATCGACCGAGCCGGCGGCATTGGTGAGGATCAGTTGCGAGATGCCGAGGCCGGCAAGCACTTCAAGCGCCGGCCGCATCGCCGCCGCGTTGCCGTGTTCGTAGTAGTGAGCGCGGCCGGACAGCATCAGCACAGGCGTGCCGGCAAAATGTCCCGCCACCACCTCGCCGGCATGGCCGGTGACGTCGCTTCTGGGAAAGCCCGGCAATTCGCCATAGGAAATGCGGACAGGATCCTCGACCTGGTCGACAAGCCCGCCAAGGCCCGAACCCAGCACCAGCGCGGTGGCGGGCGCCAGCCCGTCCAGCCTTTCGACCAGACGATCAAGCGCTTCCTTCATGTCAACCAGCTCTTCATTTCAACCAAGCTCCTCATTTCAACATTTCGCCCTGAAAGCCGTAGGGCAGCATCTCGCCCATGGTCACGGTTTCGACCACGCCGGCATTGTCGCAAAGATAGAGTTTGGTTTCCGGCCGGCAGAATTCGGCCAGCCGCTGCCGGCAGCCGCCGCAGGGCGAGCATTTAGCCATGCGCTCTGCGATGACAGCGATTTCCGTTATCCTGCCGCCGCCGGCCATGATGAAGTGGCCGAGCGCGGTGGTTTCGGCGCACCAACCTTCCGGATAGGACGCGACCTCGACGTTGGCGCCGGTAAAGACGCGGCCGTCCTCGGTGCGCAGTGCCGCCCCGACCGGGAATTTCGAATAGGGCGCATAGGCCTTCGCCATGGCGGCCTTGGCCTCTTCGAACAGATCATGCGACATTGTTTTTCCATTGCATGATCTTGTCCGAAAACCGGCTTCTACATTTCGCTGACGCTGACCTGCGGTTCGAAATCACGCTTAGCGTTCCTTGACATAGGGCACGCCGCCGGCGCGCGGCGGAATTGCCTTGCCGATGAAGCCGGCGAGCAGGATGACGGTGAGGATATAGGGCAGCGCCTGCATGAGCTGCACCGGCACCTTGCCGATCAGCGGCAGCGGCGTGCCCTGCAGGCGGATCGACAGCGCGTCGAGGAAGCCGAACAACAGGCAGGCGAACATGGCGTTGACCGGCTTCCACTTGGCGAAGATCAGCGCGGCCAGGGCGATGTAGCCCTTGCCGGCAGTCATGTCCTTGACGAAGCCGCCATTCTGCACCATCGACAGATAGGCGCCGGCAATACCGGTGAGCACGCCGGTGCAGATCAACGCCCGGTAGCGCAGCCAGGCGACCGAGATGCCGGCGGTGTCGACCGCGGCCGGGTTCTCGCCGACCGCGCGCATGCGCAAGCCGAAACGGGTGCGGAACAGCACCCACCAGGTGAACGGCACGGCGAGGAACGCGACATAGACCAGCACGGAATGGCCGGAGATCAGTTCCGAATATATCGGTCCGAGGATCGGCACGCCCCTGAGCGCGTCCGCGCCGGGCCAGACGATCGCCCCGAACCGCTCATCCGATGCCAGAGCCGGCGTACGTCCACCTTGCTGGAACCAGGCCTGGCCGAGCATGATCGTCGATCCGGCGGCGATGAAATTGATCGCCACGCCGGAGACGATCTGGTTGCCGCGATGGGTGATCGAGGCAAAGCCGTGGACCAGCGCAAAAGCGACCGAGATGAGGATGGCCATGCCGAGGCCGATATAGGCGGAATGGAAGACGGAGGCGGAGGCGGCACCGGCGAAGGCGCCGACCAGCATCTTGCCCTCGAGCCCGATGTCAAAAATGCCGGCCCGCTCCGAATAGAGACCGGCGAGGCATGCGAGCAGCAACGGCACCGACAGGCGGATGGTCGAGTCCAGAACCTGGATGATGGCGTTGAACAGATCCATCTCAGGCACCCTTCCCCTTGATCGCTTCGATGCCGACAGATCTCGGGCTGAGCGAGGCGAACAGCGCCTGGACATAGGGCCGGAACATATGCTCGAGCGCGCCGGCGAACAGGATGACCAGGCCCTGGATGATAACGATCATGTCGCGGCTGATCGCCGGCATTTCGAAGGCGAGCTCGGCGCCGCCCTGGTAGAGCATGCCGAACAATATTGCGGCGAGCACGATGCCGACCGGGTGCAGGCGCCCCATCAGCGCTACTGCGATGCCGACGAAACCGGCGCCCGAAACGAATTCGAGCGCGACATTGTGCTGGTCGCCCATCGTTGGGTTGAGCGCCATCATGCCGGCCAGCGCGCCCGAAATCATCATGGCGACTATGATGATGCGGGTTTCCGAAATGCCGGCATAGCGCGCCGCTTTCGCGCTGTGGCCGTAGGTGCGCATCTCGTAACCGAGCCTGGTGCGCCAGATCAGCATCCAGACCAGAAACGCCATGGCCAGCGCCAGCAGGAAGCTGATGTTGAACGGCGCCGAGCGGATCTTGGCGCCGAACAATTCGATGACCCAGTTGAGCTTCGGCAGTTGCGCGCCGTCGAGGAAGGTGCGTGTCTGCGGCGCCATCGAATTGGCCGGCTTCAAGAATCCGACCAGCGCGTAGACCATGACGCTGGCGGCGATGAAATTGAACATGATGGTGGTGATGACGATGTGCGAGCCGCGCCTGGCCTGCAGATAGGCCGGGATCAGTGCCCACAGCGCCCCCATCGCCGCAGCGGCAATGATCGCCAGCGGAAAGGTGAGCCACCATGGCAGCACGCTGTCGAAGGCGAGGCAAACGATGCCGATGCCGAGACCGGCGATATAGCCCTGGCCCTCGCCACCGATGTTGAACAGGCCGCAATGCGCTGCAACCGCCACCGAAAGCCCGCTGAAGATGAAGGTGGTGGCGTAGAACAGCGTGAACGCAATGCCTTGCCCACGGCCGAAGGCGCCCTCGACCAGGACGGCGGCAGCGCGGAACGGATTTTCGCCGACCAGAAGCACGACGAGGCCGGCGACGACGAAGGCAACGGCGAGATTGATCACCGGGATCAGCCCGTAATCCGCCCAGGCCGGCAGCTTGGCGTAAGGCGTGCTCATTCCGCCGCCTCCCGGTGCTCGACGCCAGCCATCAGCAGTCCTAGCTCGCCTTCGCTCGCCTCGGGGCCGCGCTCGCCGACGATGCGGCCGGCAAACATAACCAGGATGCGGTCGGAGAGCGAACGGATCTCGTCGAGCTCGACGGACACCACCAGCACTGCCTTGCCCTGGTCGCGCATGGCGATGAGCCGCTTGTGGATGAATTCGATGGCGCCGACATCGACGCCGCGCGTCGGCTGGCCGACGATCAGCACGCCCGGGTCCTGTTCCATTTCCCGCGCCAGCACGATCTTCTGCTGGTTGCCGCCGGAGAAATTCGCGGTCTTGAGACGGCAGTCCGCCGGGCGGATGTCGTATTTGGCGATCTTGTCCCTCGCGTCGTCGCGGATCGCGTCGATGTCGAGGAACGGTCCCTTCAGGTATCGCGGATCGTCGTGATAGCCGAGTATCGAATTCTCGTTCTCCTCGAAGGCCAGCACCAGCCCGACATGATGACGGTCTTCCGGGACATGGGCGAGGCCGCGGTCGCGCAGTTCGCCGGGATCGGCGGCCCCGGTCAGATCGATCGGCCTGCCCTCGAGCATGACGGAGCCCGAGACGGCGCGCCTGATGCCGGAAATCGCCTCGAGCATTTCGGATTGCCCGTTGCCGGCGACGCCGGCGATGCCAACGATCTCGCCGGCGCGCACATCGAAGGAGACGTCGTCGACCATGGTGACGCCACGCGAATCCTTCACCGTCAGGTTCTTCACCGCAAGCTTGACCCCGCCGGCTTCCGCCTCGCCCTTCTCGACCCTGAGCAGCACGCGGCGCCCGACCATCAGCTCGGCCAGTTCCCCGACCGTGGTCTTCGTGGTTTCCCGTGTCGCCACCATCGTGCCCTGGCGCATGACCGAGACCGTGTCGGTGATCGCCATGATCTCGCGCAGCTTATGGGTGATCAGCACGATCGTTTTACCCTGCTCCTTCAACTGCCTGAGGATGCGGAACAGATGGTCGGCTTCTGCGGGCGTCAGCACGCCCGTCGGCTCGTCGAGAATCAGGATCTCGGCGCCGCGATACAGCGCCTTGAGGATTTCGACACGCTGCTGCAGTCCGACCGGCAACTCCTCGATGATCGCATCGGGATCGACCTCCAGCCCATATTCGCGCTCGAGCCGTTCCAGCTCGGACCGCGCCTTGGCGATGCTCTTCTTCAGCAGCGCATCGCTTTCAGCGCCGAGAATGACGTTTTCCAGCACCGTGAAATTGTCGACCAGCATGAAATGCTGATGCACCATGCCGATGCCGAGCGCGATGGCGTCGTTGGGCGATTTGATCGACGCCGGCTGGCCGCCGACGCGGATCTCGCCGCTGTCGGCCTGGTAGAAACCATAAAGGATCGACATCAGCGTCGATTTGCCGGCGCCGTTCTCGCCGACAATGCCGTGGATGGTGCCGCGCGCGATCTCCAGATTGATGTCGCGATTGGCGCGCACGGCGCCAAAACTCTTGTTGATGCCGATCAGCTCGATTGCGGCTTGCGCCATGCAGCCTTTCCCATCGTATTTTTATCGCTTGGTCAAAACGCCTAGCATGACGCCCCGCCTGTGCCAATTGCCGGAGCAGCGTTCACTCTCGACAAATCCCCGCGCGCTTGTCAATTTCGAACGTGGCCGCAGCCTGCACAATCGCCTGGATCGAGGATTTCAAATGACCATGCCCGACGACCGGCTGACGACGCTGGAAATCCGCGCCGCCGAGCAGGAGAAGACCATCGAGGAACTGTCCGGCCAGATCGCCGAGCAGTGGAAGGTGATCGAGCGCATGCAGCGCAAGCTCGATGCGCTGGCCGACCGCTTCCTGGCGCTGGAGGAACAGGCCGCGCCCGACGTGCCGGTGACCAAGCCGCCGCACTGGTGAGCTTGCGGATAGAAAAGCCGCCGGGTTTTCACCCGGCGGCTTCGAGCAGATCGGCAATGTCGCGATCAATAAGGGCAGGCATTGTCCGACATGTAATCGTGCACCTTGATGGTACCGGCGATGATGTCGGCCTTGGCCTTTTCGACCGCCGCCTTCATCGCGTCGTCGACAAGCGCCTTGTTGTTGTCGTCCATGGCGTAGTCGACGCCGCCTTCCTTGAGGCCGAGATCGTTGATGCCGCCGGTGAACTTGTCGTTCTTGGCATCCATGAACGTGTTGTAGACGGCAACATCGACGCGCTTGACCATCGAGGTCAGCACCTTGCCGGGCTGCAGGCCGTTCTGGTTGGAATCGACCCCGATACCGAGCTTGCCGCCGTCGGCCGCTGCCTGCAGCACGCCGACACCGGTGCCGCCTGCCGCTGCGTAGATCACGTCGGCGCCCTGGTCGATCTGCGTCTTGGCGATCTCGCCGCCCTTGGCCGGATCGTTCCAGGCTGCCGGCGTGTCGCCGGTCATGTTCTGGATGACATCGGTCGCGCCGGCCGCCTTGGCGCCGCCGACATAACCGCAGCCGAATCGGCGGATCAGCGGAATGTCCATGCCGCCGATGAAGCCGACCTTTTTGGTCTTCGAGGCCATCGCCGCCATCACGCCGACGAGATAGGAGCCTTCCTGCTCCTTGTAGACGACGGAGCGGACGTTGGGCTTGTCGACGACCATGTCGATGATGGCGAATTTGGTCTCGGGAAACTCGACGGCGATCTTCTCCAGCGCATCTGCCCAGGAGAAGCCCGCCATGGCGATTGGATTGCGGCCATCCTCGGCGAAACGGCGCAGCGCCTGCTCGCGCTGGGTGGCGTTTGAGACCTCGAATTCCACATAGGCGATGCCGGTTTCGGCCTTGAACTTTTCGGCGCCGTTGTAGGACGCTTCGTTGAACGACTTGTCGAACTTGCCGCCGAGATCGTAGAGAAGTGCTGGCTGGATGTCTGCGGCGAAGGCCGGAAGAACCATCGCAGTTGCGGCCAGGAGGCCGAGAACGATACGTTTCATGTGATCCACACCCTGTCGGTTATTTTTCCGTTATGCACCGCCTGCCTGCCCGGTTCTCCGGCAGGCATGCGACATCAGACAGGAGTGTCTTCCTCCCGCTTCGGGCCAATCTGGCACGGCCCGAAGCAAAATTCACGCGGAATTTTGACCTGTTGGAAAAGCCGGGATCATCGTCCCGCCAAGGCCTCAGGCGGAGACGGCAGCCGGGATGGCGCAGGTGACGCCGGTGCCCTGCAGATTGCAATAGCCGTAGGGATTCTTCGCCAGATATTGCTGGTGGTCTTCCTCGGCGAAGTAGAATTCCGGTGCCGGAGCGATCTCGGTGGTGATCTTGCCGCGCCCGGCGCCGTCCAACGAGGCCTCGTAGGCGTCGCGCGAGGCGATCGCCGCCTGGTATTGCGCATCACCAAACGTGTAGATCGTCGAGCGGTAGGTGGTGCCGACGTCATTGCCTTGGCGCATGCCTTGCGTCGGATCATGGCTTTCCCAAAACAGCTTCAGAAGCTGTGCATAGGACACGACCTTCGGGTCGTAGACGACCAGCACGACTTCGGCATGACCGGTCAAACCGGTGCAGGTTTCCTGGTAGGTCGGATTGGGGGTTACGCCACCGGCATAGCCGACGGCCGTGACCCACACGCCCTCGACCTGCCAGAACAGGCGTTCCGCGCCCCAGAAGCAGCCCAGCCCGAACATGGCCCTCTCCAGCCCGTCTGGATAGGGCCCCTTCAGCGGCCGCTTCGAGACAAAGTGATTGGATGCCGTCGGGATAGGATTGGCGCGGCCCGGCAGCGCCTCGGCAGGTTTCGGCAGGTTGAGCTTCTTGTTCAGCATGTCGCTGAGAAACATGTGCAGTCTCCCTTTCTCGTTGGTTGGGACGCCTTGGTTGGGGACGCCAGAAGATCCTTAACAACAAATTATCAAGTCTAGGCGAACCGCCCGGTCGCCCGCTCCCGCCGGTAGCCGATCATGTAGAGAACGAAGGCAAGCACCGCGAACACCGCGAAACCGGGCTGGTTGAGCACCCAGGCGATCGCACCGTCCCACAGCAGCGGACCAAGCCTGTCGCGGACGAAGCTTTCGAAGGCGCTTCGCGTATCCGGCGCGACGGCGAGCCAGCTGGTGTTGAGCGGGGTCATGACCAGGGCGGAGGCCGCCACCGAGCGCGTCGCGTCGACCACCGCCATGATGACCGAAACCGAAAGCGCAACCATTGCGGCAAGACGGAAGACGAAGCGGAACACCCAGACCTTACCTCCCCGCAAGCTTTTCAGAAATATCTGTATCGGCCTGATAAATAGGATCTGCGCGCTTTATCCGCAATCGCGACACGCGAAGTTGAACCTGCGCCGCCGGTTCGCGTCGGCGAGGCGTCGGTCGGCTAGGAACAGAGCAACTCTATCCGACAAAGCGAACAGAGCGTCTTGGCATTCGGCACCGGATCGACTAGATGAGCCCCGCGCCTTTTGCTTTGACGGCTCAGGTGTGGGGAAAAGGTGTCCGCTGGTTGACGGCGCCTACGGTGCGAAGTTCCGGACCGGGAATCCCCCAACAAGGAGACGGCATCTCCCCAACCCGCGCGGCGAAACCGGCCGCAGCGAAAATGCCAGGACGGAGAGGTGGCCGAGTGGTTGAAGGCGCACGCCTGGAAAGTGTGTTTACGGGAGACCGTAACGCGGGTTCGAATCCCGCTCTCTCCGCCACATTTCCCTACCAAAAGGTTGTTTTAGCTAAGAAATATCGATCGTTGTCGAATTTATTTGCACCTTCCTTGCACCTTCGGTTGGCGCTTTGCGCAGGCCCGATCCGCGACAGCCTGCCGCATTCTCGAACCATCCGAAACGACGCTTCCGCCTGCATTCGCGTCAGGCAGTTTCCCCTTCACCAAACGTGGTTCAACGACGGACGCCACGGCGGTGAACGCAAGTAGTGTACGGCGGGTGACTTCGGGCATGCGTCATATCCTTGCTATCTGACAGGCCGGCCGGCGCAACACTTCGGAGAGGCGCTCTAGGACGCGACTACATCGTTTGCTGACAAAATGTATCCGCATTGCTGGCCGGTTCCCTAAAAGCCGAAAAGAACGCAGCGTGGTGGGCCCCACAATCCGCACCCACCCCGCCTTCGGACAAGCTTCCCCGGGGGTCAACCGGCACGGACAAGGATGCCTGCTTCGCGCACCCATCAGCGGCGGTGTGGCTTCTAGCCGCAAGCAATTGCTTGAAGCAGTTCCCGACACCACATGGTGTTCCATAGCCAGCCAAGCGAGATGAACTCGCCCGACGCAGTCGCTGCCCTCCACGGTGGAAATCAGACTATTGGATCATGGCGATGACGTACGGCCAACCTTTAGGAACCAGAAAGACATCATGCCTGAAAATACCAGACTGCCAACAAGTGACGTCCCCCTCATCAAGCTGGGCAGTTGTCAATGCCGCTTCCCGGTTCGCGAAGATCGGTCAGTGCCCGGCGGTCACCGCTTTTGTGCTGGGCCAACTTCGCCTGACCGCGTGTACTGCGATCACCACCACAGCATCGTGACCGCCGTCGAGCCTCGTCGAGCCCGTTCGGGTTTCCACCTCGCTCAACAACGCGCCGCGTAAGTAGATACCGGGCGGCTGCACCTCGAACCGGTCTCAAGGGCTCGATGTGATGCTCTCCCACGTGTTCGGGCACCCACATCGTCGGGCCGAGCAGTCCAAGAGAGCCGCAGAACCATCCGCTTTCCATTGAACTCGCTGGAGCCATCGAATTGCGGTGGCTGCCGGTGACAATGGTATCAGCCACGCATCATCGAGTGCAGGATGGCCTGCATGTGCTCTTCCAGGTCAAGTTCGCCCCGTGCCTCAGTGGCTAACAGGTACTCGGCCTTGGCTCGGCGGTTGCCTCGACTGATCGCAGGATAGGAGCAGATGGCCAGCAATGCTTCCTCTTCAAATCCGGTCTGCCCTCTTGCGGTCGTGGCTGCTGCTGTCCGTTCGATGAACAACCCTGTGGAGCGCGACATAGGCCGCCTCATGGGCTCCAATCAGCGCCTGCAATTCGCGCGAGGCACCTTCCCTTTCAGCAAACGTCGGTTCAACGACCGAGGCTACGGCGGTGAACGCAAGAAGTGTACGGCGGGTGATTTCGGGCATGCCTCATATCCTTGCAGTCTGATCATGCAGGAACACCATAGCACCGAAACAACAGTTCGGAGAGGCGCTATGGAATGGGGCAGCGTTGTCTGCTGACAAAAATGTATCCGTTCCCGCAGTTGCTTGCCTCGCCTACTGCTGGCCGGTTGGGCCTCTGAAAACTGAAAACACGCAGCGTAATGGGGACGCAGCAGGCGAGGAAAGAAATAGTGCACTGTCACCGTAGTTGCCTATAGATCAGGCGAAAGCTTGCTTTTGAGGGGTCATTCCGGTTCGAAATGAAGGCCGCCGTCATGAGGCGGCGAGGCGCTACGTCGTTCTTGCGCGGCGGTTATGACTTCCTGTCGCCGTTTGGATTTGGTGCCGGAGCCTCGCGCACGTCTCGTGGCGGCGGGTCCACATGTTCAGGCTCCGGCGACGCTTCCTTGTCGGGACGACGGACAGGTGTCTTCTTCGGGGCGGGCTTCGGTGGCGGGTCTTTGATTTTGTTTGGCATATCCAGTTAACCGGATCGCCAAGCTCTGGTTCCGGTGTGCCCATCAAAAGGCCCCGCCACCGTGAGGCAGCGGGCGACGGGTGGAATGCGGGAACTGAAGGCAACAAGGTGCACTGTCACCGGAAAAAACCTTCGGGTCCGGCGGCAGAAAGGCAGCAAGGTCGGATCTACTTCGAGGAAGGTTACTGGAGAAAATCCGGCAACGTTATCGTGTGTCCATTTCGGTCGAATTCCGAAGCAAAGCTGTAAGACCTGGAGAACTCGAAGCTGACCTTGTCGTAGAGGCCGGGTTTGCTGGAATAATCCTGCAACTCTTTAAACAGGATTTTCTGCTCGAAAGGCCTAGCCATTCCATCGGCCACGCTGCGCACCTCGCCGCAACCGACCTCGATGTCGACGACAGTCTTTCGCGATTGGACGTCCCCCAGAAAATGAAGCTGAACGTGACCGTCCGCGCGTTTGGTATGCCCGTAGTTGTTCAGCTTGAAAACTTCCACAAGATACTCGACTGTTTTATCCGCAATCCTTCTATTATTTCTGTAGTATATTTTGGTGTGCCTTACCCGCTGGATCAAATATTCCCTCTTGCACCGTGGTGCCGAGATTGAATTGTAGAATATCAGGTAGTGTACTGCTCTGTTGGCTCCAGATTCCTTCCGAAATCCTTTCGCATAGTAATCATCCAGGAATTGGTCTAGCTCGACGCCAGCGTTCGCTGCGAGCGCCTTTTCCTCACGGTACACCTTGTTTTTGCTGTAGGTTTTCGGATCGTCCAAGGCTCCCGACTGCCTGGTGTCGCCTTCCATCCCTCGGCGCAATGTGACCTGCTCCAGGATGATCTCCGATGCCGATAAAGGTACCGAAAAGAGCACAATGCCCAGAGACAACAGATACTTCATACTTCACGCACCTCAGCGATAGCATGAGCCACGGAAGGTAGTTGAACCGGGGCATTGCGGCCAATTCGCGGCCTGGTTGCCGCCCAGCCGGGCATGTCCGTAGCGGCTCGATCGTCACATAATACAGATCGCGGTGGCACTCCCATTGCCGAGCGCGCCCCGCACAAATCCGACGAGCCCGATTAGCGCATACAACTCCTGCCTCGGGTAATTGACGGCGCTGGTGCGGCCAAGGATGAAGGATGCGCGGTTTGGGCAGCCAGTCGTTGGCCAGCCGCGTGAACCACTCCCAGGTCACGACGTCCTTCTGGCTGCGGCGCCGAAGCGCCCGTCGCTCAAAGGGGCAGACAAAGCGCACTAGCTCTCGTCACCGAAACCCAGCAGCGACGCATTGCGTATGTGGCTGTGGTCGCCGCGAAGATGCCTGATGCGCAGCTTCACCCCGGGCCTGAGCCATTGTGTCCCCGGCCGTTTCTTCATGGCCTCTGGCGGCGGCCCGGCGTGCTCCCGAACCCGCTTGAACAGCCGCTCCTTCATGTCGCAGCCCAGGCTGATCAGGGCGGAACCGACATATTTCCCGGTGCCGGGCTGTGCCAAAAGGGCGAAGGCTGCCTCGCCGGGCTGGCGCTCGACGCCCAGCAGTTCGAATTCATCGACCGTGAAGCTCTTGGTCTTCAGCCAGTTCGAGGTCAGGCCGCTGCGATATTTGCTGTCGGCGCGCTTCGAGACAATTCCCTCAAGCTCGACCTCCTCGACGAGGTGGAAGAGCGACTGCGCGTCACCAGGCAGGGCCTCGCTGAACCGAATGCGGCTGTGCGGCTTGATGATACCGCTGAGAAGTTCACGGCGTGCCTTGCAGCCGATGTCGCGCAGATCATGGCCGTTCAGGTGCAGAATGTCGAATGCGCACAGGTACATGCCGTAGGGATTGTTGTGGACCGCGTTCTGGAGCGCGTTGAAGTCGGGCATGCCGGCCTTGTCGGTGACGACCGCCTCGCCGTCGATGATGGCGTTCTTGACCTCAAGCTCACCCGCGGCTTCCACGATGCCCAGATATTGACGCGTCCAGTCCTTACCGGTTTCGGTATAGACGCGGATATCCTCGTGGCCGTTGATAATGATCTGGGCGCGGTAGCCATCCAGCTTGATCTCATGAATCCAGTTGTCACCCGCGGGCGGCATGGCCACCAGCTTGGGCTCCATCGGGGGAATGAACTCTAGCCGGCCGGTGCCGGCCTCTGCCCGCCTACGCATGGAACCCAGTCTAGGTCAGCTGCGTATATTAGCCATAGTGAATATGATAAAGTTCTAAAATGACGTGCGATATGGCAGACGACAAAAGCAAACGCGACTTTCGCTACCGCAACAAGATATCGGCGGACGATGATTATGAAGTGAACTTTTTCGCTCTGCAGAATAACATCACGCCGGAGCAGGTGCGCGAGCTGATCCGCAAGCACGGCAACGATCGGGCAACTCTGACCGCTGCCGCGAAGGCATTGCCGGCACAATGATGACAAAACTCTCAGACCTGGGGCCGCCGATCGCCGGCTGGTCATTGGCTATTTCCGTACGAAAAGCCCGCGCCCCGTGGTGGGGAAGAGGACGCGGGCTGATCGGAGGGACGAGCCGATCTCGCAGCATGTCTGCACAGGAAATAATGCTGCGGAAGCCGAACTTTCTACCTAAGCCTTTGTTCCAACGCAAAAAACCAGCCGCACCTTCCGCCAAGCCGGTCAATGAGGCCTGGATTTTCAATCCCTATTGGGCGGCACCTAAATTCCAGATGTCCCGATGCAGGCGCCATGTCCCGTCGTCGCCCTTTTTCCAGACGACGATGTACTTGCCCACAAGGGTGGAGAGGGCGCCGTCTTTGCTCGGCGCATCGAGCGTAAATGCGCCAACTTCGTAGGCGAGCTTCGCGCTCTCTTCCACTTCCAGCGCCTTAAGGGTGAGATTCTTCATCCCGCCTTTGATCGCGCCCTGCCAGAACTCTTCCACGCCCTTGCGGCCATCGACGCGCTTGCCGTCGGGCGGCAGCAAGGCAGCGTCCTCGGTATACAATTGACCCACCGCCGCCGCGTTTCCGCTATTGAAGGCGTCCGTGAATTTCGGCAGCGCCGCTTCGATGTCCTCGCGAGCCGACTGGGCGGCCGCAGACAATGCAGACGATAGAAGCAGCACAGCAGCAAATGCGAATGACTTAACCGGTCTCATCTCGTCCTCCCTTTGCGTGATCGACATATCTATCGGATGAATAGCACGCCCAACCCGAGTGCACCGCCGCGCCCACTCAATCGGCCAGACCTGATTTGCATTAGGCTTATCTAATTACGCAAGCGCCAGACGCTCTCAGCCCACTACCCGATCGGCCCGCCTTCTCCGCCAGAGGCGCGGGCCTGGCTCAGCAATATCCTGACATCGTTTAGCGTGGAACCGCAGGCATTCCCGAGACTGAGCGCGCCGTTTCGGCGGAGAAAACCACGAAGGCAAAGATGAGCACGCTGGCAGCGACGATCATCGAGCCGGTGGCGACGATCGGCTCAAGCGCCGGATTTCCATGCAGCATCAAGTAGAGGGCCGGCAACATCACCACCAGGCCAAAATTATAGACGCCATAATGGACCATTGCGATACTGCGGGCGGCTTTTGTCGGGTTCAGGGCGTAATACCCACCGAATATTGCACTTGTTACCCATCCCAGGAGATTGATGTGTGCGTGAGCCGGGTAGGCGCCGTGATTGCCTGAAATTGCCATTTGCAGGCCGGCTGCAATTCCCAGAATAAGAAAGACGATCGCTGTCTTGAAAAAGAGTTCCGAGATTTTCGGCATGTCATGTCCTCCCAAGCCGTTGCAGGCGGCCCGGCAGCCTGTTGGGGGTGACCGGCTGGCCGCCGGGCCTAACCGGCTTGCGCCGGCTGATGAAAACATGCGCTCACACTAATATAAATGCAACATCGAGATACCGGGTGCGCACAGCGGAGTTTGACGATCTGGACTCCCGTCCCAAAGCGGGCGGCCGGAAAGCGATTTCGGTTCAATCGTCCGCGTGGAAAACGCTAGCCAGGACGCCGCAGGTGTTCGACAAGCGCGCGCAGCTTCGGCGCGACGTTGCGACGGCTCGGATAATAAAGGTAGAAGCCGGCAAAGCGCGGGCAATAGTCGACGAGAACCGGCACCAGTTCGCCCCGAGCGATCCACGGGCGAAAGCTTTCCTCCATGCCGAAAGTGATGCCGGCTCCGGCAATGGCGAGCTTTATCATCAACGCCATGTCGTTGGTCGTGATCGCCGGCGCGACCGCGACGCTGAACTCCTTGCCGTCCTCGGCGAATTCCCAACGATAGGGCGCGACCTTCGAGGCGCGACGCCAGCCAATGCAGCGATGGCCCGCGAGTTCCTGCGGATGCGACGGCTCGCCAAACCGATCACGATAGGCCGGCGCGCAGGCGGCCAGCTGCCGCTCGTCACCGGCGACAGGCACCGCGATCATGTCCTGCTCGATCACCTCGCCGAGCCTGACGCCGGCATCGTATCCCTCGGCGACGATATCGAATTCCTCGTCCGTCACCGTGATGTCCATCCGGACCTCCGGATTGGCTTCGGCAAAGGTCGCCAGGAACGGCCCTGAAAGAAAGCGCTCGGCGATCGACGAGACGGCGAGCCGCAACTGCCCGCGCGGACGCCCGCGCAGGTCCCCGGTGCTCTCCATTGCGGCGCACATGTCGGCGATGGCGGGCGCTATCTCGGCGTAGAGGCGTTCGCCAGCCTCGGTCAGGCTGACGCTTCGCGTCGTGCGCTGGACCAGCCCGATACCGAGCGTCTCTTCCAGCCGCTTCATCGTCTGGCTGACGGCCGAGCGGGTGACGCCCATCCGGTCCGCAGCCGCGCGAAAGCTCCGCTCCTCGGCGACGAGGGCGAAGACGGCAAGCGCATTGAGATCCGGCTGCATTGGTTAGCTGTGCTTTCGACGCTGTAAACAAATGGTCGTCTTATCGCTACAGTGAAACAGATCCATCTTCGTGGCAACCGCTGCATGGCGGTTCGCAAGATCAACCAGACGGAGACGAAACATGTCCCTCAACAAAGTCGTGCTCATCACCGGGGCTTCGAGCGGCATTGGCGCCGCCATCGGCCGGGAGCTCGGTGCCGCAGGAGCAAAGGTCATGCTCGGTGCGCGCCGCACCGGTCGGCTGGACGCGCTCGCAGAAGAGATCAGGGCAAAGGGCGGGGAGGCAATGACACGCCGCCTGGACGTGACCGACCGCGACGATGTCGCCGCTTTTGCCGATGCGGCGCGCCAGGCCTGGGGACGCGTCGATGTGATCGTCAACAATGCCGGCGTCATGCCGTTGTCGCTGATGATCTCGATGAAGGTCGATGAATGGGACCGAATGGTCGACGTCAACATCAAGGGCGTGCTCTACGGCATCGCTGCGGTGCTGCCGCAGATGACGGCCCGAGGCTCCGGCCATGTCGTCAACATCGCCTCCATCGGCGCGCTTTCGGTATCGCCGACAGCCGCTGTCTATTGCGCAAGCAAATACGCGGTCCGCGCCATCTCCGATGGCTTGCGGCAGGAGCACGACAACATCCGCGTCACCTGCATTCATCCCGGCGTGGTCGAGAGCGAGCTCGCCGACACGATCACCGATCCTATCGCAGTGGAAGCGATGAAGACCTATCGCGCCATTGCGCTGCAGCCCGACGCGATCGGCCGTGCCGTGCGCTTTGCCATCGAACAGCCGGACGATGTCGACGTGAACGAGATCGTCATCCGGCCGACAGCCAGCAAGTAGTCCGATGAAACAGATTTCCATACTTGCCGCTGCCGTGCTTGTTGCCGGCGCGGCCGGCTTATCCGCACAGAAAGGCTTCGCCCAAATGAATATCGCGCAAAATTCCGTTACCCCAGCTTCGGCAAGCCACCCCTATGTCGGGATGTGGGTCACGGCGGATGGCCATATCCGCCACAACTTGCTTCCAAATGGTCGCTATGACGAAGCGCGTGGGAACCGTGACAGCGCATACCAGGGGCGCTATGAGATCCGGGGAAATCACATCGACTACTGGGACGACACCGGCTTTACCGCTGACGGAACGTTCATCGACGGTGTGCTGCACCACGCCGGCATGATCTTGTATCTGGAGAAGTAGATGACGTCCGTATCTCGATAAAGAGGTTTCGCATGGCTCCGCTGCACCATATGTCTCTGGTGCGCAGCCAAAAACAGGGGCTCACCTTGCCAACCGAACCACGTTCTCCACGGCTTGCAGTGCTGATCGACGCGGACAATACCTCGGCCAAGATTGCCGACGGCTTGTTCGAGGAGATCGCAAAGATCGGCGAGGCAAGCGTTCGTCGCATCTACGGCGATTTCTCCAGCACCCGCTCAAAGGCATGGGCCGATGTGCTGTCGAAGCATGCGATCATCCCGCAGCAGCAATTCGCCTACACCACCGGCAAGAACGCATCCGACATCACGCTCGTCATCGACGCCATGGACCTTCTCCACAGCGGGCGGTTCGAAGGCTTCTGCCTGGTGTCGTCCGACAGCGACTTCACCCGCCTTGCCGCTCGCATCAGGGAGCACGGCATCGACGTTTATGGATTTGGCGAGCAGAAGACGCCGGAGAGTTTCCGGCAGGCATGCCGCCGCTTCGTTTACACCGAGAACCTGCTTCCGACTGCGTCAGCCAACGCGCAAGATGCGGCGCCAACGAAATCCTTGCAGCCGCCCAGCGCCGCGACACCGATCATCACCAGAGTCATTTCACAGATGGGAACCGAGGACGGCTGGGTGCCGCTCGGGATTGTCGGCAATCAGCTCGCCAATCTGGTATCCGACTTCGATCCCAGGACCTTCGGCTTTCGCAAGCTGAGCGATCTCGTGCGCAAGACCAACGCCTTTGAGATCGACCAGCCCGAGGGCGGTGGAGCGATGCGCATAAGGGTCAAGCCAGCGGCAAGAAGCCGAGAGAAATCGAAGTCGGCAGCATCGCGCTGAGCCCTGCAAAAAGCTAGCTGGCCCGGTACTGGCCCGGTCCAATTGGTGTCCGGATCGGCCTCTGGTCGGACCACAATTTCGCTGGCGAAAACCGCCGTTCGGCGTATCATTCTGGTGGGAAAGGCTTCATGGTGGAGGATGCCAATGAACGTCGTTTCGAGAGCGCCTGTCGTCGACTTGCCGGCCCATGAACTTGTTTCATCTGCGCTTTCAAAATTCCGCGCCGGCGACACCATATCGACCAGAGCCGCAATAGATTCCATCCGCCGGGCAGGCCCGGCTTGTGCGGACAGCGACGACCAACTGGTCGAGCTTATCGTCATGACCGCAATTGGTAGGACCATGGGGATCGTGTTCGACCATCGGTGCCGCTAACCCATCGTCTGCAATCGGCTTGCGCATTGTCGAAAATGAGACCGGCGACGTAAGCCACTCGGTAACCATGAATAGTGATCGAGATGGTTCGCGCCATTCGAATCGGAACTGACAATCCGCTGCGCCGTTGCTGCCGTTGGGCTCAAGGAGTGGCGGCAATGCGTGATGAACAGTTCGACGTTCCGGTGACGATCGAGAGCGAACGCACCGGACGCCGGCTTTCTGTGACGAGGACGGTCCAGGCGGCCTCGCTTCTGGTCGACAAATGGCCAGACGAAAAGCGCGGGCCGAAATATCGCGCGGCCTTGAAAGCCATGATGGATGCGATGGAGCAGCGGCGGGCGGTTGGCACTGCGCGGCGGGCATTCACGGCGGCCGCCAAGGAAGCCCATGTGTTTGTGCGCGAAGGCCGGCATTAAAGCGCGTCACGTCTGAAGAGCGCGATGCCACGTGCTTTTGGTTCTTGTTTTTAGGGATGTCGTTGCCCAAGACCGCTGCGCAGCTTTGGGCGACATGCATTGTTCCTGTTTATGCATGTCGTTGTCCCAAAACCGCTGCGCACTTTTGGGCGACATGCATTAAGGAACCTCACGAAATCTCCGCCGTTATGCTCCAGGTCCAAGCGAGGAGAGAACTGCCATGCCCGACGACAAGACCAAGACCGACAACCGCGATCGCTCACAAGTAGCCGGCGACGAAGACTATGAGGTGAGGCATCTCGCCGAGGAAGCCGGCATCACTCCCGACCAGGCTCGCACGCTGATCAAGCGCCACGGCACCGACCGCAAGGTGCTGAACGAAATCGCCAAGAGCATAAAGGCATTGTGATGGCTGACAAACGGACCGCAATGGCCGATCGGAAGAAACGCGAACCGGACGACAAGGAGGCCCTGCGACTGGCCGAGACAACTGACGTTTCGCCCAACCAGGCAAAGGATCTGATGCGCAAGCACGGCAAGGACAGCGCCAAGGTCGAGAAGGAAGCCAAGAACTTCAAGGCCGAAGGCTGAGCAGCCGATTTGGCGGAGCGAGTCCGCCCTCGTTCCCGCATCAGCTTCGCACCCGCCAGCCATTCGCACGCTGGACGACAGCCCCACGATGAACTCGGCTGGAAGCGGGCGCACGACTATGCCGTGATCTATACGCGAAATCGCTGATTTTCGGCGGCTTCGCCCCGCCGCACGGCTTGTCTTTGAGCGCCGCGCTGAGAGCCGCGACGGCAAATCCTTTATAGGATTCTTATTTCTTTCCTCTTCGCCACGTCTCGAACCTTTATGGGGTTTGGATCCATATTTCGTCGGGAAGGACACATCTCGGTCGCCATTATCATCGCGACAGAGTGTCTTCACATGACTTCAACGCTGCCCGGCTGCAGGCAAGCCAGTGCAAAAACGAAAATAAGGAACAGCTCCGATGGACATCATCGTTCTCGGGATAGGGTTTTTGTTTTTCGCCCTGTTCTTCGCCTTCGTCAAAGCCTGCGACAGTCTTTAGGCGGAAGGACCGCAACATGCTTGTCGACTATATCCTCGGTGGCGCTGTGACCCTGTTCCTTCTCGTCTACCTGACATACGCCCTCATTCGCCCAGAACGTTTCTAACGGCAACTGGCGCAGGCACGGAAGGCTATTTCAATGACTTTCAACGGATGGATGCAGATCCTCGTCTATTGCGGGATCGTCGTTTTGCTGGTGAAGCCGCTCGGCGGCTACATGTATCGTGTTTTCAGCGGCGACCGCACGTTCCTTTCGCCGATTTTGGGCCCTGTCGAGCGGAGCCTTTATCGCATCTCGGGGACCAGCGAGCGTGAGGAGCAGCACTGGACCACCTATGCGGCGGCCTTGTTGTTCTTCAACCTCGCCGGCTTCCTGGTGCTCTACGCCCTGCAACGGCTGCAAGGCAGCCTGCCGTACAATCCGGCCGGCATGAGCGCCGTCGAACCCGGGCTCGCCTTCAACACCGCCGCCAGCTTCATGACCAACACCAACTGGCAGAACTACGGCGGTGAAAGCACGATGTCCTATCTCGTGCAGATGGCCGGCCTCACCGTGCAGAACTTCCTGTCCGCAGCGACCGGCATCGCCGTCGCAATCGCGCTGATCCGCGGCTTCACCAAGGCTTCCGGCAAATCGATCGGCAATTTCTGGGTCGATATGACCCGCTGCACCCTTTACCTGCTGTTGCCGCTCTGCATCGTGCTGACGCTGGTCTATGTCTATCTCGGCATACCGCAGACGCTCAGCGCCTATCTCGAAGCCACAACCCTGGAAGGCGCGCGGCAGACAATCGCGGTCGGGCCAGCAGCCTCGCAGATCGCCATCAAGATGCTCGGCACCAATGGTGGCGGCTTCTTCAACGCCAATGCCGCGCATCCCTTCGAAAACCCCGACGCGATCTCGAATCTTATCCAGATGGTTTCGATCTTCGCCATCGGTGCGGCGCTGACCAACGTATTCGGCCGCATGAACGGCGACCAGCGCCAGGGCTGGGCGATCTTGACGGCGATGGGCGTCCTGTTCATCGCCGGCGTCGCCGTCTGCTACTGGGCGGAAGCATCAGGCAATCCGCTGGTGCATGCGCTGGGCATCGACGGCGGCAACATGGAAGGCAAGGAAACACGCTTCGGCATCGCCTTCTCGGCGCTGTTTGCGGTGATCACCACCGCCGCGTCCTGCGGCGCCGTCAACGCCATGCATGACAGCTTCACAGCGCTTGGCGGCATGATCCCGATCATCAACATGCAGCTCGGCGAGGTCATTGTCGGCGGTGTCGGCGCCGGTCTTTACGGCATCCTGATGTACATCGTGATCGCCGTCTTCGTTGCCGGACTGATGGTCGGACGCACGCCCGAATATCTCGGCAAGAAGATCGAGGCCAAGGAGGTCAAGATGGCGATGCTCGCCATTCTCTGCCTGCCGCTGGCGATGCTGATCTTCACCGCCATCGCGGTGGTGCTGCCGACCGGCGTCGCTTCGATGGCCAATGCCGGCCCGCACGGCTTCTCCGAGGTTCTCTATGCCTACACCTCGGCTGCCGCCAACAACGGCTCGGCCTTTGGCGGCCTGACCGGCAACACGCCCTGGTACAACATCACGCTCGGCATCGGCATGCTGATTGGCCGCTTCCTGGTCATCATCCCGGCTCTGGCGATCGCTGGTTCGCTGGTCGCCAAGAAGACGGTGCCGGCCTCCGCCGGCACCTTCCCAACCGACGGGCCGCTGTTCGTCGGGCTGCTGGTCGGCGTCATTCTGATCGTAGGCGGCCTCACCTTCTTCCCGGCGCTGGCGGTCGGACCGATCATCGAGCACCTGGCTGGCATCCACGGGCAGACTTTCTGAACCGTCCCACCTTGGATCAAAATTATGTCCTGGCTCGAAACCATACGTCGCAAGATTCGGCATCAAGATGATCGGAAAGGGGCAACCCCGCCTCCTTTCCCGACCATGTCCACGTTCTTCGGCATTGCGGCAGTCATGATCTGATCTGGCTGCTGGCCTCCGGGCTTCCGCATCTTCGTTCGGCATCCGATCGATCGGCGCCAACCAACAACATCGATACTGGAGCCACCAAATGAGCCAGTCCAAATCCGCTGTCATCATGGATGCCCGCATTCTGCTGCCCGCCATCGACGGCGCCTTCAGGAAACTGAACCCGCGCACCTTGATGCGCAATCCGGTGATGTTCGTCGTCGCCGTGGTCTCGGCGCTCACGACAGTCCTGTTCGTCAAGGATCTCGTCACTGGTGGCGGCGATCTCGGCTTCTCGCTGCAGATCATCATCTGGCTGTGGTTCACCGTGCTTTTCGCCAACTTCGCCGAAGCGATCGCCGAAGGCCGAGGCAAGGCGCAGGCCGATTCGCTGCGCAAGGCTCGCACCGAGAGCCAGGCCAAGCTGTTGAGCGGCGACGACCGCAGCAATTTCAAGCTGGTGCCCGGCACCAGCCTGAAGGTCGACGACGTGGTGCTCGTCGAGGCCGGCGACATCATTCCATCGGACGGCGAGGTGATCGAAGGCGTCGCTTCGGTCAACGAGGCAGCGATCACCGGCGAATCCGCTCCGGTTATCCGTGAATCCGGCGGCGACCGTTCGGCGGTGACCGGCGGCACGCAGGTTCTGTCTGACTGGATCCGCGTGCGCATCACCGCGGCCTCCGGCCATACGTTCCTCGACCGCATGATCTCGCTGGTCGAAGGCGCTGCGCGCCAGAAGACGCCCAACGAGATCGCGCTCAACATCCTGCTCGTTGGCATGACGCTGATCTTCGTGCTGGCGACGGCAACGATCCCGAGTTTCGCCGCCTATTCGGGCGGCACCATTTCGGTGACCGTTCTGGTCGCCCTGTTCGTCACCTTGATCCCGACGACCATCGGCGCGCTGCTTTCGGCCATCGGCATCGCCGGTATGGATCGCCTGGTGCGGTTCAACGTGCTGGCGATGTCGGGCCGCGCCGTCGAGGCGGCCGGTGACGTCGACACGCTGCTGCTCGACAAGACCGGCACGATCACGCTCGGCAATCGCCAGGCGACGGCATTCCGCCCGGTCAAGGGCGTCACCGAGCAGGAGTTGGCCGACGCGGCGCAGTTGGCCTCGCTTGCCGATGAAACGCCGGAAGGCCGCTCGATCGTCGTGTTGGCGAAGGAGAAATACGCCATCCGTGCCCGCGACATGGCGACACTGCATGCCGCTTTCGTGCCCTTCACTGCGCAAGCCCGCATGAGCGGCGTCGACATTGATGGCTCTTCGATTCGCAAGGGCGCGGTCGATTCGGTGCTCGCGTTCGTCAATCAGTCGACCGTCGCCACGCATGGCATGCGCCCCGGCAGCGACACCGTCCGCGACCTCCAGGCGATCGCCGACGATGTCGCCAAATCCGGCGGCACTCCGCTTGCGGTCGAGCGCGACGGACGCCTGCTCGGCGTCGTGCATCTCAAGGACATCGTCAAGGGCGGCATCAGGGAACGCTTCGCCGAACTGCGCAAGATGGGTATCCGCACGGTGATGATCACCGGCGACAACCCGATGACGGCGGCGGCGATCGCGGCGGAGGCCGGCGTCGACGATTTCCTTGCCCAGGCGACGCCCGAGGACAAGCTGAAGCTTATCCGCGACGAACAGGCCAAGGGCAAGCTCGTCGCCATGTGCGGCGACGGCACCAATGATGCGCCTGCTCTTGCGCAGGCCGATGTCGGCGTTGCCATGAACACCGGCACGGTCGCCGCACGCGAAGCCGGCAATATGGTCGACCTCGACAGCGACCCGACCAAGCTGATCGAGATCGTCGAAATCGGCAAGGCGCTGCTGATGACGCGCGGCTCGCTGACAACCTTCTCCATCGCCAACGACGTGGCCAAGTATTTTGCCATCATCCCGGCCCTGTTCGCCGTCTTCTACATCGCGCCGGGGCAGACATCAGGTCCGCTGCAGGCGCTTAACATCATGCATCTGGCGACGCCGCAGAGCGCCATTCTCTCGGCCATCATCTTCAACGCGCTGATCATCGTCGCGCTGATCCCGCTGTCGCTGAGGGGCGTCAGATATCGCGCCATCGGCGCGGCCGCGCTGCTCAGCCGTAACCTTCTCGTCTACGGCCTCGGCGGCATCATCGTCCCCTTCGTCGGCATCAAGGCGATCGACATGGCCATCACGGCGCTTGGCCTCGCATAAGGAATGAAATCGATGCTCAAGCAAATCAGACCCGCCATCACCATGATCGTTTTCTTCACCATCCTCACCGGCCTGATCTATCCGATCGGCATGACCGGCATCGCCCAGGCCTTGTTCCCGCGCCAGGCCAATGGCAGCCTGATCGAGAGGGACGGCAAGGTCGTCGGCTCCGAACTGATTGGCCAGGCTTTTGCCAGCGAGCGCTATTTCCATGGCCGGCCGTCGGCTGCGGGCGACGGCTACGACGCCGCCGCTTCGAGCGGCTCGAATCTCGGGCCGACCAACCCCAGGCTGATCGACCGCGTCAAGAGCGATGCCGACAGGCTGAATGCGGAAAATCCGAACCAGAAGGTGCCGATCGATCTGGTCACGACTTCAGCCAGCGGCCTCGATCCGCATATCAGCCCCGAGGCCGCCTATTTCCAGGTCGCCAGGGTGGCCAGGGCCAGGGGCGCCGATGAAGCCAGTGTCAAGTCGCTTGTCGACAGCCATGTGGAGGACCGCGAACTCGGCTTCATGGGAGAGCCTGTGGTCAATGTGCTGGCGCTTAACCTGGCGCTGGACGAGGCCATCAAGCAATGAATTGTGGGAAGCAATGAGTGGCAGGCTGGGGATCGACACCATCCCCGGCGCCATTCATGATCGATTGTGATGCCGGACGACAGAAGCAACGAAACCCGACCCTCACCCGACGCCCTGCTTGACCGTGCGGAGCGGGAGGCGCGCGGTCGTCTGCGGATTTTTCTGGGCGCAGCACCCGGTGTCGGCAAGACCTATGAAATGCTGATGTTGGGCCGTGCAAGATTGGCCGACGGAGTGGACGTGGTGATCGGCGTCGTCGAGACGCACGGCCGCAAGGAAACCCAGGTGCTGGTCGACGGCTATGAGGTGATTCCCCGTCATCGGGTCGAGTACAAGGGGCGCATCCTCGAGGAAATGGATCTCGATGCCATCCTTGCCCGGCGTCCGGCGCTGGTCCTCGTTGATGAGCTTGCCCATACCAACGCACCGGGCAGCCGCCATCCCAAGCGCTATCTCGACGTTCAGGAAATCCTGACGCACGGCATCGACGTCTACACCACGCTCAACATACAACATGTCGAAAGCCTGAACGATGTCGTGGCGCAGATCACGCGCGTCAGGGTGCGCGAGACGGTTCCAGACTCCATCATCGACCAGGCCGACGACATCGAGATCATCGATCTCACGCCCGACGACCTGATCAAGCGGCTCGAGGAAGGCAAGGTCTATATCCCCAGCACCGCCCGGCGCGCGATCGAGAATTATTTCTCGCCGGGCAATCTGACGGCGCTCAGGGAACTGGCGCTGCGCCGCACCGCCCAGCGCGTCGACGAGCAGTTGCTGACCCACATGCAGGCCCACGCCATACCCGGGCCCTGGGCGGCGGGGGAAAGGGTTCTCGTCTGCGTCGATGCGCGTCCGGGCGGGGCGGCCCGCGTCCGCTATGCGCGGAGATTGGCCGACCGGCTCCGCGCTCCCTGGACGGCGCTTCATGTCGATACCCCTCGTTCAGCCGCCATGTCCGAGGAGGAAAAGGATCGGCTCGCGACGCTGCTGCGCCTTGCCGAGCAGCTTGGCGCCGAAGTAACGACCATTCCAGGCCAGAACGTCGCGCAGGACATCGTTCGCCATGCGACCGCCAACAACTTCACCCATATCGTGATCGGCAGGCCGACCCGTTCGCGCTGGCGGGAATTGATCGAAGGCTCGCTCACTTATGATCTCATCCGCAATGCCGGCGACATCAGCGTCCATGTCATTTCGGGAAACGAACGCAACGACGAGGCGACGTCACGGACCGTAAAGGTGGCGGACGAGCAGTGGCAATTCGATATCTGGCCCTATCTCAAGGCCACGGCCTATGTTGCTGGCTCGCTCGCCTTCGCGGTCCTTCTCCACCAGTTCCTCGACGTCCGCAATCTGGCGATCATCTTTCTCATCGGGGTTCTGACGTCGGCGGTGACCGGCGGTCTCTGGCCGGCTTTGTATGCCTGCCTCATCAGCGCCATTGCCTTCAACTTTTTCTTCCTGGAACCACGCTACACGCTGACGATCCAGGACCCGGAGAGCATCGTGGCGCTGGCTGCCTTCCTGGTTGTTGCGGTCATTGCCAGCAATCTGACAGCGCGGGTGCAGCGACAGGCGGTCGCTGCCCGCGCGCGGGCACGCGCCACGGAAGATATCTATCTTTTCTCGAAGAAGCTCGCCGGCGCCGGCACGCTAGACGACGTGCTCTGGGCGACTGCCTTCCAGATCGCCTCGATGCTGAAGCTGCGCGTGGTGCTGCTGCTGCCGGAAGACGGCACGATCACCGTCAAGGCCGGTTACCCACCCGACGACACGCTGGCCGAGGCCGACATCGCGGCCGCCCGTTGGGCCTGGGAGCACGATCGCCCCGCAGGCCGCGGCGCAGACACGCTTCCCGGAGCAAGACGCCTGTATCTGCCGTTGCGGACCGGTCGCACCGCCGTCGGCGTCGTCGGCCTCGACAATGACAAGCAAGGCCCGTTGCTGACCCCCGAACAGAAGCGCCTGCTCGACGCGCTCGCGGATCAGGCGGCGGTCGCGATCGAGCGCATCCAGCTTGTTGCTGACGTCGACCGGGCCAGGCTCGAGGCCGAGGCGGACCGCCTGCGCTCGGCGCTGCTGACCTCGATTTCCCATGACCTGAAAACGCCGCTTGCCGCAATCATGGGCGCCGCCGGCACATTGCGGGAATTTGCGCCGGCGCTTCCCGAAACGGACCGGGCGGACCTGCTGTCGACCGTGCTCGACGAATCGGAGCGGCTGAACCGCTTCATCGCCAATCTGCTTGACATGACCAAGATCGAATCCGGTGCGATGGAGCCGAACTACGCGTTCCACTATGTCGGCGACATTGTCGGCACCGCCTTGCATCGAGCCAGAAAAATCATCGGCGAACACAAGACCGAAATGGACATTCCCACGGATCTGCCGATGCTGAGGGTCGACCCCGTCCTGTTCGAGCAAGCGCTGTTCAATCTCCTCGACAATGCCGCTAAATTTGCCCCGCCAGCTTCGACGATCCGCCTGCAGGGCTGGGCCGACAATGGTTCCGTCATGCTGCAGATCATGGACGAGGGGCCAGGCGTTCCGCCAGCGGATCTGGAGCGCATTTTCGACACGTTCCACCGGGTGCGCAAGGGCGATCAGGTCCGTGCCGGCACCGGGCTCGGGCTCTCGATCTGCCGTGGCTTCATCGAGGCGATGGGCGGGACCATTTCGACGGCCAACAGGACCGACCGCCCGGGTGCGGTTTTTACCATCAGGATGCCGGTAGCGGCAGACCAACATGTGGGCGACCCCGGCATGGATGACCTGCCATGACGAACTTGCCATGACGAACCTGGACGTCAGGATTTTGGTCGTCGATGACGAACCGCCGATCCGCAAGCTGCTCCGCGTCGGCCTTGGCAGCCAGGGCTATGCGATCAGCGAGGCGCCGAACGCCAAGACGGCGATCGAACTCGTGGAGACGGAAAAGCCGGACCTGATCCTGCTCGATCTCGGCCTGCCCGGCATGGGCGGTCACGAATTGCTGCGCAAATGGCGGGACGACGGCCTGGATGTTCCCGTCGTCATCCTTTCCAGCCGCACCGACGAGGCCGGCATCGTCTCGGCACTTGATCTCGGCGCCGACGACTATATCACCAAGCCGTTCGGCATGGACGAGCTTGTCGCGCGCATCCGCGTGGCGCTCCGCCACAAGTTCCAGCAGCAAGGCGAGAAGCCGGTCTTCCACACCGGCGATCTCACGGTCGATCTGGTGAAGCGCATCGTCATGATCGAGGACAGGGAGATAAAGCTCTCGCCGAAGGAGTACGACATCCTGCGCATCCTCGTGCAGCACGCCGGCAAGGTTCTCACCCACCAGTTTCTTTTGAAGCAGGTCTGGGGCGATTCGACCGACGTGCAGTATCTCAGGGTCTATGTGCGGCAGCTCAGGCAAAAGATCGAGAAAACGCCCGACCAGCCGCGTTACATCACCACCGAAACCGGCGTAGGATACCGCCTGCGCGAAGTCGACTGAAGCGAGGGCCGCGGGCGGGCCCGTCTAACCCCACTGCGGGGCGCGCGTCTACCATCAGCCGCCTGTTGCAGCTGATCCAGCGCTCCACAACCAGCGTCCCGGTTGCACGGCGAAGCCGACTTGATCAGCTTTTCGTTTAACGATCTTGACAGCGATCGAGACGGCCCGGCCACACGGGTCCCTGATGTCCAAGATCGGCGAACAACCTTCGGTTAATGGCAATGGTCGACGCGAGGCGTTCGGGACCGGACCGGGCGCCGTCCCGATCTGGATGCCGGCGGCATGCGGGTAAAGGACGAGAGCCCGACCTCTTGCCGGCGGCATAGCCGCGGCCGCCACTCTCAACTCGTCACGGCCTGGCGCGCACGTCGCGCATCGCGAGAACGCGCATAATTGAATGTCACACTTGCTGGTTGCATTACAATATGAAATTTTGTGTTATCGCATCCCCACAAATTCTCTTTAACAAAATCATGGTTAACAGCTGCTTGCCGCAGGTTAGCCACAGTCGGCTTTTACCAAGCGTGATTGGGAAATTCTACAGCTTGGCGGGACCGTCCAAAAACGAAACAGTGGAGCGACGACCTAATGCCGCAACATAGCGCACATGAACAATATCTACTTGAACTTATCAACGCGGAGAGGGCTAAGGCCGGCGTGCAGCCGCTGGCCTTCGATAATGATCTCAGCGAGGCGGCTGAGGGGCACAGCAGATGGATGCTTGCAACCGACACCTTTTCTCACACGGGGTCGGGAGGGTCCTCGCCCACCCAGCGTATGAAGGCTGCCGGCTACACCCTAACGGGCTCCTGGGCGACAGGAGAGAACATCGCATGGGCTACGACCAGGTCACCGACGGGCTACAATGACGAGATTCTGCTCCTGCACAACAACCTGATGAACTCCCCGGGTCATCGTGCCAACATCCTCAACGGGAACTTCCGCGAGGTAGGTCTTGGATTCGAGGTTGGCGATTACCAGGGGCGCTCCAGCGGTTTCGTGGCGGAGAATTTCGCCAAGACCGGATCAGACCTGTTCCTGACCGGTGTGGCGATCGACGACAAGGACGGGGATAGGTTCTACGATCCCGGTGAAGGTCTATCCGGTCTCACCATCACAGCGAAGAGTTCGACGGGCGCGACGTTTACGACGAAGACCATGGGCGCCGGCGGCTACGACCTCGCGCTCAAGCCCGGCACCTACACAGTAACCTTCTCGGGGGCGGGCATCGAAGCTTCGACGCGCACCGTCTCTGTCGGGAGCAAGAACGTCAAACTCGATCTCGTCGATCCGAAGCAGGGAACTGTCGCTGCCGTTCAGGATGAACCGGCGGCAGTTTCCGATCCGGCGCCGCAGCAGGAACCAACGCCAACGGCGCAAGCTGAGCCGGCCCCGACACCAACGGCGCAAGCTGAACCGGCCCCGACAACGCCGCCGGATTCTGGGCAGCCGAATTCTGGCTCCCAATGGCTTGCAACCTTCTTCGGCAAACAGGGCGTAAACTTCCGGTCTGACCAGACCCTGGCCGAACATGAGGAGGCTGAAGGAACGCCTGGCACGGCTAAGGAGAGTGGTGCACAGGTGGCGCTTGACGGCGATAACATCGTGTTTCCACAACTCGGGAACGCTCGGGGCCAACTCGACGACGCTATCGAGCAGGTCCGGGACAATGCGTCGACCGCGCTAGCAAATGCGGGCGATCCGAGACCGGCTTTTGATTGGGCAGAGTATGCACATACGCAAGCGGGCGATGCCGACGCGCTGGCTGCGAAACTCATCGAGCAACTGTCTGCGCATAACAACAGCGTGATCGCCGATCAGGCCGCGTAGCCAATGCCGGACGATGCGGGCCTGCAGTTATGGGCCCGCATCGCCTGCTGACGCATGCGGTTGATCGAGGGGACATCAATGTCACAATCTGGTTCAGAGAAGCTCCGCCCGCCGAGGGCGAAGTCCGAATTGGCTGCCTGCCTGGCGCATTTCCGGCGCGCCTTTTTGGCGGTGGCGGCTTTCAGCGGCCTTATCAACGTGCTGATGTTGTCCGGCTCGGTGTTTATGCTGCAGGTCTACGACAGGGTCCTGCCCAGCCGTAGCGTGCCGACGCTGGTGGCTCTGGTCCTGCTGATTTCGATTCTATATGTTTTTCAAAGTGCACTCGACGCGATCCGCGGCCGGGTGCTGGCGCGTATCGGCAGCGGACTCGACGAGCGCCTGAGTGAGCGGACCTACCGCGTGATGTCGCAATTGCCCTTGGCCAGAGGCCGTTCGGGCGAGGGCATGCAGCCGGTGCGCGATCTCGATCAAATCGGCGGTTTCCTGGCCAGCGGTGGTCCCGCCACTCTTTTCGACCTGCCGTGGATGCCGCTTTATCTCGCGCTCTGTTTTGCCTTCCATCCTTGGCTTGGCCTGGCTGCGCTGATTGGGGCGATCCTGCTTTTGGCATTGACCGTACTCACGGAGAAAACGGTCCGCCATCCAGCAACTGAAATGTCTGGATATGCCGGAGCGCGCAGCAATATCGCACTGGCAAGCATCCGCAATGCCGAGGTGCTCGAAGCGATGGGCATGAGATCCACTATGGCCTCGCGCTGGGCGGAAGCAAACGGCAAATACAGGCAGGCGCAGATGCGTGCCAGCGATGTCACGGGCTCATTCGGCGCGCTCTCCCGCGGCTTTAGGATGCTGCTGCAATCAGTCGTTCTCGCGATCGGAGCGTATTTGGTGATCGGCCAGGAAGCCACGCCTGGCATCATCATCGCAAGTTCTATTCTCACCGCGCGAGCGCTGGCGCCAGTCGAACTCGCAATTGCGCACTGGAAGAACTTTCTTGCCGCTAGACAAGGCTGGCATCGGCTGAGCGAACTTTTCAGGGAGTTCCCCGCCACAGAGGATCGCTTGCAGCTGCCGCCGCCGCGGACCGAACTCTCGGTTGAAGGGATCGGCGTCGTTCCGCCAGGCGAGCGCCGTTTTGTTGTACAGGACATTACGTTTTCGCTGAGCGCCGGCTCCGCGCTCGGTGTCATCGGTCCGAGTGCATCGGGCAAATCGTCACTGGCGCGGGCGCTCGTCGGCGTCTGGCCGGCAGCGCGCGGCAAAATCCGCCTGGACGGCGCCGCCATCGAACAGTGGCCGGCTGAGGCACTGGGGCGGCACATCGGGTATCTGCCGCAAGATGTCGAACTTTTCGCAGGCACCATTGCTCAAAACATTGCCCGCTTTGATCCTTCTCCGGATCCGGCAACCATTATCGCGGCGGCCAAGACCGCGGGCATGCACGAAATGATCCTGCGCTTGCCTCGCGGATATCAGACCGAGATCGGCGAGGGCGGCGCATCGCTTTCAGCAGGACAGCGGCAGCGCATCGGACTGGCCCGCGCGCTTTATGGTGATCCTTTCCTCGTTGTTTTGGATGAACCGAACTCGAATCTGGACGCTGGAGGCGAGCAGGCTTTGACCCAGGCGATCCTTGCAGTCAAACAGCGGCACGGCGTGGTTGTCGTAATCGCCCATCGTCCAAGCGCCCTGGCGGCAGTGGACCTTTTACTTGTTCTCGACTCCGGCCGTCAGCACGCATTTGGGGCGAGGGATCTGGTCGTCCGGGGCACGACACGGAGTGCCTCCGTGGGAACGCTTCAAGCAGTTGCCCCGGAGGAAAAGGCATCAGGATGACGTTATTTCATGATCGATCGTTGTTTGGCGCGCGTAACGGCGTGAGGGGGATGATTCCGCATATTCGTGCCGGAGCGAGCCATCTGGCCGGCGTCAAGGGCAAAATCGGCGGGCTGCTGTTCGTTCGGGCTAACCTCCCTACCGATGTGCGATCGCAGCCGACGCAGAACGACTTATCCCTTCGCCGGTATATGCTTCTTGGCGCCGCAACCGTGGCGCTGCTTGTCGGCGGCCTTGGTGCATGGTCCGCAACGACGGAATTGTCAGGCGCCGTCATCGCTACCGGCCATATCGCAGTGGAATCCAACGTCAAGGCGGTTCAGCATCCAAGCGGCGGCGTTGTGGGTGAGATCAACGTGCGCAACGGCGATGAAGTCAGAGCAGGCGATATTTTGCTCCGTCTCGACGACACGCTTACACGCGCCAATCTCGCCGTCATAACCAATACCCTGGACGAACTCTCGGCGCGGGAGGCACGCCTCACAGCGGAGCGTGAGGATGCCGAGGCGATAGCCTTTTCCGAGGATCTCACCAGCCGCTCCTCTGTTGGACATGTGGCGCGTGTGATCGGCGGGGAGCAGAAACTTTTCGCTTTGCGACGGGGAGCTTACCGTGCCCAAATCGAGCAACGCAGGCAACGGGTGAGCCAGCTCAAGGAGGAGATAGCGGGCCTCGAGGCACAAAGGGCGGCCAAGGAGCACGAGATTGCGTTGGTCCGCGACGAGATCAAGGGCGTCAGGGGCCTTTGGGAAAAGAAACTCGTCCAGCGGTCGCGACTCCTGGACCTGGAGCGGGGCGAGGCTCAGATCGAGGGAGGGCGCGGCCAACTCGTCGCTGCGATAGCCGAAGCGAACGGCAGAATCAGCGAAACAGAAATGGCCATCATCCAGATCCAGCAGGATTGGCGCAGCGAGGTCGCGAAAGAATTACGCGAAACGGAGGCTCGAACCACAGAATTGGCAGAGCGAAAGATCGCCGCGGAGGAATTGCTTAGACAGACCGATATTCGTTCACCCCAGAACGGACGGGTGCATCAGCTTGCGATCCATACGGTCGGCGGCGTCGTCACGACCGGCGAGCCAATTATGATGATTGTCCCGACCGCTGACGAATTGACTGTGGAGGCACGCATCGCGCCTCAAGACATCGATCAGGTCCAGCCCGGCCAGCTTGTCCATCTGCGGCTGTCGGCGTTCAGCCAGCAGGTCACGCCGGAAATCGAAGGACATGTAGCAACGGTTTCTCCCGACCTCGTCGAAGACGAGCGGAACGGACTATCCTACTACAGCGTGCGGATCAGGCTTGACGAAGGCAAGCTTGGCTCGTTGGATCCGGAAAGCCTCAAGCCGGGCATGCCGGTGGAGGCGTTCATGCGCACGACCGATCGCACCGTCATCTCGTTTCTGATGAAGCCATTGACCGACCAGATCAGCCGCGCATTCCGCGAATAGTCGCGCAGCTGGGCTATCGCCGTGCCGTGGCCAAAGGCTCCGGGGAACGCAGCGCCGCCCGTGCCGCGATTTTCAACTGTGCGATGTTGCGGTTCAAATTATCCAATCCAGGCCTGAAAGGCATGGAACTGCAGGATGCCCTCCAGCTTCTTGTCGTCGGCCTCGTATTGGTGCCCTTTGCCAGCACACATCGGTCGACGGGCTTTGCGCCCTGACTGGCTAGTCAGCCAATTCCGCTCCGGCGTGGGGTTTTAATCCATGGCATCATCAGACAAACGCCCTATATAATCGCAAGGTTCTGTTTCGTAAGGGAATGGATGGATGTCGCCGCTTCGCCTTTCGACGATCTTGATGTCGGCAACCCTGGCAACAGCGATGCTGTCGGGCGCGGCTGTCTCCGCGCAGAACGTCGCTCCCGCCAATCGCAATACCGTGGTCCTGCAAGGCGAATTGCAGATGCTGGAGAACAGGCTGCGACGGCAGCAATTTCAGCAGCAGCAACAGCAGTTCCGTGCCCAGGATCGCGTGGTCGTGCCGCAACGGCCAGATGTGCCGCAGATGGCGCCTACTTGCCAGTTGCGGCGATCGGGCAGCCGCTTCATCAGCGTCTGCCGCTGATGGCCCGGCGTTTTCATTTATTTAGCTGATATGCTTGAACGCCGCTCTACTTAAAGTAGCATCAAAGGCGGTTTTGATTTCGCAACGTGCCTTTGCGCTTGGGCACTGCCCTGATTGGATCGTCGGCAAATGGCAGCCACCAAGAAGAAGGTCGTGCGCAAGGCGAGGAAGGGCGAGCGGATCCGCCAGGTCGCGGCAATTCCCTTTCGGCTGGGCAGGCATGGCGGCGTCGAGGTGATGCTGGTCACCTCGATATCGACAAGGCGCTTTATCGTGCCCAAGGGCTGGCCGATGAAGGGCAAGAGTGGGCGCAAGGCAGCCACCATCGAAGCGCGGGAGGAAGCCGGCGTCCTCGGCAAGACGCTGAAGCAGCCGGCCGGCACCTATTCCTACTGGAAGCGGCTGACGAACCGCTTCGTCCGCGTCGACGTCACCGTCTACCTGCTGGCGGTGACGGAGGAACTGGCCAACTGGCAGGAAGCCAAAAGGCGGCAGCGGGCATGGCTGGCGCCGGAAGACGCAGCCGTGCTTATCGACGAGCCCGAACTTTCAACGCTGCTGAAGAACTTGAAAATTCCCCAGCCAGCGCCCGCTGGCGCACTTGAACCAAGGTCTCATTTGGCGTCGTCCTCTCCCTGAGGGAAAGACCGGACCGGCGTGCCGGTATAGGCCCACAACCATTCGCGCGGCAGTGGTCCTTTGTTGCGGTCGCTCTGTTGCGACTGTTCCCACGCATGCGCCAAGATGCCGACCGAGCGCGACAGCACGAAAAGGCCACGTGTCAGCGGCGGCGGAAAGCCGAGCTCGCCATAGATGACGGCGGTGGCGCCGTCGATGTTGAGCGGGATCTTCTTGCCCTTGCGCCGCGCGACCTCGGCCTCGACAGCCTCGGCGATGTCGGCGAAACGTCCGCTGACGACGCCGCGCGCGGCAAAATCGCGGGTCAGCTCGATGAGACGCGGCGCCCGCGGATCGACCGGGTGGAAGCGATGGCCGAGCCCCGGCACATAGGATTTTTCATCGGCGAAGAAGCGATCGAGCCGCGACGCGACGGCATCGGCAAGCGTCACGCCTGCGTCCAGTGCCGCGGCGATGTCGCCGTAGAAGGCAAGCGCCTGCTCGCCGGCGCCGCCATGCACGTCGCCAAGCACATTGATGGCTGAAGCCATGGCGCTGTTGATGCCGACGCCGCAGGTAGCCGCCATGCGGGCAATGGCGATCGACGGCGCCTGCGGCCCGTGGTCGACGGCCGCCCCCAGCGCGATACCGAGCAGCGCCGCCTGCTCCTCGCCAGGCAGTTCGCCGCGCAGCATCAGCCAGATCATCGCCGGAAAGCTGACGCGGCCGATCAGGTCTTGGATCTCATAGCCACGCAGCCGGATCACGCCAGGGCGCATTTCGATGATATCGGTCTGCCACCATTCCTCACCGCGCTCGCGGCCGGTTTTTTTCTCAACGTTGCTCATGTTCTCGCGTCGCTCATGCCTGCGCCCTTTTCTTGACGCGCGGCGGCAGACTGGCAAACACCTCGTCCATATGCTCGCCCAGCGCCGGCGGCGGCTTGGTCGGCAACGGTGCTGCACCATCGACCATGAACCCGCCGCGCACGACGGTCAGCGGTCGGTCGATGTTCGGCATGCTATCGAAACGGGTGGTCATGTCGCGCTCGATCACTTGCTGCTCGGCCAGCACCTGCGGGATCGTCAGCACCCTGCCCGCCGGCACGCCTGCGCGATTGAGCGTCTCCTCCCAGGCCGCGGCCGAGCTGTTCGCCAGGGCATCCTCGATCAGCGCCTTCAAGGCGATGCGGTTGCGCTTGCGCGTCTCGCGCTCGGCAAAGCGCGGGTCCGACGCCAGCTCCGGCAGCCCGACCAGCCGGCAGAGCGTGACGAACTGCTCCTGCTTGTTGGCGGCGATGTTGAGCAGACCGTCGCCGGTGCGAAACGTGCCGGAAGGTGCCGCCGTCATGTTCTCGTTGCCCATCGGCTGCGGCTCGACGCCAGCCGTCAGATAGTTGGAGACCGGCCAGCCCAGCGCGGAAAGCGTGCATTCGAGCATCGACACGTCGAGGAAAGCGCCCTCGCCTGTCGTCTTCTGCTTCACAAGTGCCGCCGTGATGGCGAACGCCCCGACCAGCCCACCCAGCGTGTCGGCGACGGGGTATCCGACACGCAGCGGCGCGGTCTGCGCTGTGCCGGTGATGCTCATGATGCCCGAAAGACCCTGGATGATCTGGTCGTAGGCCGGATTATCGCGCATCGGCCCGGTCTGGCCGAAGCCCGAAATCGCGCAATAGGCAAGACTGGGGCGGACCTCTTTCAGCCTGGCATAGCCGAGCCCCAGCCGATCCATCACGCCGGGGCGGAAATTCTCGACCAGCGCGTCGGCGGAGGCGACCAGATCGAGGAAGCGTTCGCGATCGGCCTCTTTCTTGAGATCGAGCACCACCGATCGTTTGCCGGCGTTCTGCGCCAAGAACGAAGCGCCCATGCCGGTGCTGTTGAGTTCCGGCGAGCCGCCGAGCTGGCGCGCCAGATCGCCGCCTTGCGGCGCCTCGACCTTGATCACATCGGCCCCGAGCAGCGCCAGCTGATAGGCACAGTAGGGGCCAGCCAGAACGTTGGTCAGGTCGAGGACGCGGATGCCGGACAGCAGATCGGTCATGATGTCACAAACAGGTCAGGCATCGCCCGGCACGTGTTCCGGTCCACGCATGCGCCGGCGTTCGATGTAAGCGTAGATATGCGGCCCAATCAGCCCGATGAACGCCAGCGTCAGCAGCGTCAGCGACAGCGGATGTTTGTAGAAGACCGACCAGTCGCCGTTCGAGATGGTCATCGCGCGGCGGAACTGTGTTTCGGCAAGCGGCCACAGGATCATGCCGATGATGACCGGCGCCGTAGGGAAATCGAAGCGCCGCATCAGGAACCCGGCCGCGCCGAGCAAATAGAGGATGACGAGATCGGTCGGCGACTGAGAAATACCGTAGGTGCCGACCGTGGCGAACACCAGGATGCCGGCATAGAGCTGCGGCGCCGGGATTTTCAGCAGCCGCACCCACAACCCGATCAGCGGCAGGTTGAGGATGACGAGAATGATGTTGGCGATGAACAGGCTGGCGATCAGCCCCCAGACCAGATTGGCCTGCGTCATGAACAGCATCGGCCCGGGATTGATGCCATAGCTTTGGAAGGCCGACAGCATGATCGCGGCCGTCGCCGAGGTCGGCAACCCAAGCGTCAGCATCGGCACCAGCACGCCGGCGGCCGATGCGTTGTTGGCGGCTTCCGGCCCGGCAACGCCTTCGATGGCGCCGACCGTGCCGAACTCCTCCTTGTGTTTGGAGAGCTTTTTCTCGATTGCATAGGACAGAAAGGTCGGGATTTCGGCGCCGCCGGCCGGCAGCGCGCCGATCGGGAAGCCGAGCAGGGCGCCGCGCAGCCAAGCCTTCCACGAGCGTGCCCATTCGGCCGCCGTCATGTAGAGCGAGCCCTTCAGCGGCACGATCTCGTCCTTGCCGGCATAGCGGCGCGAGGCCATGTAGAACGTCTCGCCGACCGCAAAGAGGCCGACCGCGACGACGATCACGTCGACGCCATCGAGCAATTGGCTCATGCCGAAGGTGAAGCGCGGTTGCCCGGTCTGCAGGTCGACGCCGATCATGCCGATGACGAAACCGATGAACAGGCTGGTCAGGCCACGCACCGACGACGAGCCGAGCACCGCCGAAACCGTGATGAAGGCCAGCACCATCAGCGAGAAATATTCGGCCGGGCCGAAGGACAGCGCGAATTTGACGACGACCGGGGCCAGGAAGGCGACCCCCAGCGTGCCGAGTGTGCCGGCGACAAAGGAGCCGATCGCCGAGGTGGCAAGTGCAGCGCCGCCGCGGCCGGAACGGGCCATCCTGTTGCCTTCCAGCGCAGTGACGATGGTCGCGCTTTCACCCGGCGTGTTGAGCAGGATCGATGTCGTCGAACCGCCATACATGGCGCCGTAATAGATGCCGGCAAACAGGATGAAGGACGCTTCCGGCGCCACCTGGTAGGTGATCGGCAAAAGCAGGGCGATGGTCAGCGCAGGTCCGAGGCCTGGCAGCACGCCGATCGCTGTCCCCAGTGTCGTGCCGAGCAGGCACCACATGAGATTGACCGGCGTAAAGGCGACCGAAAATCCGTGCGCGAGATGGCCAAGCGTTTCCATGGCTTCAGCCTCTCAACATACGGATAATGGAATCGAGGCCCGTGTTCAGCTGGTTCTCGATGAAGCCGGCGCCGATGTTGACGCCGAGCGCCCTGGCGAAGCCGAAATAGGCGGCAAGCGCCAGGATCAGGCCAAGCAGCACGTCACGCAGCGGATGTCTGCTGCCGAATCCGTGGCAGATGAGAACGAACATGATCACCGAGGCTGCGGTGAAGCCAAGCGGCTGGATCAGAACAAGATTCGCGACCAGTCCGACGGCGACGATGCCCATCGCCTTCCAGTCGGTCGGGGTTTCCTTTTCTTCCTCCGGCTGCCAGCCGCCCCGCAGAGCGGCGACGATCAGCAGCAGGGAAAGGACCGTCATGCCGACCATGGTGATGTAGGGGAAGACGGTCGGGCCGACCTTGGAGTAGAGCGGCGACACCGGAATCGACAGAGTCTGCCAGGCCACTGCGCCGGCGCAGGCAAGAAGCCCGATGCCGATCAGCAATTCGGGCACGGCAAGGCGCGGCCGCGGCGCCTGCTGGTCGCTGGTGCTCATGATCGTCCTCCCTGGATAGCCGGTCTCCCACGGCCGACCTCATCGCAGTTTCACTCGCGCCGGATCGTATGTCCATGCGGCTGGCGAACATCGGAAAGGGGCAGTGCACACCGCCCCTCTCCGGGGACATCAGGCAAGGCCGAGGTCCTTGAGGATGGCTGCGATCCTAGCCGTGTCTTCGGTGAGAAATTTCGCGTAGTCGTCGCCGGTGAGCAGGATCCGCGTCCAGTTGCGGTTTTTGCATTCGGTGGCCCAGGCTTCGCTTTTGGCCATCGTCTCGACCAGCGTGATCATCGCCGCCTTGTCGGCGTCGGAAACGCCCGGCGGTGCGAAGACGCCGCGCCAGTTGAACAGTTCAACATCGATGCCGGCTTCCTTCATCGTCGGTGCGTCGATGCCTTCCTGGCGCTTGTCCGCGGAAATGGCAAGCAGCCGAAGCGCGCCTGCCTTGACCTGTTCGGAGAACTCGCCGTAGCCGGAGATGCCGGCCGCGACCTGGTTGCCGAGAAGCGCCGACAATGCCTCGCCGCCGCCGGCGAACGGCACGTAGGAGAGGTTGGCTGCCGGAACACCGGCCGTCTTGGCGATAAGGCCGAACAATATGTGGTCCGAGCCGCCGGCCGAACCGCCAGCCACCGGCACTTTGGTCGGATCGGCCTTGAGGGCGGCGACGAAATCCGCTGCTGTCTTGAACGGGGAAGCCGCCGGCACCACCAGCGCCTCGAATTCGCCGGTGAGGCGGGCGATCGGCGTGACCTCGGTGAGATTGTTGGCCGATTTGTTGGCGATGATGGCGCCAACCATGACCATGCCGGCAACCATCAGCGAATTGCCCTTGCCGTTCCACTGGCTGATGAATTGCGGCAGGCCGACTGTGCCGCCGGCGCCGCCGACATTGGTGATCTGCGAACCGGAGATCAGCTTCTCACTGCGCAGCACCTGGTCCATCGTGCGCGCCGTCTGGTCCCAGCCGCCGCCGGGCGCTGCCGGCACAAAGATCTGGATCTGCGGTGCGTCCTGCGCGAAAGCGGGCGAGAGATGCAACGCTGCGAAACCGGCGGCGCCGGCAGCGGCGGTGCTCGTTAAAAATCTGCGTCTGTTCAGCATGGGGTTCCTCCAATCACGACACCTCCTCCGGTGCCTGCCAGCAACGTAGCCTGAATTCAGACCCGCTCGACAAAAATTCATGCAGTCTTTGCATCGTTCTGTCAACCGGAATGGCATTCTGCTGGACAGAACTGCCCGGATGCGGCACAATTGTTCCGATCGGCCCTTCTGTCCAACTGGGAACGGAACGACGTGGTCAAGCGGACAACCGTAACACAATCCAAGCCTGCGTCGACCAACGGCGTTGCCGCGCTCGATCGTGCGATCGCCATCCTCGACGCTTTCGCTGCTGCCGAGCACTCGCTCAGCCTGGCCGAAATCGCGGCGCGCACCGGCCTCTACAAGAGCACGATCCTGAGGCTGGCGAACTCGTTGCTGCGCGGGCAATTGCTGGAGCGTCTCGACGACGGCCGCTACCGTGTCGGCCCTGCCACCTTTCGGCTGGGCGCCCTATACCAGCGTTCGGTGGTGGCGATCGACATCCTGCTGCCGATCATGCGCGATCTGGCCGAGCGAAGCTGGGAAAGTGTCGCTTTCTATGTCCGTTCGGGCGACGTGCGCACCTGTCTTTACCGCGTCGAGTCCAAGCATCCCATCCGCTACACCATCCGGGAAGGCGACGTGCTGCCCCTGCTGGCCGGCACAGGCGGCCGCGTGCTTGCGGCGTTTTCCGGTCAGCAGGGCGAACCATACGAGACGATCCGCAAAACCTACCATTGTTTGTCGGTCGGCGATCGCGACCCCGAGACGGCGGGCGTCTCGGCACCAGTGTTCGGGCCGGGGCACATCCTGCTCGGTGCGTTGACGCTGTCCGGCCCGAGCACGCGCGTCGACGCGGCCTTTCTGCAGCGCATGAAAAATCCGCTGATCGAGGCGGCCGCGCGCGCCACCCGCGCTTTCGGCGAAGACGCCTCGATGCTCGAACAGGCGGCCCTAAAGGCCGAAGCGGAAGGCCCGGTGCTGAAGCGGCAGGCCTAGAAAGCCTCGATTCGGCCCGATCAGAACCACCGGATGACAGGCCGCAACGCCCTAGGGCTGCCGTTCCAGCAGGATCGTCGCGTCGTCGTGATAGGTGGTCCGCAACACTTCGCTGTAGCCGCATTTGGCCGCAACGCTCAGCGAAGCGGAGTTTTCCGGATCGATGATGCAGACAGTCCTTGCACGCCCGAATGCCTCGTCGCCCCAGGCGAGAGCCCGTCCGACGACTTCGCTGGCGAACCCTTGGCCATGTGCGCTCGGGGCCAGCGCCCAACCGGCTTCAGGAACGCCTTCGATCGACGGCACCATGTCGCGCTTCAGATCGTGGAAACCGGCCTCGCCGATGAAACGGCCGGATGCCTTGTCCTCGATCGCCCAGAAGCCGTAGCCCAGCAGCGACCACAGGCCGGCATGACGCAGGAAGCGCATCCAGCTTTCCTCGCGCGTGCGCGGCTTGCCGCCGATGAAGCGGGTGACGTCCGGATCGGCCCACATGGCAACATAGGCATCGAAATCAGCGAGCTGGTGTGGCCGCAAGATGGTTCGCTTCGTCTCGATGACCGGTGCACTGGCTGCTCCTGGATTTCCCATAACTCTGCCTCGCGGCGCACGATCGCCGAAAAACCGCCTCCGAAACGATCATGCGCAAATTCAAAGTGTTTCTTTGCCGGTGCCTCATGCATGTCGCCCAAATGTCCAACAAGAGCCAGGACAGGGCAGATCATCTTCCAGCGCGAGAAACGAGGTCGAGGCGCTTCGACCGCGGGAAACTGTGACCTGACAAGCGCGATTTCAGCCGCGCCACGGCATGTTCATGTAGACGCCGCCACGCTTCAATTCGTCCAGCATCTGGTCGAGCCGCTTGTGTCTTGTCTCGGGGCGTTTGGCACGAGCGATCCAGCCGAGATAGTCGTTCTTCTGATAATCCGGTCTGTCATCATAGGCCGCCATCAAACCCTGCTTTGTCAAAGCGGTTCGGATGTCGTCCGGCATTGGGTTCAAGGCGCGTTTCAGTCTGGTCATGGTCAAAATTTAGGCTGTCAGGATTTGGCGTCAACGTAGTCGCGAACTCCAGCTCCGGCATGGGAATCTTGCCGAACGATGCTACCCTTCGCATGAACTGATTCAGCGTCCGCTGTGCCGTCCGACGGAGGGAAAAGGGCATGGATACCACCGATCTTCTGCTTGCCATCTTTCATCATCTGCTGGTGTTTTCACTGGCCGGCATCATCGGCGCCGAATTTGTCCTGATCCGCGGCGATCTGCCCGCCGCGACGCTTCGGCGGCTTGTCGGCATCGATCGCCATTACGGCATCATCGCCATGCTGATCATCGTTGTCGGCATCGGACGCGTCATCTACGGCCTGAAGGGTTGGGAATTCTACGTCTACAACTGGGCGTTCTGGGCAAAGATGGTGGCCTTCGTCACCGTCGGCCTGCTGTCGATCGTCCCGACGGTCAGCTTTGCGTCCTGGAGCAGGCAGGCCTCGGCCAGTCCCGGCTTTCAAGTGCCGGCGGCACAACTTGCATCCGTTCGAACTTATGTACGCGCCGAAGCCTCGATCTTCCTGCTGATCCCGGTCTTCGCCGCGGCGATGGCGCGCGGCTACGGCTACTGAATTTCGCTTACCGGTTCGAGCCGCGCAATTTCGACCAGTGGCGCCGGAACATCATTCGTCTTCTCCTCGGCCTTGCAGATGTCGGCGATGACACAGATCGGGCAATCCGGTTTGCGCGCCTTGCAGACATAGCGGCCATGCAGGATCAGCCAGTGATGCGCATGGCGCATGTATTCGTCCGGAATGATCCTCAACAGCCCCTGCTCGACCTGTTCCGGCGTCTTGCCGGGCGCCAGCCGCAGCCGGTTGCCGATGCGAAAGATATGCGTGTCGACCGCCATGGTGTGCTGGCCGAAGGCCATGTTGAGCACGACATTGGCGGTCTTGCGCCCGACGCCCGGCAGCTTGACCAATTGATCGCGGTCGTCGGGCACCTCGCCACCATGATCGCGGATCAGCGCCTCCGACAGCGCGATGACGTTCTTGGCCTTGTTGCGCCAGAGCCCAACGGTGCGGATATAGTCGCCGACCTTGGCTTCGCCGAGAGCCAGCATCTTTTGCGGCGTGTCGGCGACCTTGAACAGCGCCCGCGTCGCCTTGTTGACCCCGACATCGGTCGCCTGTGCCGAAAGCACCACCGCCACCAGCAGCGTGAAGGCGTTGATGTGTTCGAGCTCGCCCTTCGGCTCGGGCCGCTGAACGGAAAAGCGTCGGAAAATCTCGTGCACTTCGGCCGGGCTGTAGCGCGAATCGGACCGCACCGGCCGGGCACGCGGTTTGGCGTTCGCGCCGTCGCGTCGGCCGGGGAGCAATTCATTTTTGGGTGTAGAGGATTTTTTGGACTTGGGGCTCGTCATCCCCTTCCTATAATATCCCGGCATGAGCGACACAAACGCCTCATATCAGGCCGACGAGCCATTCTTCCAGGCGTTGCTGATACCGCATCGCTCGCTGGGCAAAACCGGCTTTGCCATCCTGATGGGCGCTCTGCTGTTCGGCTCGTTGGTCACCGGAGCGTTTTTCCTGTCGCGCGGCGCCTGGCCGGTGTTCGGCTTCCTGGGTCTCGACGTCATCGCCGTCTACATCGCCTTTCGCGCCAATTATCGTGCCGCCCGCGCCCGTGAGGAGGTGTCGGTCTCGCGCACCAGCCTCGACATCCGCAAGACCGCGCCATCAGGCAAATCGGAAGCCCATCGCTTCAATCCGTTCTGGGCGCGTTTTTCGGTCGCCCGCCACGCCGAAATCGGCATCACCAGGATGGCGGTGGAAGCACAAGGCCAGAATGTGCCGATCGGCGGCTTTCTCAATCCCGATGACCGCGAGAGCTTTGCGTCAGCCTTTTCGCGCGCCCTGGCGACCGCGAAAGCGCGCTGAATGTGAGCGAACCGCCTCCTTCGCGAACCGGTTCTGCGGTGCCTTGCCATAAACGGTAATCGGCAGCGTCTACTTCTCCTTGGTGGGATGCACGTTTTCGCCAGCCATCGTCGGCTCCTTGCTCGAAGCCAAATCTATCTGGATGCACATGACGAGAAGGCAAGTTTCGGGTGGTGATCGGAGCCGCGAAGGACGATATTCACGATCAAGGAGATGGCCCGATGAACGCACAGACAGCTATTCTGAAGAAAGACATCACACCCGAAGGCGGTGACTACGAAGTTGTTCGGCGCGCGATCGAGAAGATCAGCCTTGACTATCGTGACCAGCCGTCGCTCGAGATATTGGCGGAGGAAGTCGGCGAGACACCGACCGGGTTGCAGAAGCTCTTCACCCGCTGGGCCGGCCTGTCGCCCAAGGCGTTTCTGCAGGCGGTCACGCTCGACCACGCGCGCAAACTGCTCGATTCCGGCATGCCGCTGCTCGAGGCTTCTTTCGAGGTCGGCATGTCGGGCCCCGGCCGGTTGCACGACCTTTTCGTCACCCATGAAGCGATGTCGCCGGGCGACTACAAGACGCGCGGCGCCGGGCTGACGATCCGCTACGGCTATCATATCTCGCCTTTCGGCATCGCCCTGATCATGGTCACAGACCGTGGGCTTGCCGGCCTCGCCTTCAGCGATGTCGGCGACGAGCGTGCGACCTTCGCCGACATGTCCGGCCGCTGGCCGAACGCAAACTATATCGAGGACATGGCCGCGACGGCGCCCTATGCGGCGCGCATCTTCGATCCGGCGTTGTGGCGCCCCGACCAGCCGCTGCGCGTCGTCTTGATCGGCACCGACTTCCAGGTCCGCGTCTGGGAGGCCCTGCTGCGCATCCCGATGGGCAAGGCCTGCACCTATTCCTCGATCGCTGCCGGCATCGGCGCACCGAGCGCCAGCCGGGCGGTGGGTGCCGCGGTCGGCGCCAATCCGATGTCCTTCGTGGTGCCGTGCCACCGGGCTCTCGGCAAGTCCGGCGCGCTGACCGGCTACCACTGGGGCCTGACCCGCAAACGCGCCATCCTTGGCTGGGAAGCGGGACAGGTCGGATCCTGAAATCGCGCGCCAATTGTCGATGTCGGCGCCGCCGACGCCTGGAGTTGCGCTGAGAAGCGCGTTCAAACCTGACGCGATTAGATCGTGCGGTCTGGCAAGCGGCGGCCTTACGGAGTAGCTTCCCGCAGTCAGCAGGGAGGCACCACTTGATAATCGTTGTCGGCTCGATCAACCTCGACCTTATCGCCAATGTCGACCGCTTGCCCGCACCGGGCGAGACGGTCCGTGGCTCCGGTTTCGCCACCGCACCCGGCGGCAAGGGCGCCAACCAGGCGCTGGCCGCCGCGCGTGCCGGCGCCAAGGTGCGCATGGTCGGCGCGGTCGGCAAGGACAATTTCGCCACCGAAGCGTTGGCGCTGTTGCGGGACGGCAAGATCGACCTGTCCGGTGTCGGTGAAACCTTCGCCTCGACCGGCACGGCCTTGATCATGGTCGCCGACGACGGCGAGAATGTCATTGCCGTGGTGCCGGGCGCCAATGATTCGGTCGTCACAGGCGACCTCTCCAAGGCTTTCATGAAGAAGGGCGATGTCGTGCTCCTGCAGCAGGAGATCCCGCTGCAGACTGTCGATGCAGCACTGGACGCAGCACGGGCGGCAGGCGCGGTTACCGTGCTCAACACGGCACCGTTCCGCGCAGAGGCGGCCGCCTTCCTCGGCAAGGCCGATTATGTCGTCGCCAACGAAACCGAATTCGACCTCTATGGCGAGGCGCTGTCGCTGAGCGGCCGCGATCGCCCGGCGCGGATGCGCGATTTCGCGGGGACGACCGGTCGCACAATAGTCGTCACGCTCGGCGGTGACGGCGTTCTGGCCGCCACGCCAGCCGATCTCCTGATGGTTCCGGCGTTGAACATCACTCCGGTCGATACGGTCGGCGCCGGCGACACGTTCTGCGGCTATTTCGCCGCCGGGCTGTCATCGGGCCTGCCGCTCGACCAGACGCTCGCCCGTGCTGCAGCCGCTGGTTCGCTCGCTTGCCTGAAGCCCGGCGCCCAGCCGGCGATCCCACTAGCGAAGGACGTCGAGGCGGCGCTCCAAAACACGCCAGCCAGGTGAGAGCCATGCGTCCGGCCACAAAACACGCCGTGCCGCCTGCCGGCAATATCTGCCGCCTGTCCGCCGTGGATCTTGCCGAGGCGATCCGGCGCAGGCGGTTGTCGGTGCGCGAGGTGGCGACGGCATTCCTCGACCGGATCGACGCGGTAAACCCGCTGGTCAACGCCATCGTCTCGCTGCGCGACCGTGCCGACATCTTGCGCGAGGCCGACAGGGCAGACGCCCATCTGGCGCATGCTGGGCATGCCGGACCGCTGTTCGGTCTGCCGATCGCCATCAAGGATCTCGCGCAGACCAAGGGCCTCAGGACCAGCTTCGGCTCGCCGATCTTCGCCGATTTCGTGCCGCAGGAAGACGATTTCTTCGTCGAGCGCATCCGCAAGGCCGGCGCCATCATCATCGGCAAGACCAACGTTCCCGAATTCGGCCTGGGCTCCAACACCTACAACACGGTGTTCGGTTCGACACTCAATGCTTTCGACCCGGCCTTGACCGCCGGCGGTTCGAGCGGCGGCGCGGCGGTCGCACTGGCGCTCGACATGGTGCCTGTCGCCGACGGCAGCGACTTTGGCGGCTCGCTGCGCAACCCGGCCGCCTACAACAACGTCTATGGCTTCCGTCCGTCGCAGGGACTTGTCCCGGCCGGCCCCGAGCTTGACGTCTTCCACGCCCAGATGGGCGTCGAAGGGCCGATGGGCCGCAACGTTCGCGACATGGCGTTGCTGCTCGACGAGCAGGCTGGCTACGACCCTCGCGCGCCGCTCTCGCATCACAAGCAGGACTGCTTCCTGCAGGGGCTGCAAACGCCGGCGGCCGGCGGCCGCATCGCCTGGTTCGGCGACCTCGGTGGTCATCTGCCGGTCGAACCCGGCATCCCTAGTCTTTGCGAGGCCGCTCTCGGCCGGTTCGCCGCGGCATCCTTTCAGACCGAAGCGCTGGTGCCGGATGTCGATTTCGAAGCGCTGTGGCAGGCCTTCGTGACGCTGCGCCAAGCGAGCAGCGGTTGTGCGCTCAAGGCGCATTACGACGATCCCTTGAAACGCGCTCTTCTGAAGCCGGAGGCCGTGTGGGAGGTGGAACAGGCGCTGCAACTCACGGCACCGCAGATCCACGCCGCCACGGTGAGGCGCTCGTCTTGGCATCGAACGCTGCTGTCACTCTTTGACCAATTCGACCTGATTGCGCTGCCGACTGCGCAGGTTTTTCCCTTCGATGTCGGTACTCCTTGGCCCAGGGAGGTGGCCGGGCGTGCCATGGACAGCTATCACCGCTGGATGCAGGTTTCAGCGCTCGCCACGCTGGGCGGCTGCCCGGCGGTCAGTGTACCGGCCGGCTTCGATGGCAGCGGCAGGCCGATGGGCATGCAATTGATCGGGCGGCCGCGCGGTGACATGGCCGTGCTGAGAGCGGCGGCAGCCTACGAGACGACGCTGCCGTGGCTGGCTGGAGCCTAAAATAATCCAGGTCAAGGTTGCCGGCGACATCTCCTGCCGGCTTGCAGCCGCGTTACTGTCATGCATTGATCGCGGTCAGCCGTGTCGCAAAGCCGCATACTGTTGAGGAAACCATGTCGCTGGAACTCTATGCCACCTATCTCGTCGCCTGCCTTGTCATCATCCTGGTACCCGGACCGACGGTCACGCTGATCATCGCCAACAGCATCCGCCATGGCTCTCGCGCCGGCCTCGCCAACGTCGCCGGTACGCAGGCCGGACTGGCGATCATGATCGCCATTGTCGGCATCGGATTGACCTCGCTGATCGCGGGAATGGGCCATTGGTTCGAATGGGTCAGGCTGATCGGTGCCGCCTATCTGATCTGGATGGGTGTGCAGATGTTCCGCTCCAAGGGCAAGCTGAACGCCGACGGATCGGTAAAGACACCGCGCGGCGGCTTCTTCCTGCAGGGCCTGCTGGTGGCGATCAGCAATCCCAAGACGCTGGTGTTCTTCGGCGCCTTCTTTCCGCAGTTCATCGCCCCTGACGGCAACTATGGGTTGCAGATCGGCGTCATGGGTCTCACCGCCATGATCTTTGCCGCCGTATCGGATTCGACCTACGCGCTGGCCGCCGGCCGCGCCGGACGCCTGCTTTCGGCCGGCCGCGTCAAGCTGCTGTCGCGGATAAGCGGCAGCTTTCTGGTCGGCGGCGGGCTGTGGCTGGCGTTTTCAAAGGCGAAGTGAGCGGCACTCTTTTCCTTCTCCCCTCGTGGGAGAAGGTAGCCGCCCACGGGTCTTGCCTCCGGCAAGCCCGAGGACAGGCTCCGCGGCCGGATGAGGGGTGTTCCAGCTTGGCACCAACAGCGCTCCGGCCAACACCCTCAACCGTCTCGGCGCTGCACGCCGATCCCCCGCCCGGGGCGAGTCACGGGCCTCGCCCGCCCTTCGGGCCACAAGGCCCCACAAGGGGAGAAGGAAGCGGCCCTAAAGCCGGCCCAGCCTTTCCAGCAGCAGCGCGAACAACGCATCGTGGTCGATGTCGCGCATCACCATGGCGTTGCTCGGCCGTTTGGTCACGCCCCACCAGTCGATCACGGTCATGCCCATGGTGAGTTCCGAGGCGGTTTCCACAGCGACGTTGCAGTTGCGGCCCCTGAACAGCTCGGGTTTCAATAGATAGGCGATGACGCAAGGGTCATGCAGCGGACCGCCGTCGGTGCCGTATTTCTCTTCGTCGAATCGTTCGAAGAATTCCAGCATCTCCGCCGTGGCCGTGCCGACCCTGGTGCCGAGCTTGCGGTAGGCTTGGGTGCGCTTGGCCGTGGTCAGCGCCTTGTGGGTGACGTCGAGCGGCATCATGACGATCGGAATGCCGGATTTGAATACGACATCGGCGGCATGCGGGTCGACATAGATGTTGAATTCGGAGGTCGGGGTGACGTTGCCGCCTTCGAAGAAGCCGCCGCCCATCAGCACGATTTCCTTGATGCGCGGCGCAATGTTCGGCTCGCGGATCAGCGCCAGCGCTATGTTGGTGAGCGGGCCGAGTGCGCACAGGGTGATCGTGCCGCTCTCTTCCTTCATCAGCGTCTCGACGATGAAATCGACTGCGTACTGGGCCTGCAGCTCCATGGTTGGTTCGGGCAATTGCGGTCCGTTGAGCCCGGTCTCGCCGTGCACCTCCTCGGCGGTTACCAGTTCGCGCGCCAGCGGCCGGATGGCGCCGGCATAGACCTTGATGTCAGGCCGGCCGGCCAGCTCGCAGATCTTGCGTGCATTCTTTTCGGTGAGTCTCAGCGGCACGTTGCCGGCGACGGCGGTCATGCCGACGATCTCCAGCTCGGCGCTGCCGAGCGCCAGCAATATGGCGACGGCATCATCCTGGCCGGGATCCGTGTCGATGATGATCTTGCGAGATTGGGGCATTTCAATTCCTTGTTTAGGGAGTCTTTTTGGGCGGGGCTTTTGACGGCTTGAACTCGACCGCCGGGCGGACCATATCAAGACCATCGGGAAAAATGCCATCCGGGTTTTTCCGCTTTATGTCGCTCTTGAGAGGACAGTGTAACATGAGTCGAATGACGCCTTTTTCCAGCCCGCTTCTCCTGGGTTTCGACGCCATGGAAAAGACCCTGGAGCGTCTGGCGAAGTCAGGTGACAGCTACCCTCCCTACAACATCGAGCGCCTCAGCGGTGCCGACGGCAAGGCCGAAAGGCTGCGTATCACACTCGCTGTCGCCGGTTTCGCCGAAAACGATCTCGATGTGACCACGGAGGAGAACCAGTTGGTCGTGCGCGGCCGTCAGAACGATGACACCGAGCGCGAATTTCTGCACCGCGGCATTGCCGCGCGCCAGTTCCAGCGCTGTTTCGTGCTGGCCGACGGCATGCGGGTGATCGCGGCGGAGCTGAAGAACGGTCTTTTGTCGATCGATCTCGATCGGCCCGAGTCCGAACGGCTGGTACGGAAAATAAACATATCGGTGAAAGACTGATTTTTACCGATTGCTCTCATGCGAGGCGGCCTTGAACGGGGTCCTCGCAGCACGGAGGCTTAAATGACCAGAACTGACGAAAATCTTATCATGACCAGCGGCGAGTTCGCCCATCTCGGCGAAGGCTCGGTCGCCTATCTCAGGAAAATCTCGAGCGACGATCTGCGCGGCCGTTTCCCGGGCCTCGGCGAAATCGCGCCCGGGCTGGAACTGTGGGCCCTGTTTGCCGCCAATGGCCAGCCGATCCTGCTTTCCGACGCTCGCGAGCGGGCGCTGGCCGGCGCCCTGGAAAACGACCTGACCCCCGTCGCGATCCACTAAGTCGCGATCCACTAACAAGACGGCGCAGCGATCTGGTTAGAACGGACAGGGCCGCTCGCGGCGGCCCTTTAACCGAACTGATCGAAAAAACTCAGGCCGCGTGCGAGGCTTGTGTATCCGATAAAAGCGCATGGATCGCGGCGGCGTCGCGGGTGCCCCTGATCTTGGCCACCGTGTCGGCGTCGCGCAGCACCCGCGCAATGCGCGACAGCGCCTTGAGATGGTCGGCGCCGGCGCCTTCGGGCGCCAAAAGCAGGAACACCAGATCGACCGGCTGGTCGTCCAGCGCCTCGAAATCGACCGGCGTCTCCAGCCGGGCGAAAACCCCGGCGATCCGCTTCACCCCGGCCAGCTTGCCATGCGGAATGGCAATGCCGTTGCCGACACCGGTCGAGCCCAGCCGTTCACGCTGCAGGATGGTGTCGAACACCTCCCGTTCCGGAATGCCGGCAATCGCCGCCGCCCTTTCGGACAGCATTTGCAGCAGTTGCTTCTTGGAGTTCGCCTTCAACGCCGGCAAGATTGCCGGAACGTTGATAAGATCGCTCAGGTCCATACTTGAAATCCCTTGTTCGCCTGCCGTCGCCAGCCCTCACTCTCGCGTGCGGCTGGTGCCTTATCCCAGTGCGGCCTTGGCCGTCAGCCCAGTGCGGCCTTGGCCGTTAGCCCTGCGCGACCTTGGTCGTAGACGGGTCGATCCAGCCGATGTTTCCGTCCGGCCGACGATAGACGATATTGAGATGCTCGTTTCCGGCGTTGCGGAAGACGAGGACCGGGCTGTCCTTGGTGTCGAGTTCGATCACGGCTGACGCCACCGACATGGTCCGCAGCGTCATGGTTGATTCGGCGACGATGGCTGGCGCGAAATTCTCCGGCATTTCCTCGTCATCGTCGGCAAGCGGCGCCATCACCGTATAGGCGACGTCGGTGGGTTCGCCATTGGCGTTGCCTGAATTATGCGACTTCAGCCGACGCTTGTAGCGGCGAAGGCGGGTCTCGAGGCGATCCGCCGCCGCCTCGAAAGCGAGCGTCGGGTCCTGCGCTTCACCGGTCGCCTGCAGCGAAGCGCCGGAATCCAGCCGGATCATGCAATCGGCCGTGTAGCGCGATCCCGATTTGACGACTACAATTTGCCCAGAAAAGCCCCGATCGAAATATTTCCCGATCACCTCTCCGACACGGTCGTTGATGCGCGTACGGAACGCATCGCCGATATCCATGTGTTTTCCTGATATGCGCAGCGTCATCTGAATACTGACCTTCCTTGCTCAGGCTTCAAACTGTCCCGAGTTTATACCCGTGGTCTGAGCGCACAAGCTTTGCGGCGTCACTTGCGCCGATTTTAAATCCGAACTTTTCCGATTGATCACAAGCCGCCTTCTTGACCGTCCCGTGGCCAACGTCGTGACGGACCATCCGCATGCGGGCAGTAGCCCGTCCCATGCGGGCGGGCTTCTAGCCACTTCATTGCGGCTTGTCAATGAAGTGCGAAAGCTGTCGAAAATTCAGTCAGAGATCAGCGTCCGGCGCTGGCCAAAGCGCGTTTTTCACGCCGCCGCTGCACCGACGAGGGAATATTCATGCCCTCCCGATACTTGGCGACCGTGCGCCTGGCGATATCGACGCCGCTTTCCCGCAACATATCCACAATCGCGTCGTCGGAAAGCACGTCGGTAGGTTTCTCCTCGTCGATCAACTGCTTGATGCGGTCGCGCACCGCTTCAGACGAATGCGCGTCACCGCCACCCGACGAAGCGATCGAGGCGGTGAAGAAATAGCGCAGTTCGAACACGCCGCGCGGCGTCAGCATGTATTTGTTGGCGGTGACCCGGCTGACGGTCGATTCGTGCATGCCGATGGCGTCGGCCACCGTGCGCAGGTTGAGCGGCCTCAGGTGACGCACGCCATGGACGAGGAAGGCGTCCTGCTGGCGCACGATTTCTGAGGCAACCTTGAGGATAGTCTTCGCCCGCTGATCGAGGCTGCGCGTCAGCCAATTGGCGTTTTGCAGGCACTCCGCCAGGAAGTCCTTTTCCGTCTGATTTTTCGCATGCGGCGAAACCCGAGCGAAATAGATATGGTCGACCAGCACGCGCGGCAGCGTTTCGGGGTTGAGTTCGATCACCCAGCTCCCGTCATTGGCCGCACGCACTTCGACATCGGCGATGATCGCGTCGCTGGCGCCGCCCGAAAACGCCATCCCCGGGCGCGGATCGAGCGCACGTATCTCGGCCAGCATGTCGAGCAGATCCTCCTCATCGACCCCACAAATCCGTTTCAGGGTCTGGAAATCGCGCCGGGCCAGGAGTTCGAGATTGGCAATCAAAGCCTTCATCGCAGGGTCGAGACGGTCGCGGACGGCAAGCTGCAGCGACAGGCATTCGGCAAGGTCGCGGGCAAAGAGGCCGGTGGGCTCGAATGTCTGGCAGACCGCGAGCGCATTTGCCACCGCCGCTCTGTCGGTGCCGAGACGGGTGGCGATCTCAGCCATGTCGGCGCGCATGTAGCCGGCCTCGTCGAGGCCATCGGCCAGTTCGCTGGCGATCAGGCGTGCTGCCGGGTCGGCGAAGGCAAGCGCGACCTGCTCGGCGACATGCTCGCGCAGCGTGATGGCTCCGGCCGCCATGTCTCCGACGTCAAAACCGTCGGAAGAGGATGCGGAACCGTTGCCGGATGCCGATTTCCACTGGGCCGTCAGGTCGGGACCGAGCCGCTCGCTGGTACCGGGGTCGTCTGGAAACAGGTTTTCCAGCGAAGTATCGAGCTTTTCCGAGATCGCCTCGGCGCTCCACGCCGTTTCCTTCTCGAACCAGTCGCCGGCGGTGGCCGTTTCCGGTGCGGCATCGATCTTCTGCGCCTGGTCGCTGACGGCATCGTCTTGCGGCTCGGCGCGCTCGAGCAAAGGATTGCGCTCGATCTCGTCGTCGATGAAGCGTTCCAGCTCGATGTGGGTGAACTGCAGCAGCCGTATCGACTGCATGAGTTGCGGCGTCATCACCAGCGACTGGGACTGTCGTAGCTGTAGTTTTGCCGCCAACGCCATGGTTCGGTTTCAAACGCCCTGTCTACGCATCCGGACTGCCGGAAGGAGTTCGGCATAGAAACTGGCCCGGCTTTTGCTTGTCAAGGCGACGGCGATCAAAACTCGCCTGTCCGTGCGTATTCCGACGAGAAATCGAAGAAAAAGCTCTGTCTCGCGTCAAAAACCGCGTCTGGACAGAAATTTTCACGCTTAGAGTGTAAACCCCTCACCGAGATAAAGCCGCCGCACATCCGGGTTTGCGACCACTTCGTCGGCCCGGCCATGGGTCAACACCTGGCCGGCATGGATGATGTAGGCGCGGTCGATCAGGCCGAGCGTCTCGCGGACATTGTGATCGGTGATGAGCACGCCGATGCCGCGCGCCGTCAGATGGCGCACCAGTTGCTGGATGTCGGCGACGGCGATCGGATCGATGCCGGCGAAAGGCTCGTCGAGCAGCATGTATGCGGGGCGGGTCGCCAGGGCGCGCGCGATTTCAAGGCGCCGCCGCTCGCCGCCGGAAAGCGACAGCGACGGGGCTTTGCGCAGATGGCTGATGTGAAACTCTTCGAGCAGTTCGTCGAGAATGCGTTCGCGCTCCTTGCGGCTCTTCTCGACCACTTCGAGTACGGCACGGATGTTTTGCTCGACGCTCAAGCCGCGAAAGATCGACGCCTCCTGCGGAAGGTAGCCGATGCCAAGGCGGGCGCGGCGGTACATCGGCATAGAGGTGACATCGAAGCCGTCGATTTCGATCGTGCCTTCGTCGACCGGCACCAGGCCGGTGACCATGTAGAAGCAGGTGGTCTTGCCGGCGCCGTTGGGACCGAGCAGTCCGACCGCCTCACCGGCGCGCACGCCGATGGTCACGCCGCTGACCACCTTGCGGCCCTTGTAGCTCTTGGTCAGCCCTTTGGCGATCAAGGTTCCCTTGAATTTTACCTGATCGAGGCTAATCGCGGCCGGTGCCGCAATTTTGCTGTTGGCGCGTCCTGGAAGACGCGCCAACAGCGATGCTACGTCGACCATCAGGGGTTCGCCGCTCCCGACTTCGGCGGCGTGATCGACATCATGACGCGTCCACCGCCGCAGGGGTCGACCTGGGCCAGACCGCTCTTCATCTGCACGGTCAGCTTGCAGCCGACCAGTACATTATCGCCTTGCGAGAGCACGACTTTGCTGCCTGAAAGCACCAGCACTTCCGTCTTCATGTCGAAGGTGCCGCTGTCGCCCGTGGCGACCTGGTCGTCCGATTTGATATAGACCTTGTTGGCGACCTCCAGACGGTCGATGTCGGCCGAGCCGGTCATCGCGGCACCCGAGGCCTGCTCACCCTTGGCGGCAGCGTCCGGGTCCTTGACGTAATAGACCGTCATCTTGCCGGCCTTGAGCAAGGTCGGACCCTGGACGACGTTTACATTGCCGGTGAACACGGCGACGCTGTCTGCTTGGCGGACCTCGAGCTTGTCGCTTTCGATCTGGATGGGCTTGTCGCCGGACAGTTTGAGGCCCGACAGCTGGCTGGTGGTCCTGGACTGCGCCAGAGCCGGCGCCGCCGCCAAAGCCAGCCCCAAAGCCAGCCCCAGGGCGGCCAGCCCTACGGCCGGCAACGCCGAAGCCGCGGCCACGAGCCGTGTCGAACTACTGAACCGCATTGGATTCTCCGCTCATTGCCTCTGCCGCCTTCAAGCTGGCGGGATCGATGTTGACACGCACTCTGTTCTCGAAAACCACGATCTTGCCGTTGTCCTGGACAGACATCGAATCCGCGGTAATCCGCGACCCGCCACGGCTGACGTCGACCGGATCGTTCGTCTTCATAGTGCCTTTGCCCATGTCGAGAAAGACCGATTTGAATTTTGCCGCCAGGCCATCTGTGGTGGTTATGGTGACATCGCTGGTCAGGCTCATCGTGTTGCCATCGCGATTGAAGCTACCGCGCGGGGCATTGATGGCCGCCACATTGTCGGTTGATATCGGCAGCTTGGCGTCGATGCCTTCCAGATTGATGATACCTTGCTGGCTCACGTCCTGTATGGCGCGCAAAGCCGTCATGGAATAGGGCAGTTTCTGCTTGGTGAACCCGTTGAGCTTGGGGTTGGCCATCACCAGCTTGCCATTGGCGAACGCGCTGGCGTCGGCCTGGACCTGGATTGAGCCAGGTGCCACGAGATAGGAATAGACCGGGACGGCGACCGCGATCGCGGCAGCGGCCAGCGGCACCGCCAGCTTCAAGATACGCACGCGGCGCGAATGGCGCTGGGCGATGCCGAAGGCGTCGATTCGCGCCGGGCCTACGTCCGGGGAAGCCAACTCCGTCTCGGTGTTGGTCGGTTCGATCGGTCGCGCTAACATAACTGCTTTCTTCTAAACCCCTGCCGCCAAGCACCCCTATAGGTGGGATGCCGGCGCCCTCAAGCAAGCACAAGCGGAGGAAAACCGCAAAAGTGTGACGGTTGCTGTTGCACAAACGAAAATGAAACCGGCACAACTTGCACGTCATACCAGATACGGGCCGACAGCGTTAGGGGCTGTGGATTGGTCTTTTATGTTCTCTCGAAACGCCGTCTCGCCACCGTCGAGACCTTGTCTTTTGGCGCAAGCTCGTCAGGAATCGGTAGCCGGGCGCGGGCGGTTGCTTTAAAAGCATCTGCTCCCACCGACTATGAGGCTGACCATGGTACTGAGAGCCGACGACCTGATCGACCGCCGCCGCTTGCGCCGCAAGCTGACATTCTGGCGCGTTGCAGCGCTTGTTGTCGCAGCAGCCGGGCTGATTGCCTTTTCGACCTGGATTTACGGCGATGACTTCACTGGCGCGGCGATCGACCATATCGCCAAGGTCAAGATCGAGGGCACCATCACCGAAGACGACAACCTGATCAAGCAACTGGACGCCATCCGTCAATCCTCCAGGGTGAAAGCTGTAATCCTGTCGATCGATTCACCGGGCGGCACCACCGTCGGCGGCGAATCGATCTACGAGGCAGTGCGCAAGCTGGCCGCCGAGAAGCCGGTGGTGGCCCAGGTCGGCACGCTCGCCGCATCGGCGGGCTATATGATCGCCACCGCGACCGATCATATCGTCGCGCGCAAATCGTCGATTGTCGGCTCGATAGGCGTGCTGATCCAGTATCCGGACGTCAGCAGCCTTATGAACAAACTCGGCGTCAAGCTCGAGGAAGTGAAATCCTCGCCGTTGAAAGCTTCGCCATCGCCTTTCAAGCCGACCAATGACGACGAGCGCACCATGGTCCGCAAGCTCATCCTCGACAGCTACGACTGGTTCGTCGGCATCGTCGCCGAACGCCGCAAGATGACCAAACCGGAGGCGCTGGCGCTGGCCGACGGATCGATCTTCACCGGCCGGCAGGCCGTTGCCAACAAATTGGTCGACGCGGTCGGCGGCGAGACCGAAGCGATCGACTGGCTCGCAACCAAGGGCATCGACGCCAAGCTCAAGGTGGTGGAGTGGAAGGACGCGGAAAGCGGCGGCTTCCTGTTCTCGAAGGCGATGGCACGAACCATCGGCAGTGCGCTCGGCCTGCCCGACTATGGCGGCGACATCATTCACGAACTTGGTGCCGATCGCTTGTTTCTTGACGGTCTGGTTTCCGTCTGGCACCCTTGAGACGAGTGAAAAAGCAAATAAAATCATCCTCATAATTTGACCGCAGTGTTTTCACGGGGAGCCTTCTCATGATCAAATCCGAACTTGTGCAGATCATCGCCACACGCAACCCGCACCTTTTCCTGCGCGACGTCGAAAACATTGTCGGCGCGATTTTCGACGAGATCACAGACGCGCTTGCCGAAGGCAACCGGGTCGAACTGCGCGGTTTCGGCGCTTTCTCGGTGAAAAACCGCCCCGCCCGCACCGGCCGCAATCCGCGTACCGGCGAATCCGTCGAGGTCGAGGAGAAATGGGTGCCGTTCTTCAAGACCGGCAAGGAATTGCGTGAAAGGCTGAACAGCGGCAAATAAGCGCCGCGCGGGCTCATGCGCCATGCCGGCCTTTTCAGGAGGCCCGGCCTTTGGTAGAGCCCGCCTTCGACAGGAAATTCTATGTTCAATCGTTTCATGCTCATCGTGGTCTTCGTGCCGCTGGCCGTCATTCTGATTGCGCTGGCGGTCGCCAACCGCGATCCGGTTGCCTTCACCCTGGACCCATTCAACCCCGGCAATCCGGCGCTGACGATGACGCTGCCGCTTTTCATCTTCCTGTTCCTGGCCCTCGCCATCGGCATGATCGTCGGCAGCCTGGCGACCTGGATCAAGCAGGGCCGCTATCGCAAGCTGGCGCGCCAGCGCGGCGTCGAGGCCGAGAACTTGCGCCAGGCGGTCAGCCGGGCACCGGCCGCGCAACAAGGCCCCTCCTTGCCGAAGCCGACGGGCTGAGCCGGAACCGCCGCGCGTCCTTTTTGGGCGCGCAAAGGACGCTGTACCATTTTTGATTGCGCATGATCTTTGCAGAAAATCGCTTCTGATTTCGCGGTCATGCGTCAGGCGTATTTCTCTCGACGGAGTTTCTTATGCTGAGCATTTCGGCGGCCGAGGTCGATCAGGCGCTGACCTTTCCCGGCCTGGTCGAAACGCTGCGCGCGGCTTTTCGCGATGGCGCGGTACAGCCGGTCAGGCACCACCATACGGTCGAACGGCCCGACGGCGCGGCCTCGACCCTGCTCCTGATGCCGGCCTGGACCGACTTCAATGCCGCCGGCTCGTCGGCAGGCGGCCATATCGGCGTCAAGATCGTCACCGTGTCGCCCGACAACAACGCCGTGGGCAAACCCGCTGTGATGGGGCTTTACCTCCTGCTCGACGGTGCGACCGGCGAGCCTGAAGCCATGATCGACGGCCAGCGGCTGACGCAGTGGCGCACGGCCTGCGCGTCGGCGCTGGCAGCCTCCTATCTGGCCCGCGAGGACGCTTCGCGGCTGCTGGTGGTCGGCGCCGGCGCGCTGTCGCCGTTCCTCGCCAGGGCGCATTGCGCGGTGCGGCCGATCACCGTCATCCGCATCTGGAACCGCACGCCCGCCAATGCAGAAAAGGTTGCGGCGGAATTGCGCGCCGAGGGCTTTGCGGCCACCGCCGCGAGCGATCTCGACGCCGAACTCGGCCAGGCCGACATCGTTTCGTCGGCGACGATCACGACCACGCCGCTGATCAAGGGCGCGCTGTTGAAGCCGGGGACCCATGTCGATCTGGTCGGCGGCTTCACGCCGGCCATGCGCGAAAGCGACGACGATGCGATTGCGCGCGCCCGCGTCTACGTTGACACCCGGGCCGGCGCCACCAAGGAAGCGGGCGACATCGTCCAGCCGCTGGCCTCGGGCGTGCTGGAGGCGCAAGCCATCGTCGCCGACCTGCATGAATTGGCACGCGACCAGAAGAAGGGCCGGCAGAGCCCCGGTGAGATCACGCTGTTCAAATCGGTCGGCGCAGCCCTCGAAGACCTCGCCGCCGGCATTGCGGTGTACAAGGCGATGGGGAAGCTAGGGGAGTAGGGGGAGTCGTACCATTGGATCGGCTTCGTGCAAGCCATCTTTCCCTATTCACTTACTGCTTTATGCCCTACTCCCCTACTCCCCTACTCCCTTTACTCCCTTCCGACGGGGAACGTCTCCGGCGTCACCCCGTTGTTCGGGCGTTATGGAGATACGCGGGTTCCTGTTGTTCTGGTCCATCTTGGCCGCCGTTGTCGCGGCGCTCAGCCTTGGACCATCCTTCGCCCATGTCCTGGAATCGGCTCCTCGGCTGACGAAGTGGTCGCCTTCTCTCTGGCGCGAGGCCACTGTCTTCAACGCCCAGTTCCAGCTGTTTGCCGTCATTGGCGCGCCACTGGACCTGGCCGCGATCGGCTGTCCGGGACTGCTCGCTTGGATGCTGCGCAATGACCGACCGGCGTTCTGGTACGCGTTGGCCGCTGCCGTACTCTATGCGGTGTCTCTTGCGATGTGGTTTGCTCTCGTCAAGCCGGCGAACGATATTCTGGCCACCTGGGTGCCTGGGCCGATTCCGGAGAATTTCGAAGCGATCCGGCTGCGTTGGGAAACCGGCCATATGATCGTCGCCGGCTTCAAGGCCGTCGGCTTCGTATCGCTGGTTGCCGCCCTGCTCTTCATCAAGCGCGGCTGACCGTTTCGCGAATGTCCAGCGACTGCGTTGATTGCGCCGGTGAATGTGCTGTGGCAGAAGCGGGCCACGTCGCCCAGGAGATGCTCTTCTTGAAACCTTTTCGCGACAAACGCCGCGACAGCCGCTCGCATCAGTTCGCAAAGGGCGGGGCGGAACCGCGCGGAAGCGGCACAGCATCGCACCGCACCGAGCCGATAGCCGCGCCGCGCGTCCTTTCCCGCCGCGACGGCGCCCTGCCCGCCGAACACCTGCCGCTGATCCTCGAAGTCGCGCCCAACGCCGACTACGCGTTGCTCGACAGCGGTGCCGGACAGAAGCTCGAGCAGTACGGCCCCTATCGCATCGTTCGGCCTGAAGGCCAGGCGATCTGGCAAAAAGCGTTGCCGGCCAAGGACTGGGACCGCGCCGACGCCATTTTCACCGGCGACACCGACGAGGAAGGCATCGGCCGCTGGCGTTTCCCCAGGACGCCGCTCGGCGAAACCTGGCCAATGAAGCATGACGGCATCGATTATCTCGGCCGCTTCACCTCGTTTCGCCATGTCGGCGTGTTCCCCGAGCAGGCCTCGCACTGGGATCACATGGCCGGGCTGATCGCGGCGGCAAAGCGGCCGGTCAAAGTGCTGAATCTGTTCGGCTATACCGGCCTTGCCTCGCTGGTGGCGGCGCGCGCCGGCGCCGAGGTCACCCATGTCGATGCTTCCAAGAAGGCGATCGGCTGGGCCAGGGAGAACCAGGAGATGGCGGGCCTGTCGCAAAAGCCGATCCGTTGGATCGTCGACGACGCCCTAAAATTCGCCGAGCGCGAGGAGCGCCGTGGCAGCCGTTACGACATCGTCCTGTTCGATCCGCCCGCCTATGGCCGTGGCCCTAGGGGCGAGGTCTGGCAATTGTTCGAGGATCTGCCTGCTCTGACCGACCTCTGCCGCTCGGTCCTGACGCCGAAGCCGCTCGCTGTCGTGCTGACCGCCTATTCGATCCGCGCTTCCTTCTTCGCCATCCATGCCTTGATGCGCGACACTTTTGCCGGCATGGGCGGCACGGTCGAATCCGGCGAACTGATTATCCGCGAGAAATCCGCCGGCCGGGCGCTGTCCACCTCGCTGTTTTCGCGCTGGGTGGCCTGAATGAGCGAGCGGCACGCCGGCGCGCCAGGGCAGGTGAAGGAAGTCACCAGCCTTGCCAATCCGTTGATCAAGGACATCAAGGCGCTCTCGCTGAAGAAATACCGCGACCAGCAGAACGCATTCATGGCCGAGGGGCTGAAGCTGGTCATCGACGCGCTCGACCTCGGGTGGTCGATCCGGACGCTGGTCTTCGCCAAAGTCGGACGCGGCAACGCGGCGGTCGAAAAGGTCGCGGCACGCACGGTTGCCGCCGGCGGCACCGTGCTCGAAGTTTCGGAAAAAGTGCTCGTCTCCATCACCCGCCGCAACAACCCGCAAATGGTGGTCGGCGTCTTTTCGCAAAAGTTCCTGCCGCTGAAGGACATCCGCGCTCAAGACGGCGATGTCTGGGTGGCGCTGGACCGCGTGCGCGATCCCGGCAATCTCGGTACCGTCATCCGCACAGTCGATGCCGTTGGCGCCAAGGGCATCATCCTGGTCGGCGAGACCACCGATCCTTTTTCCGTCGAGACCGTGCGCGCCACGATGGGCTCGATCTTCGCCGTGCCGGTCGCCAAGGCGACGCCGGAAGCCTTCCTTGCGTGGCGAAAAAGCTTTCCTGGCCTGGTTGCCGGCACACATCTGAAGGGTGCGGTCGATTACCGTTCGGTCGACTTTTCCAAAGGCCCGGTGCTGCTGATGATGGGCAACGAACAGCAGGGCCTGCCCGAAAGCCTGGCCGAAAGCTGCGACAGATTGCTGCGGATTCCACAGTCCGGTCGGGCCGATTCGCTCAATCTCGCGGTGGCCACCGGCATCATGCTGTTCGAGATCCGGCGCGGCGCGCTGAAACTTGCCCCGGAGGGCGCCTGACCGTGACATCCCGAATGGTGAAATCCCCAACGGCAAAATCCTGGTTGCCCTACGTCGTGCTGGTCGCCGCCGCGGTGACGCTCGACCAGTGGGTGAAATATCTGGTCGAGACCGGCCTCCCTTTTCAGGAAAAGGTCGATCTTGTCCCGTTCCTGGCATTGTATCGCACCTACAACACCGGCATCGCCTTCTCGATGTTTTCGTCCTTCGGTGACACCGGCCTGGTGGTCATCGCCGCTTTCGTCGTCGCTTTCGTGCTCTATCTCGCGGCCCGAACTCCGCCCGGCCACGTGCTTACCCGCATCGGCTTTGCGCTGATCGTCGGCGGCGCGCTCGGCAATCTGTTCGACCGGGTTACCTATGGTCACGTGATCGACTATATCCTGTTTCACACCCCAATATGGTCCTTCGCCATCTTCAACCTCGCCGACGCCTTCATCGCGGTCGGCGCGGTGGTGGTCGTCCTCGACGAACTCATTGGTTGGCGGCGTGAGGCCAAGCCCTCAAGCGATTGACCTGGCCTTCTGCCGCCATACAGTGTCCCATTCAAGAAGCCCGAGGAGAAGACATGCCCGAAACCTTCAAAGCCATCCTCGTTTCGCGCGACGCCGAGAAGAAGCAGTCGGTCGCGATCACCGACCTTACCGAAGCCGACCTAATGGAAGGCGACGTCACCGTCGCCGTCGAGGCGACGACGGTGAACTACAAGGACGGCCTCGCCATATCCGGCAAGGCGCCGGTGATCCGCCGCTGGCCGCTGGTGCCGGGCATTGATTTCGCCGGCACCGTGATCTCGTCCTCCCATGCCGACTGGCGCACGGGGGACAAGGTCATATTGAACGGCTGGGGCGTCGGCGAGACGCATTTTGGCGCCTATGCTGAGCGCGCCCGTGTCAAGGGCGACTGGCTGGTGCCGCTGCCCCAGGGCATGAGCCCGCATGATGCGATGGCGGTCGGCACGGCAGGTTACACCGCCATGCTTTGCGTTATCGCGCTGGAACGGCACGGCATCGTGCCGGAACGCGGCCCCGTCGTGGTGACGGGCGCGGCCGGCGGCGTCGGCTCGGTCGCGGTTTCGATTCTGTCCAGCCTCGGCTATCACGTCACCGCCTCGACCGGCCGCAGCGCTGAAAGTTCCTACCTGACCGACCTGGGTGCTTCGGAGGTGATTTCGCGCGACGAGCTTGCCCAGCCGGCAAAGCCGCTCGCCAAGGAACGCTGGGCCGGCGGCGTCGACGCGGTCGGCAGTCACACCCTGGCCAACGTCCTTTCGATGACCTCCTATGGCGGCGCCGTCGCCGCCTGCGGCCTGGCCGGCGGCATGGATCTGCCGACGAGCGTCGCCCCGTTCATCCTGCGCGGCGTTTGTCTGCTCGGCATCGATTCGGTGATGGCGCCAAAAACGGTCCGCATGGAGGCGTGGCGCCGCATCGGCACGGACCTCGACCTCCAGAAGCTCGCCAAACTGTCCACGACCATTGGCTTCGATGGCATCATCGACGCCGCGCACGATATCGTCGAGGGCAAGGTCCGCGGTCGCGTGGTGGTGGACATGTGAGCTCTTCCTTCTCCGGTTTTTAATGCATGTCGAGCAAAAGTATGACCCAGGGTGTGCAGCGGTGAAGCGCCTCGCATGAGGCCGGCCAAACGCGACGCGCTTCAGGAGCGGAGAGGCAAAAACCGCGCGACCGCTAAAATTCGAACGATCCGCGGCAATTTTCCATAATCTCTGTCTGGCAAGGGTTTCCGCATGGTCACGGAATCCGGCATCAGAGAAACAGAGAGCGCCGAAAACGTCGACGGGATTGGCCCGGAGGCGCCAAGCCGGCAGCATATCGCGGCGCCACCACTGGCGCCTGAATTGCCCGCCGCCAATCGCGAAGGCCTGCCGTTCCTGATGCTCGTCGCCATCGTCGTGCTGGCGGGCCTGTCGCATCTGACCGGCGCGCCGATCTTCATCACCGTCGGGCTTTTGTCGACTGGCATGGCAGGCCTTGCCGTGCATGTGCGTGCCAGGCGCACGGCGCGCCGCACGGTTGCGCTGCTTGGCGAGACCGCAGCGCGCAGCCGCGCCGAGGTTGAGAGCCTGGCCGACCGCGTGTGGGAGATGCAGGAGAGCGAGGAACGCTTTCGCGGGTTGATCGACGCGCTTGGCGATCTCGTCGTCCATCGCGACCGTGACGGCCACATCGTCTATGCCAACAAGGTTTTCGCCGAGCTTGTCGGAGCCGACCAGCGCGACCTTGCCGGCAAGGCCCTGGCCGACCTCGGCGTCGACGTCGGCATCGTTCCCGATGCCGCTTTTTCCGATCATGAATGCCTGAGCTCCACCGACGTCGCCATTAGAACACCGAGCGGCCCGCGCTGGTTCTCATGGATCGAACTGTCCGTGCGCGACAAGGAGAGCGGTGCTGTCTCGCATCGCGCCATCGCCCGCGACATTACCGCTCGCAAGCACGCCGAAACGTCGCTGATCACCGCCCGCGAGCGAGCCGAATATGCAAGCCAGGCCAAATCGCGCTTCCTCGCCACCGTCAGCCACGAGATCCGCACGCCGATGAACGGCATCATGGGCATGGCCAAGCTGCTGGCGGACACCGGGCTCTCGCCGCAACAACGGACCTATGTCGGCGCCATCTCGACCTCGGCCAGCGCGCTGCTGGCGCTGATCGAGGACCTGCTCGACTATTCCAAGATCGAGGCCGGCCGCTTCGATCCCGAACCGCAGCCAATGTCGGTGCGCGAGATCGCCGACAACATCGTAGAACTCCTGGCGGCGCGTGCCTTCGCCAAGAACATCGGCCTTGGCTGCCATGTCGAACCCGACGTACCGCAGATGATATCAGCCGATCCTGGAAGAGTCAGGCAGGTGCTGCTCAACCTCATCGGCAACGCCATCAAGTTCACCGACAGCGGCGGCGTGTTGGTGAGCATCGCTCGTGCCCGCACCGAAACCACCGACCGCATATGCTTCACCGTCACCGACACCGGTCCCGGCCTGCACGAGGACGACCTGGAGCGCATCTTCGAGGAATTCGAACAGGCTGACGGCACGTCGACTCGCGCGCATGGCGGCGCCGGGCTCGGTCTTGCCATCTCCAGGCGCCTGGTGATCGCCATGGGCGGCACGATCTCGGTGTCGAGCCAGCTCGGCCAGGGTTCGGAATTCGTCTTCGAAATCCCTGCAATATCGGCCACCGAGCCGCCGCAGAGCCGTCGGGATGCGCTGTCAGGGCGGCGCGCCGTGATCCTGTCGAAGAACGCCATCGAGGCCGACGCCATCGCCCGCACCATCCGCGCCAATGGCGGCAAGGTCGATCTGGCCACCACCGCCGCCCAGGCAGCGTCCTTCGCCGAAGGCTGCGACGCGCTTTTGGTCGATGCGGCCATGGAGGAAGGCGACGGCAGGTTGCTCAAGCGCCTTCGCCAGAGCGGCTTTGCCGATTGCGAGGCGATCACACTGATCGCGCCAACCGACCGCGGCATGCTGGGCGAGTTCCGCGCCAGCGGCTACGCCACCTTTCTGGCAAGGCCGGTGCGTGGCGAAACGTTGCTTCGCGTGCTCTTGACCAGCAGCGTGCCTGCCCTCACCCAGCCGCAGCCGGAAAAGCGCGGCGCACCAACCGCCCGCGCCATTGGCGGCCGGCGGCGGGGCCTGTCCGTGCTGATCGCCGAGGATAACGACATCAACGCCATGCTTGCCCGTGCCACGCTGCTAAAGGCCGGGCATCGCGTGAAACTGGTCGGCAACGGCAAGGCCGCCGTCGAGGCCATCACCGGCACCGACCACAAGTACCGCTTCGACGTGGTGCTGATGGACCTGCACATGCCTGTCATGGACGGGCTGGACGCGATCGCCGCCATCCGCCGGCACGAGGAGGAAACCGCCGTGTCGCCGGTTCCGATCATGGTGCTGTCGGCGGACAGTCAGGAAACGACCCGCCACGCAGTGCTCGCCCATGGCGCCAGCGGCTTCGTCACCAAGCCGCTCGACCCCGACGCGCTTGTCCATGCGGTCGAGGGTCACGTGGCCGCTTGATCCGCCGGCTATCCTTGCCTGGCTTACCTGCAGAACATAGCCGGTTGAAGGGTTGCCCAGCCGACGAAGTATTGCCGGCAGGGCCGTATCACGGTACTGTCACAATCCTGTTGCACCTACGCCGTATCCCCGTGCCAAGAGGGATGGCTCGAAGGAGAATCACTCGTGCATACAGTTATGCCGGAATGTGACGCTCGGCCGAACGCCAGGGGTGCTTTGCTCACCGGGCATAACGTCGATGCTGTCATAAAAGGCGAAGCGCTTGGCCGTATCGGCAACCTCGAAGTGCGGCTCGCACGCAACGAGGCCGAGATCGCCGCCGCGCAGGAAGTGCGCTACCGGGTGTTCTATGACGAGCTCGGCGCCAAGAAAACCCTGTTTCAGGTGCAGGACCGCCGCGACGCCGACCATTTTGATCCGCTCTGTGATCATCTGCTCGTCTTCGACACCTCGCTGTCCGGTCCCGAGCATCGCCGCATTGTCGGCACCTACCGCCTGTTGCGGCAGGAGATCGCGGCAGCGGCCGGCGGCTTCTATTCCGAGGGCGAGTTTGAGCTGACCAATCTTATCGCCCGCCATCCCGGCCAGCGTTTCCTCGAGCTCGGCCGCTCCTGCGTCTTGCCGGAATACCGCTCGAAGCGCACCATCGAGGCGCTCTGGCAAGGTATCTGGGCCTATATCAACCATTATGGGATCGGCGTGATGACCGGTTGCGCCTCGTTCCCCGGCACCGTGCCGGCGGCACACGCCGAAGCGCTGACCTATCTCGCCCATCACTGCCGGACGAATTCGGCCTGGGACGTGCGCGCCGTCGCCGGCCGCTACTGTTCCATGGATTTGATGCCGATCGAGGCGGTCAACGCCAAGGCCGCGATCGCGGCGATGCCACCTCTGGTCAAGGGCTATCTGCGCGTGGGCGCGCGCATCGGCGACGGCTGCGTCATCGACCGCGAATTCTCGACGGTCGATGTGTTCGTGGTGATGCCGGTCAAGGAGATCGGCGCCCGCTACGTCAGCTATTATGGCGGGGAAGCCCAGCGCTTCGCCGCCTGAGATTCCAATGAGTAGCGAATAGGGAGTAGCGAGTAGCGGGAGTTCCGCCAATTCGCTGCGGATCGTTGTCCCTATTCGCTACTCGCCCTCATTTCACGGAATATCTTCCGGCCGCCGGCCGGGCCGGCTCTTGTAGGACGGAAAGGCCCAGCCGAACTTAAGCGCGCCGCCACGCACGCAGAAAGCGGCTATGAAGCCCACCAGGCCCGAGGCGAGCGGCGGCAGTCCGGCGAGATCGCCTGTTGTAAACAGGATGGCGCCCGCAAGGGCGGCGGTGACATAGATTTCTGGTCTCAAGAGCACCGAAGCCTCACCGGCCAGCAGGTCGCGCAAGATCCCGCCGAACGTGGCGGTGAGCACGCCGGTAACAACGGACACGACCGGCGAGCCGGTGATGGCCAGGCCCTTGGCGGCACCCATCACCGAAAACGCGGCGAGGCCGACGGCGTCGAGCCAGAGCAGTAATTTCCAGCGGGATTCGAGACGGTGCGCCCCGAAAAAGACAAGCATCGCCACCACCGCGCAGATCAGCACATAGCCAGAGTTGGTAACCCAGAAGACCGGCAGATTGAGGATGACGTCTCGAAACGTGCCACCGCCGATGCCGGTGACGCTGGCCAGGAACAGAAAGCCGATGATGTCGAGCTGCTTGCGCGAAGCGGCCAGCGCACCGGTCGCCGCGAAGACGGCGACACCGGCATAGTCGAGAAGCTCGATCGGGTTCAAGGGCATAGCGGAGTAGGAGAGCGGGTGAATAGGGATGTATGAATAGCACGAAGCCGTACGATTGGTACGGCTCCTTTACCCTACTGCCCCTACTGCTCCTACTGCCCTATTCCCTTAACTTACGCATCCTTCTCAGCTTGCTCATTCACCGGCCCTGGCTCGACCGGCGCTTCGCTTGCCACATGCTTGGGACCGCCCTTGGCAACGCCGACCATGGCCGGCCGCAACACCCGCTCACCGATCGAATAGCCTGGCTGCACGACCTGGACCACCGTGTTGGCCGGCACCTCCGGATTGGGCACCTCGAACATCGCCTGATGGAAATTCGGGTCGAATTTCTCGCCTTCCGGCTCGAGCTTCTTCACTCCGTGCCGCTCGAGCGCCGATAGCATGGCGCGCTCGGTGAGCTCGACGCCCTCGATCAGTGATTTCAAACCGGCATCACCTGACGCCTTGGACTCAGCCGGGATCGCATCCAGTGCGCGGCGCAGATTGTCCGATACCGACAGCATGTCACGGGCGAAATTGGCAACCGCATAGGCGCGTGCATCGTGCACGTCACGGGCGGTACGGCGGCGCAGATTCTCCATCTCGGCTGCGACGCGGAGCGCGCGGTCCTTCAACTCGTCGTTTTCCTTCAGCAGCCGCACAAGCGCTTCATAGTCGCCGTCGGCGCTGCCTTGCGTGTGTTCGGTGGCAGCCCCGGCCGTCTCGGCTTCATCGGGCGCGCGTTCGTCTTTTGCCTGGTCGCTCATCGCCGTTTCCCGTCATTCAAATGATGTGGATTTTGTGCCCGATATCGAGGTTTGGCGGCCAAAAATCAAGGGGCAAGCGATACTGGACAGGCCGCTCGCGCTTTTGACGACGCATCATGGAGACCTTTCGATATTAATTCAAATTTTACTGTAACCACCGGCTTTGCTTGCCAAGATGCTGCGATAGGGGAACCATTCGTCTGCTGGAAGAGTTTCGAAACCGACACAGGATTTTGAGATGGCGACCCGCAACGACGGCGACCGTAAGAATGGCGCCCCTAACGATGACGAAAGACGTGAAAGGCTGGCGGCCGGCATCAGGCGCCAGTTCGGCACCGAGGCAACGATGCACTTTCTGCGCGCGTTGCCGGCGTTCCGGACGGAGAACGACATTCCCGATCGTTTCAGGGAATTGCTTGACCGCCTGGACGGCATCGAAAGCAGCGTAGCCGCCGGTGGCAACCGGCGATAGACAACACACACGCCTGTCGCTGCGCGCCATTGGCATGCCTTTTGCCGCAGCTTGCGCGTCGCGCGACAATTACCCGCAGTAACTTTGCGTGATGCCTGGCTTGCGGCGACGAAATGGTCCGTCTATGCTTCCTGATGAACATGATTTCCCCCGAAGCTGTAGCGAACAGCAAGCGTGCCTGGTTGAAGATCCTGGCGCGCTACAAGAAACCTGACAGGCGGCGCAGCGCCGTCGAACTTGCCATCACCCTCATCCCCTTTGCCACGCTGTGGGCACTGTCCTCGGCTGCCTATGCCTATGGCCATTGGTGGGGTCTGATCCTCATCCTTCCGGCCGCCGGCTTTCTGGTGCGGATCTTCATGATCCAGCACGATTGCGGCCACGGCTCGTTCTTCGCCAATCGCACCGCCGACGACTGGATCGGCCGCGGGCTGGGCATCCTGACCTTGACGCCTTACGATTGCTGGCGGCGTGCCCACGCAACCCATCACGCCAGCGCCGGCAATCTCGATGAGCGCGGCACGGGCGACATCAGGACGCTGACTGTCGCGGAATATCGGCAAATGTCCTGGCGGGGCCGCCTTGCCTATCGCCTCTACCGCCATCCGCTCGTCATGTTCGGCCTCGGCCCCATTTGGCTTTTCATCTTTGAACAGAGACTGCCAGTCGGCATGATGCGAGGCGGCCTCACGCCCTGGGTGTCGTCGATGGCCACCAACGCGGCCATCGCGGTCGCCGCCGCCGCCCTTGTCTGGTTCGTCGGTCTCGAAGCGTTCCTGGTCGTCCATTTGCCCATCGTCGTTCTCGCCGGTTCTGCCGGCATCTGGCTGTTCTATGTCCAGCACCAGTTCGAAGAGACAGAGTGGGCAAAGGACTCCGAATGGGAGTTCCAGCATGCGGCCCTGCACGGCTCGTCCTATTATGACCTGCCGCCGGTACTGAACTGGTTCACCGGCAATATCGGCGTCCATCACGTGCACCACCTCTCCGCCAAGGTGCCGTGCTATCGGCTCCAGGAGGTCCTGAGGGACTATCCGGAACTGCGCGAAATTGGCCGCGTCACGCTTCTCGACAGCCTGCGCTGCGTCAAGCTGGCGCTGTGGGATGAGAGCCGCAGCAAGCTGGTATCGTTTCGCGAAGCGCGGATGACTGCATAAAGCACATCCCAAAAACGAACGCGCGGCGCTGTAAAGCCGCCGCACCACAGGTGCGGCGGCTTTTATAATGTGTGACTCAAGCCGCCTGGCGTTCGTCGCGCATCAGGATCTCGCCGTGGCGGATCTCGGTGCCAAGCACTTTCAGGCATTCGCGCATGAAGGCGGCCAGCCCCGGCCAGCCCTTGGCCGACACCAGATTGCCGTCGACATGGGCGCCGGTCGGCGCGACATCGATGTAGGTGCCGCCAGCGAGCGTGACTTCCGGCTCGCAATACTGCAGCGCCGCGACTTCCCTGCCACGCAGCACGCCGTCGACCGCCATCAGGATCTGGGCGCCGTGGCAAATGGTGAAGATCGGCTTGCCGGTCTCGTGGAAATGCCGCACCAGCGCCTGCACGCGCTTGTCGATGCGGATATATTCCGGCCCGCGCCCGCCTGCCGCATAGACGGCATCGTATTCAGCCGGATTGACCTCGGAAAACGTCTTGTTGAGGATGTAGTCGTGGCCGAGCTTTTCCGTATAGGTCTGGTGACCCTCGAAGTCGTGCAGCGACGTCTTCAGGATATCGCCTGCCTTCTTGTCGGGACACACGACATGCACGGTGTGGCCGACCGCATGCATGGCCTGTTCAAAGACGAAAATCTCGTATTCCTCGCTGAACTCGCCAACGAGCATCAATATCTTCTTACCAGCCATTCCCGGTTCCTCCCTTGGTGGCGAATTTATTTCGGATCGCGAAATAATAGGCCGTATCTTAAGGGGCGGATGCCGAAAATAAAAGATTGAATCGGCAAAGTGGTCCGACCAGATGCGACTTGCTCGGTGGGGAGATCAACCGGTGCGCACCCGCCGCCAGGAATATTTGGGGCCTTTGGCCTCCGGCTTCACGGTCGGCTGGTAGGACAGCGGCAGACCGCCGGTGCGGCCTTCCTCGAGCCGTTTCAGCAACACTGGATTTGATACTTCGAACTCGTCGAAGCCGAGGCGCAGCATATGCGGAAGCTGGTCGACCAGAACCTGTCCGGTGGCGCGGACCGCGCCCTCGAAACGGTAGCGGCTGCGCAGCAGTTCGCCCTTGGAGAAGGAGCGGCCGTCACTGAAAGCCGGGAAGGCCAGCGCCACCAGCGATATCTGGTCGAGCAGGTCCGCGATCTTTTCGAGCTGATCGCCGGGCTGAAGCAGCACGCCGAGGCGCTCCTTCGCCGACCGGCGCACCGCCGGATCGAGGTCGAGAAACACCTGCAGCGGCAGGATGAAGCGGCCATTGCCGGACAGTGCGTCGGCGCTCTCGGCATGGCTCCACTCGTCCTCGCTAAAACCTGTCGGGGTCCAGAGGCGGGTGGCGTTTTTCACTATCGATTCACTCATCGAGAAATTCCCAAGTCCCCAAAATTCTAAAGTTGAAAACGCTCGAGGGTGTGTTGAGATTCAGGACAGGCCGAGCCGAGAATGGTGGCTTCCGAGAACCGGAGCGGAGCGTACTTTGGGTACGTGCCGCCATTCGCAGGCCAGCCTCACCTGAATATCGACATACCCTAAAGCGATGCGTCGGTCAGCGACTTCTCCAGCCCCGATAAATGGATGCCGCACTCTGTCTTGGCGTGCCCCACCCAGCGGCCGCTGCGTGCATCCTCGCCCGGCTGCACCGGCTGCGTGCACGGGAAGCAGCCTATCGAGAGATAGCCATAGGCGACCAGCGGATTCTCACGCAGCGCATGCGCGCGCATATAGTTAGCCTGGTCTGATGTCGTCCAATGCGCCAGCGGATTGATGCGAATGCGCGAGCCGACCGCCTCGAACACCGGCAGAGATGCCCGCGTCGTCGCCTGAAAACGCTTGCGGCCGGTGAACCAGGCGCGGAACGGCTCGACGCCGCGCGCCAGCGGCTCGACCTTGCGGACACCGCAGCAGGCGTCGGTGTCGGTTTCGTTCAGATTACCGGCCGGATCGATCCGTTCGAGCGCCGCTTCTTCGGGCGTGATCACCCTGATATCGGTCAGCCCGAAATCGGCAACCAGCGCGTCGCGATAGCCGAGCGTCTCCTCGAAGTGCTTGCCGGTGTCGAGGAAGATGACCGGCAGCGTCCGGTCGATCTTGGCGATCATGTGCAGAAGCACTGCAGAATCCGCCCCGAACGACGAAACTGCGGCGATTTCACCGTGAAAGAATTCCCGGGCCGACCGCTCGATGATCTCCAGCGGCTTCAGATGACCATAAAGCGCATCGAGTCCCGCCGCTTCGGCGGCGATGCCGGCCTCGACGTCGACGATACGATCAAGCGGCCTTGGCTTCGCCAGCATAGAGCGCCTCCTTGAACGGCGCGGGACCGACACGGCGGTAGGCGTCGATGAATTTTTCGTTTCTGTCGAGCCGGAGGCCGAGATAGGTCTCGACGATCTGCTCGATGGCGTCGGTGATCTCTGCCGAGCTGAAGCCGCGGCCGATGATCTCGCCGACCGAGGTGTTCTCGTCGGCCGAGCCGCCGAGCGTGACCTGGTAGAGTTCGGCGCCCTTCTTCTCGACGCCGAGGATGCCGATATGGCCGACATGGTGATGGCCGCAGGCATTGATGCAGCCGGAAATCTTCAGCTTCAGTTCGCCGATCTCGCGCTGCCGCTCGAGCGAAGCGAAACGACGCGAGATTTCCTGCGCCACCGGAATCGAGCGCGCCGTGGCCAGCGCGCAATAGTCGAGGCCCGGGCACGAGATGATGTCTGATATCAGGTTGGAATTGGCGGTCGCCAGTCCGATGTCGACCAGCGCGTCATAGACCGCCTTGAGGTCGGCCCGCGCGACATGCGGCAGGATCAGGTTCTGCTCATGGCTGACGCGCAGCTCGTCGAAAGCATATTTTTCGGCAAGGTCGGCGACCGCTTCCATCTGGCTGTCGGAGGCGTCGCCCGGCGCTTCGCCAATGGCCTTGAGCGAGATGGTCACGGCGGCATAATCGGGGTGACGGTGGGTCACCACGTTCTGGTCGAGCCACTCCGAAAAGCTCTTCGAATCGAGGCGGGCGAGCTTGACGGCCTCGTCGCCTTCCGGCCGTTCGACCAGCGCCGGCGGCGCGAAATAGGCATCGATGGCGCGGATGTCGGCTTCCGGCAGTTTTAGATCCGCATCCTTCAGCTCCTGCCATTCGGCCTCGACCTGGCGGGTGATCTCCTCGACGCCGGTCTCGTGGACGAGGATCTTGATGCGCGCCTTGTATTTGTTGTCGCGGCGGCCGTAGAGGTTGTAAACGCGCAGGATCGCCGTGCAATAGGACAGAAGGTCGGCCTCGGGCAGGAAGTCGCGGATCTTCTTGGCGATCATCGGCGTACGGCCCTGGCCGCCGCCGACATAGACGGCGAAACCGAGTTCGCCGGCAGCGTTCTTCTTCAAATGCAGGCCGATGTCATGCGTCTGGATGGCGGCGCGGTCGCGCTCGGCACCGGTCACCGCGATCTTGAATTTTCTCGGCAGGAACGAGAATTCCGGATGCACGGACGACCATTGGCGCAGGATTTCCGCATAAGGACGCGGATCGGCCACCTCGTCGGCGGCGGCACCGGCAAAGTGGTCGGCGGTGACGTTGCGGATGCAGTTGCCGCTGGTCTGGATGGCGTGCATCTCGACGCTCGCCAGATCGGCCAGGATCGCCGGAATGTCCGACAGCGCCGGCCAGTTGAACTGGATGTTCTGGCGCGTCGTGAAATGGCCGTAGCCCTTGTCGTATTTGCGGGCGATGTGGCCAAGCATGCGCAACTGCTTGCTGTTCAGCGTGCCGTAAGGCACCGCGATGCGCAGCATGTAGGCGTGCAACTGCAGGTAGACGCCATTCATCAGCCGCAGCGGCCGGAACTGATCCTCGGTGATCTCGCCGGCAAGCCGCCGCGCGACCTGATCGCTGAACTCGGCGACGCGGGCCTGGACGAAATCGTGATCGAACTCATCGTAACGGTACATGTCTGGTCTTTCCGGGCGCGTCCGCCCGTTGTCTTCAATGTGGTCGTTTACGCCGCCCGGGCGGCTACCGGGCGGGCCTGCTTGCCCAGGTCGTTGCGGTTGGTCGGGCCGGCGGCGCGGATCTTTTCGCGCAGCCGGACCGGCTCGACGACACCATTGGCGACGGTCACGTCGATCAGATTGACGTCGACCACTTCATTGTTGGCAGAGGCCGTGGCGCCGATCGCCTCCAGCCGGTCTTCAGCCGCCTTGTCATAGGCGACATCGGCATTGTCGATGATCTCGGCCCAGCCGCCATTGGCGTACCAGACGGCTTCGCCATCGGCGAGGCGGTTTGCTGTCAGAACTTTCATCGATCAGCTCCTTCGGCGGCTGTTTGGGCCGCGCCTTCATGCCTGTGTGCCGCCAGCGGCTCGGAACGTTCAAAATTGGCGCCGGCGACCGCATCGCCGATGATGGTCATGACGGGGCCGGTAAGGTCGGCGCGAACCTCCAGCGACGGCAGGTCGGCGAGCGTGCCGTGGAAACGGCGGCGGTTGGCAAGGCTGGCATTCTCGACCACGGCGACCGCCGTATCCGGCGACAGGCCGGCCTTGATCAGCCGGCCGGCAACCTCGGCCGCGACCGAGCGGCCCATATAGACGGCGACCGTGGCGCCGGAAATGGCGAGCTTTGCCCAGTCGGGCAGCGAATTTCCCTTGAGGTCGTGGCCGGTGGTGAACACCATCGACGACGACACGCCGCGCAGCGTCAGCGGCAGCTCGAAATCGGCGGCGGCGGCGAAGGCCGCGGTGACGCCCGGAACCACCTCATAGGCGATACCGGCATCGCGCAGCGCTGCCATTTCCTCGCCCGCCCGGCCGAACACCAGCGGATCGCCGGATTTCAGCCGCACGACGCGCTTGCCGTCGCGGCCGAGCTCGATCAGCAGCACATTGATCTCGGCCTGGCTCTTGGTGTGGCAGCCCTTGCGTTTGCCTACCGGCAGACGCTCGGCGTCGCGACGGCCCATGGCGACGATCGCCTCCGGCACCAGCGCATCATGGACGATGACATCGGCTTCCATCAGCAGCCGGTGGGCGCGCAGCGTCAGCAGGTCTTCGGCGCCGGGACCCGCGCCAACCAGGGCAATGTGACCCGATGCCGGCGCCTTCGAAAGCAACAGGTCGACGGCGGCACCGTGCGCCTGCGAAAGCTGGCCAGCCTCCATGGCGCGGGCCGGCGCGCCGCCGAAAAACTCGCTCCAGAAGCGGCGGCGGGCATTGCCTTTCGGCAGCAATCTCTCAACAGTGCCGCGCAACGAGGCAGCAAGCGAAGCAAGCGGCCCGAGCGACGGCGACAGCATGCGGTCGATGCGGCTGCGCAGCATCTGGGCAAGCACCGGTCCGGCCCCTTCCGTGCCGATGGCAATGGCGACCGGCGCGCGGTTGACCAGCGCCGGGGTGAAGAAATCGCACAGCTCCGGCCGGTCGACGGCATTGACCGGAATGCCCAGCCGGCGCGCATCCTCGGCAACGCGGCGGTCAAGCGCCTCGTTGCCGCTGGCAGCAAACACCATCACCGCGCCTTCGAGATGCGCGGCCTCATAGGCGGCAGCGATGTGGACGGCGCCATTCGCGGCGATGAAGGCCAGCAAATCATGCTCGGGGGCATCGGCTATGATGCGCAAGACGGCGCTCGACTGGCCGATCAGCCGCGCCTTGGCCAGAGCCTCCTCGCCGCCGCCGACGATGGCCACAGCTTCGCCAGCGACCCGCATAAAGACGGGAAAGGCGTTGAGCTTGGCGGGGGCCTGCGGCATACGAGCGGAATCCTGAATACGCTGTCGGTTTTACGCGGGGGCGCGAAAAAACAGAAGGAACGCACTCGCGCATCGCTTCGTACGAAGCAATCGCTTTTCCGCAAGCACCAGAGGCAGGAGAAAAAAATTCCACACCCACGAGTGGAGCGGATCCAAGCCGCTGTTGCGAGCCTTGATCTGCGGCCGTTCTAGCGACAAGCGAGATATATTACAAAACACTTTTTTCTAAATTCTACCAATCTAGTAGATTAAAGCCGACATGCGCTGAGCACCGTCATCCCCGTTGGTTGGCTTGCTCGCCGTGCTTGTCGTCACCGGAACATTCCTGCCTCGGCGCGCGTTTGCCTGTGCGAATCCGAGCCTGGCTGTCCAGCTGCGGCAATGGCTCCAGAGACGGGCCTGGAAAACCATGAAAAACAGAAAAAGGAGCGCTCCGGTGAACGACCTCAAGCTGAAACGCGGACTGTGGGTCGTGGTCGCCGACGGCGAGAAGGCACTGTTCCTCGAGAACCGCGGCGACACCCAATATCCCGACCTTCAGGTCGTGCAGGAGATGGAACAGGAAAATCCGGCGACGCGAGAGCAAGGTTCGGACCGCCCTGGCCGCTACAGCGATGGCCCATCCGTCCACCGCAGCGCAGTCGAGGACACTGACTGGCATCGCCTCGGCAAGGAGCGTTTCGCCGACGAAATTGCCGAGCGGCTGTACAAGCTCGCGCATCGCGGCGCCTTCAAGGAGATGGTGCTGATCGCACCGCCGCAGGTGCTAGGCGACATGCGCCGAAAACTGCACAAGGAAGTCGCCGAGAAAATCACAGTGGAAATTCCGAAGACGTTGACCAACCACACCATCGTCGACATCGAGAACCTGCTGCAGGCGGCCTGATCGCGGCGACCACTTTCAATCAATTCCGTCAACTGCCCGGCTTGATGCATGGCGCCCAAAAGTGCGCCGAGGTTTGGATACCGGTATACGAAAGAACGAACTTAAGCGCGTCGCATGAATCGCTTCACTGTTTTTGATGGCGATGCCGGGTTACCTCACGGACAGAGAGTGGGGCGAAACACCATTCACACGTGCTGGCCGCCATTGATGTGGATTTCCGAGCCCGTCACATAGGAAGCCTGCTGCGAGCACAGGAAGAATATGATGTCGGCGACTTCGGCCGTGGTTCCCAGCCGCCGCAGCGGAATCGTCTCGACGATCTTTTCCGTGCCCGGTGACAGGATCGCCGTGTCGATCTCGCCGGGTGCGATGGCGTTGACGCGGATGCCGTGCGGGCCGAAATCATGCGCCATTTCGCGCGTCAGCGAGCCGAGCGCGGCCTTCGACGTCGCATAGGCGGTGCCGGCGAAGGGGTGCACGCGGGTACCGGCGATCGAGGTGACGTTGACGATCGAGCCTTTAGCCGACGCCAATTCCCTGAACAATCCCCGCGCCAGCATGATCGGTGCGAAGAAGTTGACCTGGAACACGTCGCGCCAGACATGCATCGGCGTGTCGATCGAATTCATGCGGCTGTTGCCGTCCTTGAGCTTCGGCGAGATGCCGGCATTGTTGACCAGCGCATGGAGCTGGCCGCCATGCGCTTCCAGCCGATGGCGGATTTCCGAGATCGCGATGCCGACATCCTCCTGGTCGGCGAGATCGACCTTGATGTGGTCTTCCGGACCGGCCGGCCACGGGCAGTCTTCGGCAAAGGCCTGGCGCGAGCAGGTGATGACGCGCCAGCCTTCACGCGAAAAGCGCTTGACTGTGGCATGGCCGATGCCGCGGCTGGCGCCGGTCAGCACGATGGTCTTTCTGGTGTCGGTCTCAGCCATTCGCGATCTCTCTAGGGCGACGTGCGTCCCTTTGGACGCACAAAGTACGCTCTAGCACTTTTAAATCGCAGATGTAGCGGAACACGGCAGCGATGACGAGGGGTCAGCCGCCGGTGAGGATGTCGAGGATCGAGGTCTGCCGCTTCTTGACCGGGCCGCCGACATCGGCGGGCGGCACCGGGCGCTTGATCGATGCGGTGGTGCCGCCACCGCCCGGCATGCCGAAGCCGCCGGCATCGACCGTTTCGGCGGGACGCACGGCGCGAGGCGGCGACGCTTTTTGGGCGGACGGCGCGGATTGGCCAACCGAAGCGGACGGCACCGGCGCCGGTTGCGCCGTGTTGGGCGGTAATTCGTCCTGCACGATCGTATCGGCAGGCGTCGACCGCCATGTTCCAGGCAGCGGCCGCACCGGCACGCCTTCATGCGCGGCGACCATGAACTCATGCCAGGCCTGCGCCGGCAGCGCGCCGCCGGTGACCTTCTTCATCGGACCGCCATCGTCATTGCCGAACCAGACTCCGGTGGTGAGATTGGCGGTATAGCCGATGAACCAGGCGTCGCGCGAATTCTGGCTGGTGCCGGTCTTGCCGGCGGCCGGCCAGGCAAAGGCCGCCTTCCTGGCAGTGCCGATTTCAACTGTGCCCATCATCATAGAGTTCATCATGCCGACGATCTCGGGCTTGATGACGCGCGGGGCGCCGCCATTGTTGTCGTAGAGCACCTTGCCGCCGGCTGTCGTCACCCGGCGGATGAAATGGACATCCGGCCGGTAGCCGCCATTGGCGAAGGGGACATAGGCCGACGTCAGTTCCAGCGGTGTCACTTCGGACGTGCCGAGCGCGATCGAGGTGTTGGCCGTGAGGTCGGACTCGACACCCATGCGATGCGCCGCCTCGACGACCGCGTCAGGCCCGACTTCCATGGTCAGCTGGGCGGCCACCGAGTTCAGTGACTTCGCCAGCGCCGTCGCCAGCGTCACCTTGCCGAAATACTTGCCGCCGTAATTGGTGGGCGTCCATTTGCCAATTTTGATCGGCGCGTCATTGCGCACGCTGTCGGGCGTGCGGCCGGCTTCCAGCGCCGCCATGTAAACAAAGGGCTTGAACGCCGAGCCGGGCTGGCGGCGCGCCTCCGAGGCGCGGTCGAACTGGCTGGTCGAATAATCATAGCCGCCGACCATGGCGCGTACCGCGCCGGAATTGTCGATCGACACCAGCACGCCCTGGCTGGCATTGAGCTTTTTGCCGCTGCCGTCGATCAGCCGGCGGATCGATTGTTCGGCGAGCTTCTGCAGCGTCAGGTCGACGGTGGCGTCGACGATGATGTCGCCGCGCACGTCGCCGATCAGGTCGGGCAGTTCTTCCACGATGGCGTCGGCGACGTAGTTTTCCGAGCCCGTCCAGTAGGATGCCACCCGCGACGCCGGCGCGCTCATCGCCGTGGTCAGTTCCTTGGCGCTGATCTTGCCTTCGTCGCGCATGGCGGCGAGAACAAGCTGCGAGCGCTGCTCGGCGGCCTTCGGGTCACGCGCCGGAGACAGTCGCGACGGCGCTTTCAACAGGCCGGCGAGGAGCGCGGCCTCCGGCAACGTGACGTCGCGCGCGCTCTTGCCGAAATAGCGGCGCGAGGCCGCTTCGACACCATAGGCGCCGGAGCCGAAATAGACCCGGTTGAGATACATTTCGAGGATCTGGTCCTTGGTGTGCTTGTGCTCGAGCCAGAGCGCCAGAAGCACTTCCTGCACCTTGCGTTCCAGCGTGCGATCGGGTGTCAGGAACAGGTTTTTCGCCAATTGCTGGGTCAGCGTCGAGCCGCCCTGCGAAAAACGCCCGCCGACAACGTTGGCCACCATGGCTCTGGACAGACCGATCGGGTCGATGCCCAAATGCGAATAGAAGCGGCGATCTTCGATGGCGATGACGGCCTCGGGAATATAGGTCGACATTTGATGCAGGCCGACGGCTTCGCCGCCGCTCATGCCGCGATTGGCGAGCAGTTTTCCGTCGACCGAGACGATCCTGATATTGGGCGCGCGGTCGGGGATGGCCCAGGTGGTGGCCGCCGGCATTTTCGCGCCGTAATAGACGACGATGCCGGCGGCGGCGATGGCGCCCCAGATGGCCAGCACGAAGCACCAGTAGGCCAGCCGGCCGAGCACGCCGAACAGGCCGCGCTGGCTTTTGCCGCGCCCGCGACGCGACGCTTTTGTCCTGGCCGATTGGCGCTTTGCAGAGGTGTTGCGGTTGCTCGGCACGACGCGATCCTCCTCGCTCACCGAAAAACCGGCCGAGGATTTCGCCCGCGGCGGTCCCTCGAAGCTCGGTTCGATGCGGCTGTCTCTGCGGTTCGCCATGCGCTGTGCTGTCTGTCCCGATGCCTATCGCATCGGCCCGAAACTCGCAATTTTCGGGCCGATGCGAAGCTTCAAAGTCGTAGAGCGCACTCTGTGTGTCCGAACGGACGCACGTCGCTCCATGGCGTTCGGGGTGAAGAGTAGATGCGGCGATTTAAGGGCGGGTTAAATGGTTCAAAGTTAGTTCAATGCGTTACGGCACGTCACCGCTCCGTTCCTTGCTCCTGGCGGTCGGCAACAATGGCGTCTATCGCGAGACGGCGGAGCGTTCTCGCATTTCGGCATCAACTGCCCAGCCGCAGTCGTTCGGCGCGGACCGCCAATAGCAAGGTAGCCGCAATCTATGCTCGTCATTAGAGCGCGATCGGTAAAGTGCGTTCGATCGCGCTCTAACCCATTGAATCTACGCATGACCTTGTTACCAAAGTTACGCGTACTGGGGATCATGCGTTAGCCAATCGCAGCACGAACGGAAAGCGCTGCCCAGGATGATTGCATCGTCTCGCCCACATGGCAGTAGCAGACAATTTCGTGGAGCTCATCGTCGGTCAATTCGAAGAAACGCTTTGCTTCGCCATAAGTATCGTCTTTCAGCCCCTCATCGCGCAGGACCGAATCCTCGAAGGCAACCGATATTGGCGAGCCTTCGCCACGCATAATGTCGCGCTCGGGTGACGAACGATATTCGGTCCCGATAAGTGCGGTGAGGAGTCGGTTGGGCTGCCGTTCAAGAAGTTTTGACCAACGTTCGAGACGCTGGGTTCGGTCCATTGCAGGAGGTGTTGGGTCTCTGTGTACCTTTGCCACCGTATGCAGTTGGTCCAGTGTTTGGTGCCTCATGGCAACCTCCTAATAGTAGGTGGGTTGGCCCCAAACTCCCTGTACCAAGATCATACCGCGAATGTGTCGATACGTCACTCTCATTCCATATCCGGCTTGGCTTCTATCCGGGTGCATCGAAGGATGGAGCGGCCCCTGCCTTATCGTCAATTTTCGGCCTGATAGGGTTAGATCATCGGCACCTCTGCCGCGCCAACCCAACGCCGCTCAATTCCGCTGGATCGATATGCCCTTGTCGTCGATCTTGAGTTCCACGCCCTCCGGCCTGGTTTGCTCGCGATAGACATAGATGCCGAGCGCGATGACCACGACGACGAGCGCGCCGATGACGAGATAGAGCATGTTCTGTTTCATGGCGCGCCCTTGATGTGCTTCGCAGGATCAGGCCTGCTTCACCAGCTTGATCAGCACGAGCAGGATCACCGCGCCGATCGTGGCGTGGATAATGGAGGCAAGTATGCCACCGCCTATGGCGAATCCCAGCCTTGGGAAGAGCAAGCCGGCTATCAAGGCGCCGACGATGCCGACGACGATATTGCCGATCAGGCCGAGGCCGAAACCCTTGACGATCAAGCCGGCGAGCCAGCCGGCGATGGCGCCGATGATGATGAAGACAAGCAGGCTCTCAGTACCCATTGCAGATCCCTCCCGAGCGAATGGTCGCGGAGCGGAAAGCTCCGAATCGACCTCCGATTGCAACAGGTCCAACCTATTGGAAAGAAGCCGGCGCCGCCAGCGGCGTCATTCGCCGTCATCACCCGCGGATGCGGGCCGCCAGCTGATCGGATCGATCTTTCTTTGCGTATGACCGTCCGTATAGGCCCACCAGCCGGTGTCGTTCTCGTCCCAGTCGCCGCCGGCCGCTTTCAGCCGGTCGAGCGACCTGTACTGCGCGATGGATTCGTTCATCACCCCCTCGCTGTCCTGCCAGTAGACAGTGACCTTGGAGCCATCCCTGGGCGCTGTTTCGATTGGTTTTCTGGCAGCCATTTCATCCCCTCCATCGATCGATAGAACGTCGAGGCGAACACCTGGTTCCACTTAGCTGTGAGCGAAGATGTCTGCCTCATCCCAGCCCATCAGGTCGAGTTTCGCACGCGTCGGCAGGAAGCGGAAGCAGGCCTCGGCCTCCTTGGTCCGGTTGTCGCGCGCCAGCCGCATCGTCAGCACATCGCGCAGCTGGTGCAGGTAAAGCACGTCGGAGGCTGCGTATTCGAGTTGTTCGGGCGACAGTGTCTCCGCCGCCCAGTCCGACGATTGCTGCGCCTTCGACAAGCTGACGCCGAGAAGCTCAAAACAAATGTCCTTCAGCCCGTGCCGGTCGGTGTAGGTTCGGGTCAGCCGCGAGGCGATCTTGGTGCAAAACACCGGCTCTGGCATGACGCCGAAGGCGTTGTAGAGGACGGCGAGATCGAAACGGCCGAAATGGAACAGCTTGGTTATGCTGCGGTTCCTGAGCAGGCTGACGAGGTTTGGCGCCTTCTTCTGGCCGGGCGCGATCTGGATGACGTCGGCGGAACCGTCGCCCGGCGAGATCTGCACCACGCAAAGCCGGTCGCGATGCGGATTGAGCCCCAGCGTCTCCGTGTCGATCGCGACCGCCCCGACGTCGTAGTGCAAGAGCCCGGGCAGGTCGTTCTTGTGGAAGCGGATATCGCTCATCGTCTTCTCCGGTCGCGGCCCATTCGTGCGTCCAACTGGGCGCGGCGTCGCTCTATCCCGTCCTCGCCGCGATCCGATGAAAAATCAACAGAAAGTTGCAGTCTGGCCCTCTCAGCGTGTCAGCGCGTCGAGAATGCGCGCCCACGAGCGCTGGCCCTTGTGGAAGGAACTCATCTCGTATTTCTCGTTCGGCGAATGGATGCGGTCATCGTCGAGCCCGAAACCGACAAGCAAGGATTCGATGCCGAGATAAGTCTGGAAATCGCCGACCACCGGGATCGAGCCGCCGCTTCCCGTGGTCACCGCCGGCTTCGGCCACTCGTCGGACAGCGCGTCCTTGGCCTTGGCGAGAAATGGCGAGTCGTAGGAAAGCTGGATCGCCGGCGAGCCGCCATGCGGGTGGAAATCGACTGAGCAGTCGGCCGGGATGCGCTCCCTGACGAAGGCCTGGAAAGCGGCGCGGATCTTTTCCGGGTTCTGCTTGTGGACGAGGCGGAAGGACACTTTTGCCGAGGCTTCCGCCGCGATCACCGTCTTGAACCCTTTGCCGGTGTAGCCACCTATAATGCCGTTGAACTCGGCAGTCGGCCGCGCCCAGGTGAGTTCGAGCACCGAGCGGCCGTGTTCGCCGGAAGGGATCGACAGGCCGACGGGCCCAAGGAACGTCTCAGCGGTCTCGCCGAGCGCCTCCCACGACTTCAGGATCTGCGAAGGCGTCTCTTCGACACCGTCATAGAAACCGGGAATGGTGACGTGGCCGTCCTTGTCGTGGATGTCGGCCAGGATCCTGGCCAGGATGCGAATCGGATTGGCGGCAGCACCGCCGTAGAGACCGGAATGCAGGTCGCGGTCGGCGGCTTTCACCGTGATCTCCTCGCCCACCAACCCGCGCAGCGCGACGCAGATCGATGGTGTTTCGCGGTCCCACATGCCGGTGTCGCAGACGAGCGCGAAGTCGGCCTTGAGTTCGGCCGCATTTGCCTCGAGGAACGGCTTCAGCGATGGCGAGCCGGACTCCTCCTCGCCCTCGAACAGAATTGTGATGCGGCACGGCAGCCCGCCATGCACCTGCTTCCAGGCGCGGCAAGCCTCGACGAAGGTCATCAACTGCCCCTTGTCGTCGGCCGAACCACGTCCCGTGATCACCTGGCGGCCGGACTCGATCTGCTTTACCGAAGGTGCGAACGGATCGCTTTCCCAGAGCTCGATCGGGTCGACCGGCTGCACGTCGTAATGGCCATAGAACAGGACATGCGGCGCGCCTGCCGGCCCGTCATGGTGCGCCACCACCATCGGATGGCCTGGCGTGTCTCGCACGCTGGCGTCGAAGCCGATCAGCTCGAGCTCAGCCACCAGCCATTCTGCCGCCTTGCGGCAGTCTGCGGCATAGGATGGATCGGTGGAGATCGACTTGATCCTGAGCAGGCCAAACAGGCGCTCCAGGCTCTCGTCGAGATTTTTGTCGAGGCGGTCGAGGACGGGAGAAATTCTGGACATTTTATCAAGCCTTTCGATTCTGAGCGGCAACCCTAAAGCTGCGAGGCAGAAACGAAAAGCCGGCGGTCGTTGGACCACGGGCACCGAAAGGCAAAAAAATGCCGCCGTGGTGGAGGGGGAACCACGGCGGCCTTTACTCGAAACGATGCGGCAGCCCGGAGAGGGGGATAGGCTGCCGCAAGTGTCCGGGATAGGCGGGGGACGGGCCTTGCTCCGGACCTCGGCGAAAAATGCCGATGGCGTTTATCTGTGTCTCCGAACGTGGCGATTCAAGGGCACGAAGATTACACTTTCGTAACATACCCGTGATCGGATCGACGTGTCAGGGATGTTGCCGGAACCGGTGGTTGAGGCCGCCTTTGGCATGGACCACGACGCCGCGCCGCGCTATCCCTTCGTCCCATGAAAAAAGGCGATCATCTGTTCCTTGTCGACGGCTCCGGCTACATCTTCCGTGCCTATCACGCGCTGCCGCCACTGACCCGCAAATCCGATGGGCTGCCGACCAGTGCCGTTCTCGGCTTCTGCAACATGGTGTGGAAGCTGACGCAGGACGCCCGCAACACCGATGTCGGCATCGTGCCGACGCATTTCGCCGTCATCTTCGACTATTCGTCGAAAACCTTCCGCAACGACCTCTACCCCGAATACAAGGCCAACCGCTCGGCACCGCCGGAAGATCTGATCCCGCAGTTCGGCCTGATCCGCCAGGCGACCAGGGCCTTCAACCTGCCCTGCCTCGAGACGGAAGGCTACGAGGCCGACGACCTGATCGCCACCTATTGCCGGCTTGCCTGCGAAGCCGGCGCCGACACCACCATCATCTCCTCCGACAAGGATCTGATGCAGCTGGTCGGCCCTTCGGTCGCCATGTACGACCCGATGAAGGACCGCCAGATCGGCGTTCCCGAGGTGATCGAGAAATGGGGCGTGCCGCCGGAAAAAATGATCGACCTGCAGGCGCTGACCGGCGATTCGGTCGACAATGTGCCGGGCGTGCCCGGCATCGGGCCGAAGACGGCGGCGCAATTGCTGGAACAGTTCGGCGATCTCGATACGCTGCTCGCCCGTGCCACCGAGATCAAGCAGGACAAGCGCCGCGAATCGATCATCGCCAATGCCGGCAAGGCGCGCATCTCGCGTGAACTGGTGACGCTGAAGAACGACGTGCCGTTGAACGGCGGGCTCGATGATTTCGTGTTGCACCCGCCCGACGGACCAAGGCTGATCGGCTTCCTCAAGACGATGGAATTCTCCTCGCTGACCCGCCGCGTGGCGGAAGCAACCGGAACAGAAGCGGCTGACGTCAAGGCCATGCCCGTCATTATCGAGCGCGCCGACACCGCGCATGGTCCCGATATGGGGTTTGGCGTGCCGGGCGCCGCCGAAAGCGCGGCGGGCACAGTGACAGACGAAGCCGGGGAAGCGGTGCCGGCCACCGTCAAGGTGGAACCCAAGCAAGGCGACACCCCATCGCTTCTCTCGGCGCTTCGCTTCGAGGACGCCACCGCCAGCAAGATCGACACCAGCGCCTACGTCTCCATCCGCGACACTGAAGTGTTGAAGGCATGGGTGGCCGTGGCGATGGACGCCGGCATCGTCGGCTTCGACACCGAGACCAATTCACCCGATCCGATGCAGGCCGAGTTGATCGGCCTGTCCATAGCCACTGCGCCCGGTCGCGCCGCCTATGTGCCGCTCGCCCACAAACGCGGCAATGGCGACCTGCTCGGCGGCGGAGTGGTCGAAAACCAGATTCCGATCCGTGAGGCGCTTGCCATCCTGAAGCCGTTGCTGGAGGACAGGTCGGTTCTCAAGATCGTTCAGGAGCTGAAATACGACATCGTCGTCATGAGCCGCCACGGCATCGATATCGCCCCCTTCGACGACACCATGCTGATTTCCTACGTGCTCGACGCAGGCACGTCCGGCGGCCACAGCATGGCGGCTCTGTCGGAAAAATGGCTCGGCCACTCGACCATTGCCCTCAAGGAACTGGCCGGCTCTGGAAGAAGCTTCGTCGGCTTCGACCAGGTCGACATCGACAAGGCAACGGCCTATGCCGCGGAGCACGCCGATGTGACGCTCAGGCTCTGGCGGGTGCTGAAGCCGCGGCTTGCCGCCAAGGGCCTCGTCTCGGTCTACGAGCGGCTGGAACGGCCGCTGGTGCCGGTTCTGGCAAGGATGGAGCAGCGCGGCATCTCCGTCGACCGGCAGATCCTGTCGCGGCTCTCCGGCGAGCTGGCACAGGGCGCCGCGCGGCTGGAGGACGAGATCTACCAGCTCGTCGGCGAGCGCATCAATATCGGCTCGCCAAAACAGCTCGGCGACATCCTGTTCGGCAGGATGGGCCTGCCCGGCGGCTCCAAGACCAAGACCGGCCAATGGTCGACCTCGGCCCAGCTCCTGGAAGACCTCGCCGCAGAAGGCCACGAGCTGCCGCGCAAGATCGTCGACTGGCGCCAGCTGACCAAATTGAAATCGACCTATACCGATGCGCTGCCCGGTTTCGTCCATCCCGATACGAAGCGCGTCCACACCTCATACGCGCTTGCCGCAACGACGACGGGCCGGCTGTCGTCCTCCGATCCCAATTTGCAGAACATTCCGGTACGCACCGTCGAGGGGCGAAAGATCCGGACGGCGTTCATCGCCGACAAGGGCAACAAGCTGGTTTCCGCCGACTACAGCCAGATCGAGCTGCGCGTGCTCGCCCATGTCGCCGAGATCCCGCAGCTCAAGCAGGCGTTTGCCGACGGCGCCGACATCCACGCCATCACCGCCTCGGAGATGTTCAACGTGCCGGTCGAGGGCATGCCCTCGGAGGTACGCCGCCGCGCCAAGGCGATCAATTTTGGCATCATCTACGGCATTTCCGCCTTTGGCCTGGCCAACCAGCTGTCGATCCCGCGCGAAGAGGCCGGCGCCTACATCAAGAAATACTTCGAACGCTTCCCCGGCATCCGCGATTATATCGACGCTACCAAGGCCTATGCCCGCGAATACGGCTATGTCGAAACGATCTTCGGCCGCCGCATCCACTACCCGGAGATACGGTCGTCAAACCCGTCGGTCCGTGCCTTCAACGAGCGCGCCTCGATCAACGCCCGGCTGCAGGGCACCGCGGCCGACATCATCCGCCGCGCCATGATCCGCATGGACGAAGCGCTGGAAAAGGCGAAGCTGTCCGCCCGCATGCTGCTGCAAGTGCATGACGAACTGGTCTTCGAGACGGCCGAAGCGGAGGTCGAGGCGACGATCCCCGTCGTGCGTCATGTCATGGAGAACGCCGCGATGCCGGCGGTGTCGATGTCGGTGCCGCTGCACGTCGACGCCCGTGCCGCCGACAATTGGGAAGAGGCGCATTAGCGCCTCATGCGGATGTCCGCGGCCGACCAGTTGCAATCTGTAGCGATCCTTCGCGCCCCCCTCTGTCCTGCCGGACATCTCCCCCACGAGGGGGGAGATTGGCAGCTTCGGCGCTGCAACCATCTTGCTCCGTTGGAGATTGGCGAAAGCCGGGATAATGGCCGATCTCCCCCCGTGTGGGGGAGATGTCCGGCAGGACAGAGGGGGGCGCTGTCCCTCCGGCTTCCACCGCTAGGTCACGGCACAACCGGCCCTTAAGCCGCCTCGGCCAGGCATTTGGCACAGGTGCCGCGGAACTCGATCACCGCCTTCTTGGCGGCGAAGCCGGTCGAGCGTACCCATTCGTCGAGCCGGTGCCCGACATCATGGTCGGAGAATTCGGTCACCTGCCCGCATGTGTCGCAGATGGCAAAGGCGGTCATCGAATGGCTGTGGTCGTGCGGCTCGGCGCAGGCGACAAAGGAATTGAGGCTTTCGAGCCGGTGCACGAAGCCGGACTTCACCAGCGTGTCGAGCGCGCGATAGACCTGCAGCGGGGCGCGAAAACCCCGATCGCGAAGCTGGTCGAGCAATGTATAGGCGCTGAGCGGCCCGCTGGCGGCCTCGAGTTTCTCGAGCACGCACAACTGGTTTTTCGTCAGCACATCCCTTGCCGCCATGATCCTGTTCCAACCCGTTTTGCGCCGGTTGCTCGTCATTTTCCGCATGCAAGCGGCTTCAATTCTCTCCAGATAGCGACGAACCGGCCTTTTTGCTACTGTTTCTGTGCCGGCGCCGCAAACCTGAAGTGATTGCCCTGAATCACTTGCGTGGCGGACCCTTGCGCTCGGCGGAGGCGGCCCACAGATTGATGTCGGCCTCGCGCGCGTAGGTGTCGATTTCGGCGAGTTCGGCATCGCTGAAATCGAGCGCCTTCAGCGCGCCGACGCAATCCTCGACCTGTTCCGGCCGGCTGGCGCCGATCAGCGCCGAGGTCACCCGGCCCTTGCGCAGCACCCAGGCCAGCGCCATCTGCGCCAGCGTCTGGCCGCGTCGGCCGGCGATGGCGTTCAGCGCCTTGATGTTGACGATGGTCTTGTCGTTGATGAAGGCCGGCCGCAGCGACTTGCCCTGGCTGGCGCGGCTGCCCTCAGGGATGCCGCCGAGATATTTGTCGGTCAGCATGCCTTGCGCCAGCGGCGTGAACACGATCGAGCCGACGCCGAGCCCCTCCAGCGTGTCGAGCAGACCGTCGTCCTCGACCCAGCGGTTGAGCATCGAATAGCTCGGCTGATGGATGATGCAAGGCGTGCCGAGCTGCTTCAATATGTCGGCGGCCTCGCGCGTGCGCTGCGAATTGTAGGAGGAGATGCCGGCATAAAGCGCCTTGCCCGAGCGCACCGCGTGATCGAGCGCGCCCATCGTTTCTTCCAGCGGAGTATCAGGGTCGAAGCGGTGCGAATAAAAGATGTCGACATAGTCGAGCCCCATCCGCTTCAGGCTCTGATCGAGGCTGGCCAGCACATATTTGCGCCCGCCCCACTCGCCATAGGGTCCGGCCCACATCTCATACCCGGCCTTGGTCGAGATGATCAGCTCGTCACGAAAAGAGGAGAAATCCGTCCGCAGGATTTCGCCGAAAGCCGTCTCCGCCGAACCGGGCGGCGGGCCGTAATTGTTGGCGAGGTCAAAATGCGTGATGCCGAGATCGAAGGCCTTGCGCGCGATCGCCTGCTTGGTCCGGTGCGGCGTGTCGTCACCGAAATTGTGCCAGAGCCCGAGCGAGATCGCTGGCAATTTCAGGCCGGATCGCCCGCAGCGATTGTAGACCATGTTCTCGTAACGGTTTTCGGCGGGCACATAGGGCATGGGAGATCCTCAAATCAAAAGCGAGCCCGGCAGTTCCCACCGCGAAAAAGGGTGAGTCGGCTCTGCCTCTCACCCTTAGCCTCTCGCCGTTTCTATGGGGAGAGGGATCGCTGAAGCGCTTATGCTACTTCTTCGTTGCCAACAGCCCTTTCTTCTTCGCCAACAGCCCTTCCGCATCCTTGACGCCCAGTGCCGCAGGCCGTTCGCAGGTGGTCTGCATGGCAACGAACTTTCCGCTCGCGCCCGACCGCAGCATGCCGGTCATCACATCGACGGCATGCAGCGCCAGTTCCATCGAACAGCGATGCGGCCGGCCTTCCGCGATCGCCAGCGCCATGTCGGCGAGACCGGCGGTGCGGTAATTGGCCATCATGCCATGCGAGTGCATCTGGTTGGCCACGCCGAACGGATGCTTCCATTTCGGCAGCTTCTTGACCGGCTTGGCGGCATTGGTGAAGCGAACGTCGCCGCCGAAGAAATTCGGATCCGGCAAAAACACCGTGCCCAATTCGCCGTAGAGTTCCATCGGCGCATGGCCATGGCTCCACACGTCCCAACTGGTGTTGAGCGTCACCACGGCGCCATTCTCGAACTCCATCACGCCGTGGATCGTCGTCGGCGTGGCGACCAGGATTTTTTCGCCGGCGCGAGGCTTGGACGAGATCGTGCGTTCTGTCGAGGGGATCGAAGCGAACGCCGCCACCTGCTTCACCGGTCCGATCAACTGGATCAGGTTGGTGATGTAATAGGGTCCGATATCGAGCACCGGACCAGCGCCAGGCTGGAAGAAGAAGTCCGGATTGGGGTGCCAGTGCTCCATCCCATGGCTCATCACGTGGCATGTGCCGCTGGTGATCTTGCCGAGCTTGCCAGTATCGATCAGGTTGCGGACAAGCTGGTGCGCGCCACCGAGGAAAGTGTCGGGCGCCGAGCCGATGCGCAGTCCGTCTCTCTCCGCCAGCTTCTTCAGGTCAGCCCCTTCCTTGACCGACAGCACGAACGGCTTTTCCGAATAGACGTGCTTGCCGGCATCGAGGATCTGTTTCGACACCTCATAGTGCACCGCCGGAACGGTGAGATTGACGATGATGTCGATGTCATCGGCCTTCAGCAGCCCTTCGACTGTCTCGGCGCGCAGCTTGAACTCCTTCGCCCGCGCCTTGGCCGCATCCATGTTGATATCCGCGCAGGCGCGCATCTCGATGCCGCGAAACAGCGGCGCCAGTGAAAAATACGCCTTCGAGATATTGCCGCAGCCGATGACGCCGACCCCAAGTTTTTTTGCCATGCTGATGCTCCTAATAGGTCTTGGCGGCTGCGATCGAGCGGCGGGCGAAGCGCTCGATGTCGTTGGGGTTGTCCTGTTCCATGACGTAGTATTTGGCGGCGCTCCTGGCGCGCAGCGCCTGGATCAGTCCGGCCCAGTCGATCGTGCCGTGGCCGATATCCGACCAGCCGTCCTCGTCGAGGCCCTCGCCGGGCTTGGCAATGTCCTTGACATGGACAGCGGCAATGCGTTTGCCATGCTTCTCGATCCAGGGCAGTGGATCGTCGCCGCCGCGCACCACCCAGGCGACGTCCATCTCCCAGCCGATGTCGGGCGCTGCCGCCAGGATATGGTCCTGCGGCACCGAACCGTCGGCAAGCTTCTTGAACTCGAAGTCATGGTTGTGCCAGGCAAAGCCGTAGCCGGCCTTCTCAGCCGTCTCGCCGACCTTGGCCAGGCGTGCGCCGAAGCCGCGCCAGCCGGCGGCGTCGGTCGGCCTGCTCTCGGCGACCAGATAGGGGCAGATGAGCAGCGTGATGCCGAGCGCGTCGGCGATTTTGCGCACGCCGTCGAAATCGTTCTCGAGCGCATCGATCGAGAAATGGCCGGTCGGCATGGCGAGGCCGTTCTTGTCGAGTTCGGCACGAAAGGCCTTGGGATCGTCATAGACGCCGCCGAACCCCTCGACTTGCGCGTAGCCGAGTTCGCCCAGCGTCTTGAGCACCCCTGCCCAAGGCTGGAAGTTGCGGGCGCTGTAAAGTTGGAATGACCAATTCATCGTCTCTGTCCGTTCTCTGGGGATGGATTTGCTTAAGGTGAAATTCTGGGAGTTACAGGCGGGTGCCGGTGGCAGCGTCGAACAGCGAAGCGCGCATCGGATCAAAACCGATGCTCACGGTGTCGGCGTTGTTCGGTGTGCGCTCAGATGTCACCCGCACGGTGAAATTCTGATTTGCGAGCTTCAGCCAGACCAGCGTGTCGGACCCCATGGGTTCGACGACCACGACATTTGCCGTTGCTGTGAACGGCCATCCGGAGCCGCTGTTGAACGCGACATGCTCTGGCCGGATACCGAGCACCGCCGCTCCCGGCACCGGCTCCTTTTCGAAAGCGTAGGTGGCAAGCGGGATCCGCACTTCCTCGGCGACGAAGTGCCAGTTGCTATCATTTTTCTCCAGCCGGCCGTCGAGGAAATTCATCGCCGGCGAGCCGAGGAAGCCGGCGACGAAACGGTTGACCGGGCGATTGTAGATCTTTTGCGGTGCGTCGAGCTGCTGGATGACGCCGCCCTTCATCACCGCGATGCGGTCGGCCAGCGTCATCGCCTCGATCTGGTCGTGGGTGACATAGATCATCGTGTTTTGCAGCTTGCTGTGCAGTAGTTTTATCTCGACGCGCAGCTGGGCGCGCAGCTTGGCGTCGAGATTGGAAAGCGGCTCGTCGAACAGGAAGACGTCGACATCGCGCACCAGCGCCCGCCCGATCGCCACACGCTGGCGCTGCCCGCCCGAAAGCGCCGACGGCTTGCGCTGCAGCAATGGCTCGATCTGCAGGATCTCGGCGGCCCGAGCGATGCGCCTGGCGATCTCGTCCCTGGGAATGCCGGCAACGCGCAGCCCGAACGACAGGTTCTTCTCCACCGTCATCTGCGGGTAGAGCGCATAGGACTGGAACACCATGCCGATGCCACGGTCCTTGGGCTCCTCCCAGGTGACGTTCTTGCCCTTGATGAAGATGCGGCCGTCCGAAACGTCGAGCAGGCCGGCGATGCAGTTGAGCAAGGTCGACTTGCCGCAGCCGGACGGCCCGAGCAGCACGATGAACTCGCCCTCGGCGACATCGATGTTGAGGGTTTCCAGCACCGAAATTGCGCCGAAATTCAGCGACAGGTCCTGGATCGAAACGCTGGGATTTTCGAGTCTTGTCATCATCATCCTTTCACCGCGCCGGCGGCGATGCCACGCACGAAAAGCTTGCCCGAAACGAAATAGACGACGAGCGGAACCAGGCCGGTCAGGATGGTGGCGGCCATGTTGACGTTGTATTCCTTCACGCCTTGCACCGAGTTGACGATGTTGTTGAGCTGCACCGTCATCGGATAGGTGTCGGGGCGGGTGTAGACGACGCCGAACAGGAAGTCGTTCCAGATGCCGGTCACCTGCAGGATGATGGCGACGACGAAGATCGGCAGCGACATCGGCAGCATGATGCGGAAATAGATGCCCCAGAAGCCGGCGCCGTCGACGCGCGCCGCCCGGAACAGTTCCTCCGGCATCGAAGTGAAATAGTTGCGGAACAACAGCGTCAGGATCGGCATGCCGAAGATGGAATGGACGATCACCAGGCCGCTCAGGCTGCCATAGAGGCCGATCTCGCGCAGGATGATGACGATCGGATAGATCATCACCTGATAGGGGATGAAGGCGCCGACGATCAGGATCACGAAGAAAGTATCGGCGCCCTTGAAGCGCCAGTTGGCAAGCGCGTAGCCGTTCACTGAAGCGATGGCGATCGACAGGACGACCGACGGGACGGTGATGCGCACCGAATTCCAGAAGCCGCGCGAGAGCCCGTCGCAGTTGAGACCGGTGCAGGCGCTGGACCAGGCCTTCACCCAAGGCTCGAAGGTGATCTCCAGGGGCGGCGAGAAGATGTTGCCGAGGCGTATCTCCGGCATGCCCTTGAGCGACGTCACCACCATCACATAGAGCGGCAGCAGATAATACAGCGCCACCACGATCAGCGTGCCGTAGAGGAAGATGTTGCGGCGCGAGAACACATGCCGCGGCTTCGGCCCTCGCGGCCCGGATGCCTCAAGCCTGCCGGATGCCTCAAGCCTGGAAAAGCCCGTACCGTCAGGCAGGGGAACGGCAAGATCAGCCACGCTTCTTGCCTCCGAATTCGAGATAGGCCCAGGGCACGATGACGACCACCACCGACAGCAGCATCATGGTCGAGGCAGCAAAACCCTGGCCGAGGTTCTGGGCGAAGAACATGTAGTCATAGACATATTTGGCCGGCACTTCGGAGGCGATGCCGGGACCACCGCTGGTTTGTGCGACAACCAGGTCATAGACCTTGACGATGCCGGCGGCGATGATGACCAGCGCGGTGATGAAGACCGGTCGCATCATCGGGATGATGATGAACAGATAGGTCTTCAGGGTGGGTATCCCATCCACCCGCGCGGCCTTCCAGATATCCTCGTCGATGCCGCGCAGGCCCGCCAGCATCAGACACATGATCAGCCCGGTGCCTTGCCAGAGCGCGGCGATCAGGATGCCGTAGATGACGATGTCGGAATTGTAGAGCGGATCGAAGCTGAAGCTTTCCCAGCCGAGGCCGCGCACCACCCCCTGGATTCCGAACTCCGGGTTGAGCAGCCACTGCCAGACAAGGCCGGTGACGATGAAGGAGAGCGCGAACGGGTAGAGGAAGATGGTGCGGAACGTGTCCTCGAAGCGGATCTTCTGGTCGAGCAGCGCCGCCAGTATGAAGCCGATGACCAGAGAGAACACCAGCGACAGCACGCCGTAGACCAAGAGGTTCTCGATCGAGACCAGCCAGCGCGGCGTCGACCACAGCCGATAATACTGGTCGAGCCCGACGAAGTTCAGCCGCGGCAGCAGTTTTGAATTGGTGAAGGAATAGAGCACCGTCCACGCGCTGCCGCCAACGAAGATCACCAGTGCGGTGAGCACCATCGGAATAGAGGCGACCTTGGCATTAAGGTTGCGGAAGAGTTGGTTGGGGCGTTCGCTCTTGCTCATCTGCATAGCCGGGCTGGATCGGGTAAGGCCGAAGGGTCAGGGCCAAGGGTCAAGACTTGACCCGGAGCTCCCGGCCCCGCGGCGGGCCGGGAGCGAGCGGTTCGTCGATCGTCAGTCCGCTGAGGCGACGATGTCGGCGAAGCGCTTTTGCGCCTCTTCCACGGTCATGTCCGGCTTGGCGAAGAACTCGGAGAAAAGGTCCTCCTTCTGCTTTTGGGTGTCTTGCGACAGCAGCTGGTCCGTCCAGGGCATGACGCTGCCCTTGGCCAGTATGTCGAGCCCTTTCTTCATGCAGTCGTTCGCCGCCTTGAGGTCGATATCGCCGCGCACCGGCAGCGAGCCCTTCTTGAGGTTGAAGGCGACCTGCGTCTTGGGATCGAGCAGCGTTTCGGCCAGCGCTTCCTGCGCCTTGGACTTTTCCGCGTCCTGCAGCAGCGGGAAGTAGAAGGCATCGCCGCCAGTGGCGATGACCTCGTTCAGGCCAAGGCCGGGAAGACACGTATAGTCCTTGCCGGCGGCCTGCCCGGCAACCTGGAACTCGCCCTGCGCCCAGTCGCCCATGATCTGGCCGCCGGCCTTGCCGGAGATGACGAGATTGGTGGCCTGGTTCCAGTCCTGCACATTGGTGTTCTTCGCCATCTTGCGGGCATCGTCCGCGGCCTTGAATACCTTCGCGACCTCGGGCCCGGCGGCGAATTCGGCATCCTTGTCGCGATAGACCTTCAAGAAAGCGTCCGTGCCGCCGACCGCCGTAAGCAGCACGTCGAAGGCGCCCGAGGACTGCCAGGGCTGCCCGCCGACCGCCAGCGGTATGATGCCTGCCTTCTCCAGCGCGGGGGCGGCCGCGACATATTCATTCCAATTCTTCGGCACCGGCACACCGGCCTTTTCGAAGGCCGCGTTCGACAGCCACAGCCACTGCCAGGAGTGAATGTTGACCGGCACGCAATAGATCTTGCCGTCGAGGGTACAGCCATCGAGCAGGCTCTTCGGCTGGACGATTTCCGCCCACTTGTCCCTGGTGGCGAGCTCGGTCAAATCGCGCATCAGACCGGCCTGCACCAATTCTTCCGCTTGCCTTCCGTGGTTGAACTGGGTGGCGCCCATAGGGTCGCCGCCAGTGATGCGGCTGATCATGATCGGCCGCGCCGTGCCGCCGGAGCCGGCGATGGCGCCGTCGACCCAATGATTGCCTGTCGCGTCGAACGCCTTGGCGAATTCGGCGACCGCCGCCGCCTCGCCGCCTGAAGTCCACCAATGGGTGACTTCCAGATCCGTCGCTGCCGCCGGGGCGGCGAGCGCGGTTGTCACTGCCAACGCAGCGGTCATGATTTGGTATCGCATTTCGGCTCCTCCCAGAATCTGAAACGTTACAGATTTTCGATACGGCAATTGTTGGAGGCGCGCAACCCCCGAACAGGAGCAGCTCGCCATTTTTTCGAGCAGCGAACAAACTCGCCGCACAATGTCCGCCTACTGCACCGCTGCAAGGCAGGCTGCATTGCAAAATGACGCTGCAATGCGTGAAATTCGGCAAAACCTTGCTCAGCGGGCAAGCCTTGCCGACGCACACCGACTTTGCGTCGAACGAAGCGCCGCTCATCCAGGCTAGCTTTTACTGGCCGCTGCGCGATGGCAAGTGACAATCTGTAACGTTTCAGTATATAGGGTGTTCATCGCCGATTGCCGACCTGCACGGCAACTGCTATGCGCCTGACGGGCGGGATGAATGGACAGAGATCAGACGGAAAAGGACGACGAGGGCTCGGGCAGGCCGACATTGAAGACGCTTGCCTTCATGACCGGGCTGGGCGTCACCACCGTGTCGCGGGCGTTGAAGGACGCGCCCGAGATCGGCGCCGAAACCAGGCGACGCGTCCAGCTCGTCGCCAAGCAGATCGGTTACCGGCCGAACCGCGCCGGTGTGCGGCTGCGGACCGGCAAGACCAATGTCATCAGCCTCGTGCTCAACACCGAGCGCGAGATCATGAGCTTTGTCTCGGACATCATCTACGGCGTTTCGGAAGTCATTGCCGACACACCCTATCACCTGATCGTCACACCCTATTCACGCTCGCAGGATCCCCTGGACCCGATACGCTATCTCGTGGAGACCGGCTCCGCCGACGGCGTCATCATCTCGCGCGCCCAGCCGAACGACCCCAGGGCCCGTTACATGCTCGAGCGTGGCATCCCCTTCGCCACGCATGGCCGCACCGATATGGGGCTGATCCACCCCTATCATGACTTCGACAATTACGCCTTCGCGACCGAGGCTGTGCGCCACCTGGCCGGCATCGGCCGCCGCAGGCTGGCTCTGCTGGCGCCTCCAGTCGAACTGACCTACCACAGTCATACGCTGAACGGCTTCACCGATGCGCTGAGTGAGGTCGGCGCCAGCGAGATCCCGTTCAACACCGTTTCGGTCGACCATTCGATCGAGCAGATCAGGATGAGGGCCGCGCAGCTGATGCGCCGCGACGTCAGGCCGGACGGTTTCGTCAGCAGTGCCGCTGCCGCGACACTCGCCATCGTCGCCGGCATCGAGGACGCCGGGCTCAAGCTCGGCCGGGACGTCGACGTGGTGTCCAAGCAGTCGTCCGACCTGCTGCACCTGTTCCGCAGGGAATTGCTGGTGGTCAACGAGAACTTCCGGCTGGCCGGCGCCGAGCTCGCCCGCTCAGTGTTGGGCTGGATCGGCGGCGCAACACCTGGCTCCTTGCAGAGCCTGAGCAAGCCGACCGGGGTTCTGGCCTATCGCCCTCCCGACTGATCTTTTTTTCAAGCACCGGATTTTTCCCAAAACCAGAAGTCACAGATGGCATGCCTGGTCGCCGCTCTCGACCTGCTCCGGGTTCTCTGCAAACCGGCCCGAACGCATCGTTCCCGTCAACATATGTTGACACGGGTCGATTTCGTCAACTAATGTTGACACATGATCGATGTCCGCCAACTTCCCACACCTGACGAGCCGGAGGAAGCCTTGGCTGCGGTCGTTGCGCTTCGGCGGGCGGCTGACCTATTGGAGCGTAGAGCGGTCAGGGCGGCCCTGAAGCAAGGTTGGTCCTGGGCGAAGATTGCCCAGGCACTCGGCATCTCCAAGCAGGCAGCCCACAAGCGGCTGTCCGACATCAACGCCCAGGACAATCCGCCATAGGAGACGATCATGCTCAGCGGCATCAAAACCCGTCTATCGAACGTCCGTACCATCAAGACACTGTGCGAAAGTGCGGAAAACTACGCTCTACTGGACCAGCAGCGACAGGCCGGAGCCGAACATTTCCTGCTGGCGGCTATCGATCTTCCCGACAATACCGCACGTCTCGCATTCCGCGAAGTTGGCGCGGACGCCGCTGGCTTCCGCGACGCGGTCGGCGCCCAATATGGGGAAGCGCTGCGCTCGGTTGGGGTGAACGCCGGGGAGCACATATCCGGGGGTTTGGCCCCAGAACCGCTTCAGGCAGCGGCAGGCCTTTATGAGGCAGCCCCGTCGGGAGCTGAGGTGATGAAGGAATTGGCAGCTAACCGAAACGATCACCGTCCACTGCTAGGGGCGCATGTCGTGGCTATAGTCGCCGCGATGGAGCAGGGAGTGGCGGCACGTGCGTTGCGCTGCATGGGAGTCGATGCCGCTGCGCTGAAGGCGGCGGCGAACAAGTTCTCGCGCGCCAGCTGACGGAAGGTGGTGTAGGTAGGTTTTTCCGTGGCGGACGGAGTGTTCGAACGCATGCGCCGAAGTATTCGGCTGAACTTCGGCGGCACAACTATGTCTGCCGCCGGATGGCTCATCCGGCGGTTTTGTTTGGAGAGTGTTTCTCTCCAACGTCCGCAGACCACTGCCGGTTGTCTCCTTGAGGGGCAATCCGGCAGTGGACTGCGCCGGCACTTCTTCGCTACGACCAAGGCGGTCGAGGAATGTCCGGTTTCAGGCTAATTCGGATCGCCTAAACGACCGACATGCGGCGCTAACCTGCCGCTCCGCTCCCCCAAGGGCCATGGAAAGCGCCCGGCCCGTCGATGCGTTCGAAGCCGTGCGTGCCGAAGAAATCGCGTTGCGCCTGGATCAGGTTCGAGGTGCCGCGGCCCTGGCGATAGCTGAACCCGCTGCCAGCCGTCCAGATCCACCGCGCTACGGAATCAGCATCGAACAGAAGTGGGAAGTTGAACGCTGATATCGGGCGTTCGGTTCAGCTCATACCGTGAATCATGGCTTCGTTCTCTGATGTCACATTGATCAGGCGCTGGCACTCCGAGTGGGCGAGGACCAAACCTTCCGGTTGCGCGAGCAATGCCTATCGGCCGCGCTCGGCGCGCCACGTTTTGAACCGTTCGGCGTGTTCGTCTCGCGTGCAGGGGTAGAGCCCGATTATCGGAACGCCCGCCTTAACCTGTTCGACCACGAAATCCTCGTAGATCGTCATCTCAGCCGCCTCATCCGCCACCTCGCCGGCGATTTCCCGGGGAATGACGATGGCGCTATCATCGTCTCCAACCACGATATCCTCGGGGAACACGGCCACGTCACCGCAACCGATCGGCACGTTCAGGTCCAATGCCTCGTGCAGGGTGAGATTGGTCGGGCTGGACGGCCGCGTATGGTAGGCCGGGATATCGAGTTCGCCGATCACCGCGGCGTCGCGGAACCCGCCGTCGGTAACGACGCCGGCAACCCCGCGCACCATCAGGCCCGTCACCAAAATGTCGCCCGCGGATGCCGCGCGAGGATTCTTGCGGCTATCCATGACGAGCACATGGCCCGCCGGGCAGGTTTCGACGGCGACACGCTGCGGATGATCCGGCTTGCGGAATTCAGTGAGTTGGTTACGGTCCTCGCGCGCGGGGATGTAGCGCAGCGTAAAGGCCGGCCCGACCATGTTGCGGCCTTTTCGCTGCAACGGACCCACGCCCTGGATTACCTGGTTGCGCAGGCCGCGCTTGAACAGCGCTGTGGCCAGGGTGGCGACGGAAACGCCCATCAGTTTTTCGCGCAGGTTCTCGTCCATGTTCGCTTCCTCAAATTCAGGTGCTGGCACTGCAAGCGCCGTGGTTTCTCCGGTCGCCGGTGTGGGCGGAAGGCAATTCGCAATTCAGTTGGGCTTTCCCGCCGCAAGGCGGTTCGCGACTAAAAAGGCGTCGAGCCTCGCCTGCTGCGCCGAAGTGAGCGGCCAGGCCGAGGGCGGGCGCGTCGGTCCGCAGCCAAGGCCCTGCGCGATCAGCGCCGCTTTTACGCCGGTCACGTTGGCGCCGCCCATCTCCTCCGCGCGGATTTCCTCGAAGACTCGCATTCCATCGATAAGTGCGTTCGCCTTCTCGAATTCGCCGGCCTTGAGTGCGGCATGGATCGCGACCGACCGTTCGGGCCATACGTTTATCAGCCCGGAGGTGAACCCTCGTGCGCCAACGGCATAGAAGACCGGCGCCCAGACCTCGGCCAGACCTCCGACCCAGACGATCGACGGGTCGCAGGCAGCCCGCGCTTCCGCCAGGCGAAGCGGATTAGGCGTCGCCCATTTCACCCCCTTCACGCCTGGAAGGCCGCAAAGCTCGGCGATGGCGCGCGTGCCGATCGTGTCGTTGCGCAGATAGAGCATCATGGGCAAGCCGCCCGATGCATCGGCCACCGCGCTCAGGTAATCGACCAGCCCTCGCGGCGCGACGAATGCGTCTGGCGGCTGGTGCACCATCAGCGCAGCGGCTCCGGCTTCGGCGGATACTTTCGCCAGCTTCTGCGCGTCACGGATGCTCCGCCCAACGCCCGCGAGCACCGGCGCGCGGCCAGCTACCATCGAAACGACTTCGCGCGCCATTGTCACCGCCTCATCGGTGGTCAGCGCATAGAACTCGCCGGTGTTGCCGTTGACCACCGGCATGTGCACGCCGGCGTCCAGTGCCCGGTCGAGGATCGGGGAAAGCCGTTCGGGCGCGATCTCGCCGTGTTCGTCGTAAGGCGTAACCAGAATGCCCGATATGCCGGTCAGCGCCTGATCGAGGGAAAGTGTCATGCCTGGCCTTTCAGAAAATGTCCGGTTCGCCGGCCGAAGCGCCGAAATCGCGTTCGAGGAAATCGAAATCACAGCCCTTGTCGGCCTGCGTCACATGGCGCGAGAACATCCAGCCCCAGCCGCGTTCGAAATGCGGAGCGGGGGGTGACCAGTCGGCCCGGCGGCGCGCCAGTTCGTCGTCCGCCACCAGCATGTCCAGCCGCCGGTTCGGCAAATCGAGCCGCACGACGTCGCCTGTCCGCAGCAGCGCAAGCGGCCCGCCGATATAGGCCTCCGGCGCGACGTGAAGCACGCACGCCCCGTAGGATGTTCCCGACATACGCGCATCGGAGATGCGCAGCATGTCGCGATGACCTTTTTTGATCAACGCCTTGGGGATCGGAAGCATGCCCCATTCGGGAAACCCCGGTCCGCCGAGCGGGCCGGCGTTGCGCAGCACCAGCACGTGGTCCGGCGTGATGTCGAGATCTTGGTCGTCGACCGCCGCCTTCATCTCGGGATAGCTGTCGAAAACCAGCGCCGGCCCTTCATGGACATGAAAGCGGGGGTCGCAGGCGGCCGGCTTGATGACGGCGCCATCGGGGCAGAGGTTGCCGCGCAGCACGGCGAGCGACCCTTCCGAATAGACCGGGTTGGACAGCGGGCGTATCACGTCGTCGTTCCATACCCGCGCGCCCTCGAGCGTTTCGCCGAGCGATTTGCCGGTGACCGTCAGCGTCGAAAGGTCGAGCCGCTCGCGTAATTGCGCCATCAGCGCACGGAGGCCGCCGGCGTAGTAAAAATCCTCCATCAGGTAGTCCTTGCCGGCGGGGCGAACGTTGGCGATCAGCGGCGTGGTGCGGCCGAGCGCGTCAAGATCGTCGAGAGTCAGCGGCACGCCGGCGCGGCGCGCCATCGCGATGAGGTGAACCACGGCGTTCGTCGAGCAGCCGGTGGCCATCGCCACGATAGCCGCGTTCCTGACGGCCGCCGCGGTGACGACTTTTTTGGGTGTGAGGTCGTCCCAAACCATCTCGACGATGCGCCGTCCGCAGGCTGCCGACATCCGCTGGTGGTCCGAATCGACAGCGGGTATCGAGGAAGCGCCCGGCAGCGACAGCCCCAGCGCTTCCGTGATCGCCGTCATCGTCGAGGCCGTGCCCATCGTCATGCAGACGCCGGCCGACCGCGCGATGCCGCCCTGGATGCCCGTCCACTCGTCATCCGAAATCTTGCCCGCGCGCCTCTCGTCCCAGAATTTCCAGGCATCCGAACCGGAGCCCAGCGTCTTGCCGGCATAATTGCCGCGCAGCATCGGGCCGGCGGGGAGGAATATCATCGGCACGCCGGCACTGAGCGCGCCCATCACCAGCCCCGGCGTGGTCTTGTCGCACCCGCCCATCAGCACCACGCCGTCGAGCGGATGCGAACGGATCATCTCCTCCGTCTCCATCGCCAGCATGTTGCGGTAGAGCATCGAGGTGGGCTTGGTGAAGCTCTCGTCCACAGAGAGCGCTGGCAATTCCACGGCGAAGCCGCCGGCCTGGGCGACACCGCGCTTCACGTCGTGCGCGCGTTCGCGAAAATGCGCGTGGCAAGAGTTCAGCTCGGACCATGTGTTGAGAACCCCGATCACCGGTCTGTCGCGAAAATCCTCCTCGGAATAACCGAGCTGCATCAGGCGCGACCGATGACCGAAGCTGCGCAGATCGTCCGGCGCAAACCAGCGCGCCGACCGCAGCGACGCCGGTGTCCTTCGCTTGTCGTTGGGCATGACATCCTCCACGCGGATCGGTGGATGTATGCGATAACATTCATGTTTGTCAATTTGGCACGTCCGCTAGAAATATAATTTGTGCCGCAATGCCGGTAAGGTTGACAGAAACACTCGTTTTCGTGCATGAAGATGTATGCGCTAACATAGACGCGCATGGGAGAGGGTTGTGTGGCAGCGGGAGACCGCCGCGCGACCCTGAGATCGTGCTGCGGGTTCCGCGGCCCAGGGAGGACATCATGAAACTGACCCGCAGATCCTTTCTCGCGACAGGCGCCGGGGCCGCCGTCGTACTGGCCACTCCGTTCGTCGCGCGTGCGCAGAGCCTGCCGCGCAACATCCGCATGGTCATCGGCTCTACGTCGACGGGCGGCGATACCTACCAGAACTCGTCGATCGTCGCCGAAGCGCTGGCGCAGAAGCTGGGCGTGAACATTCGCGTCGACCCAGTGGGCACCAATGAGGCGCTGAATGCGACCGGCCGCGATTCCCGCGGCACGACGATCATGCTGCACCACGACCAGATCTATCTTTCCTATCTCTACGGGGTGCCGGGCATCCCTGATGCCTTCGCCGATTTCGCCATCGGGCCGACGGTGGCGATCAACCCCGGCGACTGCTTCCTCGTCCCCAAGAAGTCCCCTTATCAGTCGATGGAGGACATCTTCGCAGCGGCCGCAAAAGGCGAGAAAGTTCGCGTCGCCATCCAGCCGGGCGGCGTCTCGGAGATCGGCTTCACCGGCATGCGCAATGCTGCTCGGGTGCGAAATCCAGGATCGGAAGCCAACATCGTGGCGGTCAACACCGGCTCGCAGGCCGACAAGAACCAGGCTATGTGGGACGATTTGGCCGACGTGATCAACGGTTCGATCCAGGCCAACGAGCAGTTCACGCAACTGCCGGAGGACGACCGCACTGCGATGCGCTTCGTCTGGATTACCGCGCGGCCCGAGACGCTGGCGCAGGCGCCCGAGGCGGGGATGGGTGGAACGAGCCGGGAAGAGATGCTCAAATTCGCCAGCCCCCAGACCAGCGTCACGCTCGACGGCAGTAAGGATTTTACCTTCGACAAGGAGTTTTTCCTGCTGTTCAACAAGGAGATGGACGCAGGCATCGCGTCCGAGATTGACGCCGCGCTGAAGGAAATCTACGCCGCCGGCGAGATCCAGAAGCGGCAGACCAAGGCCTTTTTCATCTCCAATTACCTGCCGCAGGCCGAGGCGAAGGCGCATCTGACATCCAAGCGGGATACTGTGGCCTCGATCATCGAGAAGCTGAAGGGCTAGGGTACAGCCTTTCGTCTTCAACCGCGTGCCGCCCGGCCCCCCGCCCGGCCCGGGCCCAGGGATGAGGGGGGCACCGCCCCGGGGGGGGTTTAACCGCGGGACCCGAGGATTTAAGGCAAAACAACACGGGGTTTACGCACAGAAAGGGGC
>NZ_JBVVPY010000019.1:38239-145844 GCF_055811335.1 Mesorhizobium sp. WSM4847 | reverse complement strand
CGCATAGGCGGGGCGACGTCCGCTCCTTGCCGCAATCACGTCGTTCCGACAGGCGCGCATACGGCAAGTTTCCACCCTGAGCTGCCCTACGCGTCGGGTAGCAAGCGTCAGGCTTTCACCACTAGGCGCCGCCTCCGGCGGCTTACCGCCGCGATGCGACCGCGGTGATCGGCGCGATCGTTGGCGAATGGATCGGGTCCGACAAGGTCTTGGCGACGATCGTCGACGCGACCTTCAACTATTGGTCCGACCGGCTCGACGCCGCTATCGTGCTCTCATCGCTGTTGTCGTTCGGGTTCTTCATGACTGTCGTCGCCGCCGAGCGATGGTCCGTTCGATATTTTTGACCGGTTGGCTACCGGGATGGCCGCTTGGCGTCGCGCAGCGGACTTTGCTGTATCGCGCAGGCGAGGGCTGGCCTTCCCTGCGTCGGCCTGTAGTATGACAGTGCTTGCAGGGGAGGAGCTCGAGCGTGGGGTTGGGTCGGAATTTCCGCCGTTGGGGGACGTTGGCCTTCATCGCCGTCATGGTGCTTTCGCCGCAGGCGGCGTCGGCCGACAGCCTTACGCCCGACCGGATCACTGCCGCCCTGTCGAAGCTCGAACTGCTCGCCGAAGGTGTCGTCGCGGACGGTGCCGTACCCGGTCTCGCCATCGGGGTCGTGCATGACGACAAGGTGGTCTTTCTCAGAGGGTTCGGGCGTCGCGAGGCCGGCAAGCCGGAGACCGTCGACGCCGACACGGTGTTCCAGATCGTCTCCCTCTCCAAGCCAGTCTCGGCAACGATAGTGGCGGCGCTGGTCAGCGAGGGCATCGTATCCTGGGATGCGAAAATCGTCGATCTCGATCCCGCCTTCCGGCTCGCCGAGCCCTATCCGACCAGTGAACTCACGGTCCGCGACCTGTTTTCGCACCGCAGCGGGCTTCCCGGCACCGCCGGGGACGATCTTGAGGACATTGGCTACGATCGCGCGGAGATCCTGCGTCGTCTGCGGTTCGTGTCGCCATCGTCGAGCTTTCGCGCCGGCTACTCCTACAGCAATTTCGGACTGACTGAGGGTGCCGTCGCGGCCGCGAAGCCGACAGGCAAGTCCTGGGAAGAGGTCGCCGAGGAGAAACTCTACCGGCCGCTTAAAATGGTTTCGACCAGCTCCCGTCATGCGGACTTCATCAAGCATGCCAATCGCGCTGCGCTCCACGTCAAGATCGACGGCGTCTGGGCCGCGAAGGTAAAGCGCGATCCGGATGCGCAGGCGCCCGCGGGCGGTGTCAGCTCCACGGCGCGCGATCTCTCGCAATGGGTGCGCCTCGTGCTCGGCAATGGGGTCTACGCCGGCGAGACGCTCATTAAGGCAGATGCACTGGACCAGACGCATGTTCCCCTGATGGCGCGCGGCAGGAACCCCGTCTCAGGCGGCACGTCCTTCTACGGCCTCGGCTGGAATGTCGAATTCGGCCGGCACGGCCTGAGCTGGGGCCATGCCGGCGCCTTCAGCGTCGGCGCCCGTACCCTGGTGACAGTTTTTCCTGAGGAGAAGCTTGGCATCGTCATCGTCGCCAACGCCTTTTCGACAGGGGTGCCGGAGGGGCTGTCCGACAGTTTCGCCGATCTCGTCTTCGACGGAACGGTCGAGAAGGATTGGATCAAGGCATGGGACGATACCTATGCGGGTCTGTTCGGCCCGGCAATCGCGGCGGCCAACGCCACCTATGCCGCGCCACCGTCTCCGGCAAGCCCGGCCCGGCCAGCCAGCGCCTATGCAGGCCGTTACTCCAACGATTTCATCGGCGATGCGGTCGTGTCGACTGCGGGAGACACTCTTGTGCTCAAGGTCGGGCCGGCCGGCGCCCGGTCATATTCGTTGAAGGATTTCGACGGCGACCTCTTCCTGACCTTCCCGGACGCCGAGACGCCGGACAGGCCATCGGGCGTAGGCTTTGACATCGGCCCCGACGGCAAGGCGTCGGCGATGACCATAGAGTTTCTCAACGATAATAATCTCGGCACGCTGCAGCGCGTCGGAGATTAGAGTTCCTCTGCGCCTTCGTCATCCTGGGGCGGAGCAAGGAGCGAAGCGACGCGGCGCAGACCCTGGGATCCATTCCGTTACATAAGCCGAAGAATGCTGCGGCTCAGAATAAAAGCGCTCTGTAGCGATCTTTCGCGCCCCCTCGCGCTGTTCCTCCGCGATCAAAGGTTCTGCACCGCAGCAGCGCTCCGAGGTAAGATGGTGCCAACTATCCTCCCGCCAGTCTCGGCAGCAGGAATATCTCAGCGCCCTGCGGCAATTCCTTCGACCAGGTGTCGCGATAGATAACCCCGTCTATGGCGACTGCGATGCCGCGGTCGATGTAGGGCTCGAAGCCGGGATACTGCTCAGCCAGCTTCCTGAACAGCTCCCGAATATCCTTCGCCTCGATCTCGACCTTGCTCTTGCCTCCGGCGATTGCGCCGAGCGATCCCCAGAGCGTTACTTCGACCATCGGCCTCCCCGTTCCGCCTCGATCGCAGCCAGAATCCGCGGCGGCGACATCGGGATATGCGTCATCCGCACGCCCGCGGCGTTCGACACCGCATTGGCGATCGCCGCCAGCGGCGGCACGATCGAGGTCTCGCCGACACCCCGCACCCCGTAGGGATGGTTGGGATTGGGGATCTCGAGGATCTGCGTGTCGATCATCGGCAGGTCGGAGCAGACCGGGATGCGGTAGTCGAGGAAGCCGGGGTTCTGCAGCCGCCCGTCCTTGCCGTAGACGTACTCTTCGTTGAGCGCCCAGCCGATGCCTTGCGCGGCACCCCCCTGGTACTGCCCCTCGACATAGGTCGGGTGCACCGCCTTGCCGGCATCCTGCACGACCGTGTAGCGCAGCACCCTCGTGGCGCCGGTCTCCGGATCGACCTCGATATCGCAGATATGGGTGGCGAAGGAGACGCCGGCGCCGTCGGCGACGAGCTCGCTGTGGCCGGCGATCGGCCCGCCGGTTTTTCCTGACGCCGCCGCGATCTCCTTCAGCGACAGCGCCGCAAGGTTGCCGTACTTCTCGCCCTTGGCGATGGCATGGCCGTTTTCCCAGACCACGTCGTCGACGGGAATGTCCCACATCTGCGCGGCGCGTTCGCGCAGGATCTTGATGGCGTTGCGGGCGGCTGAGATCGTCGCCATCGAGGAGGAGAAGGTGCCGCGGCTGCCGTCCGTCATGTCGTTGTAGCCGAGGCTGGAGGTGTCGGCGACCACCGCCTTGACCTGCTCATAGGCGATGCCGAGTTCCTCGGCCGCCACCAGCGACAGCGAGGCGCGGGAACCGCCCACATCGACCGTGCCGACGGCAAGCGAGACCGACCCGTCCATGCCGATGTTGAGGTCGGTGCAGGTCTGGCCGCCGAAGTTGAACCAGAAGCCGCAAGCCATGCCGCGGCCCTGGTTCTTGCCCAGCGGCGCCTTCATGTGCGGATGGTTCTTCGCCGCCTCCAGCGTCGGGCCGATGCCGATCGGGCCGTAAACCGGGCCGTAGGACGATCTGGTGCCTTCCTGGGCGGCGTTCCTGATCCGGAACTCGACCGGATCCATGCCGATCTCCTTGGCCAGCTCGTCGACGGCACTTTCCACTGCAAACGCCGCCATCGGCGCCGATGGCGCGCGATAGGCCGCCGTCTTTGGCCGGTTGACCAGCACTTCATAGCCGACCGTCCTGACGTTAGCGAGATTGTAGCAGGCGAACGCGGTCATGGCGCCGAGCTCGGCCCACATGCCGGCATAGGGGCCGCAGGAATAGCGCAGCGTCGCCTCGGCCGCGGTGATCGTGCCGTCCTTGCGGGCGCCGATTCTGACGTCGATCGAGGTGGCACTGGTCGGCCCGGAGGCGCGGAACACCTCGTCGCGCGTCATCACCAGCTTGACCGGCCGGCCGGCCTTGCGCGAGAGCGCCAGCGCCACCGGCTCGGCCCAGACGTGGGTCTTGCCGCCGAAACCGCCGCCGATTTCCGACGAGGTGACGCGCAGCTTGGAGGCTTCCATGCCAAGCAGCTGAGCGCAGTGCTGGCGATAGACGAAATGGCCTTGCGTGCAGACCCAGAGGTCGGCGGTGCCGTCGGAACTGACGCTCGCCACGCAGGCATGCGGCTCGATATAGCCCTGGTGCGTCTGCTCGGTCTTGAAGGAGCGTTCGACGACGTAATCGGCCTGGCCAAATCCCGCATGGATGTCGCCATGGCCGTACTGGCTGCGTTTGGTGACGTTGGACGGCTTGACGGGCTTTTGCTCAAGGCCCTCGGTGAAGATGGTGTCGTCGAGCACGGGCGCCGAGTGCTTCATCGCCTCGTCGACATCGGTCACATGCGGCAGCACTTCATAGTCGACCTCGATCAGCTTCAGCGCCTGCCTTGCCGTGCGGGCGTCGACCGCGGCGACCGCGGCCACCGCATGGCCGTCATAGAGCGCCTTCTTGCGCGCCATGCAGTTGTCGAGGATGTCGTACATGGCGGCATCGCCGTCGGTGAGGTCGGGCAGGTCGGCCGCGGTGATCACCGCCTTCACGCCGTTGAGCTTCTCCGCCTTCGAGGTGTCGATCTTCCTGATCGTGGCGTGCGCGTGAGGGCTTCTCAGGACACGCCCGACCAACTGGCCGGCCATGTTGAAATCCGCGCCATAGCGCGCGCGGCCCGTTACCTTGTCGACGCCGTCGGGGCGGATGGGACGCGTGCCGACGGAGGCGAAATTGCGTCCGGAATAGCGCGGATCGAAGTTCATCGTCAGGCTCCCTTCATTACGCTTGCGGCGTCCTGGACGGCGCGCACGATCTTGTCATAGCCGGTGCAGCGGCAGAGGTTCCCGGCCAGGCCGAAGCGGATTTCCTCCTCGGTCGGGTCGGGGTTCTTGGCCAACAGGTCTTTCGCCGCGATCAGGAAACCCGGCGTGCAGACGCCGCATTGCAGCGCTGCGTGCTCGAGGAACTTCTGCTGCAGCGGGTGCAGGCTGTCGCCATGCGCCATGCCCTCGATGGTCTCGACGCGCCGGCCTTCGGCCTCCGCGCCAAGCACCAGGCACGAGCACACCAGCCGGTCGTCGAGGATGATGCTGCAGGCGCCGCAGTCGCCAGTGCCGCAGCCTTCCTTGGCGCCGGTCAGCCCGAGGCGGTCGCGCAGCACGTCGAGCAGCGTCTCGTCCGGCTGGCAAAGGTACTCGACATTGTCGCCGTTGATTGTCGTTGAAACTGCTACACCAGCCATCACTTGCCTCCTGCACGCGCATAGGCGGTCGTGGCGGCCCGCCTGGCCAGCACACCCGCAACTTTTCTTCTGAACTCGACGGTGCCCCGCTTGTCGTCGATGGGGCGGCAGGCCCCCGAGCAGACCTTGGCGAGCCGCTCAAGTGCTGCTTCGTCCAGCTTCCTGCCGATGAGGGCCTCGGCCGCCTCTTCCACCAGCAGCACCGTCGGTGCCGCTGCGCCCAGCGCCACGCGGGCCGATTTGACGACGCCTTGCTCATCGAGCGTCAGGTTCACCCCGGCGCTGACCACGGCGATGTCCATCTCCGTGCGTGGAATGAAACGCAGATAGGCATCGCCGGAGCGCGGCGCCCGCCTGTCGAGCAGGATCGCCTCGATGATTTCTCCCTTGGCGAGCGACGTCTTGCCAGGCCCGGTGGGGACTGCCTCCACCGCGACCGTGCGCCTGCCTCCTGGCCCGACAATCGATGCCCTGGCGCCGGCGGCCACCAGCGCCGGCACGCTGTCGGCGGCCGGCGAGGCGTTGCAAAGATTGCCGACGATCGTGCAGCGTCCCTGCACCTGTTTGGAGCCGATCAGCTTGGCCGCTTCGACGACGCCCGGCCATTCCCTGTTCAAGGCCGCGCTCTCTCCCATCAGGGCGCAGGGGACCGCAGCACCGATGCTGAAGCCCTCCGCCGTTTCCCCGATCTCGCCCAATCCGTCGATCGACTTGATGTCGACGATAAGGTCGGGCTCGATAAAGCCGCCTTTCATTCTCACCAGGAGGTCGCTGCCTCCGGCGAGAATGGCGGCGGTGCCGGGCGAGCCGGCCAAATGGCCAACGGCATCTTCCATTGAAAGCGGACGTATGTAGCGCATCGTCTCCCCTTGATCATCGCAATTCTGTCGGCCTGTTATAGAGCCTTGGATTGGAATGGTCATCCGGTTCTGCATGAGCAGCGATTAGGCCAGGCGCGTCCGCGTTCAGGGCGCCGGGTTGAACTGGAGCAATTTGAAACAATCGCCGCTTCCCGACTTCAACTGCGTCAGGAAACGTTTCGACCGATCGATCCATTCCTGGTGCGACCTGGCTTCGGCCTCGATCTCGTCGACCGGTCCAAGCTTGACGAAGCTGCGCCCCTTGCTGAAAAGCCAGCACGCACGGCCGAGAAGTCTTCGGCTGCGCTGGCGCAAGAGGTCGGCATCATAAAAGATGTCGAGCACCTCCTGCTTGATTTTTGCCTGTTTTTCAGGATTTGCGATCGCAACCGCGATCGAGTCTCCGCCGATCGCATCCTGCAGGTCCTTGTAGTCGAGGGCGAGCTGAGTGGTGGCATATTTGATCTCGCTCTCATCCCGGACGATGTTGAACCACAGCGCGGGATCGAGCTCGTTGACGACGAACGATGCCTCGAAGTCGCGCGATAGGTTCAGGATCTCGAACCCTTGAACCTCAACATCGCGCTCAACCAAAAGGATCTCGGCGACCTGCTTGCCGACTTCCGCCCCGTGCGCGCTGATCGCGGCGTTGGTTCCACCGAGTTCCGGACTGATATAGGGTCCGCCATCATCCAGCAGCGCATCGAATTCGCTGAGGTATTCGACGACGGCCGCCCCGCGAGCAATGCGCGCGGCCAGTTTGGCGAGAACCAGCTGGAGCTCGGTTTCGCGTTTGCGCTGCTCCTGATAATTCTGCTGAAAAAAGAAGATGAACAGGGAAACGCCAATTCCGATCAGGATCACGCCGAGTTGGGAAAAGATGTTGCGATAATACTCCAGCAGCTTTTCACGATGGCGCATGTCGTGGCGCACGCTGTGCGCCACACGAGCATTGACGATCAGCGAAAGGATCAGCAGCCCGGCACCGACCAGCATCAGGCCGCCGATGAGGAAATAGCCTTGGCCTGAACTGAAATCCATTCTTTTGCCCGCGTCCCTTAAGCCCGAGACCGCGCAGACTAATCCCATTCCGTTTCAACGCCTACGGGCACCTTCCAAAGCGCGCGCTCGCCTAATACTTTAGTTGTAATCTGTCGCGTGTTTGATATCGTGACAGTGGGAGGAATTCAGATGGCCGTGGAGTGCAAATCCGCGCCCTATATGGGCGTCTTTTCAACCATTGAACTGGATCTCTTGAGGGGTGTGGTTCGGGAAATTTTGCGGTCCGGCGAAGCGGAGCTCGACAACGAGGACGCCGAAATGATCGCGCGCGTGCTCATCGCAACCTACAAGGACGGCGCCTCGGGCCGCGAGGAATTGGTTGAAGCCGCCCGGATTGCCGCCAGGCGCTGCGCTCTCGACCATTTTTACGATCGAGCGGTCGGCTTGTTCGCATAGGATTTCGCATCTAGAGGCCGGCCGGCAGCGACGCTTTCAGGCTCGGGACCACTTCCTCTGTGCAAATGCTCTACGCAGAAAGGCCCAGCCTGAACTTGTCCGTATCTTTCATCCTGCCTCGCCTCGCAGCCAGATGGTTCGTCAGCAGATTTTCTTCGATGGGCTGTGACAGGAAAAACCCCTGAGCGCTGTGACAACGCTCGGCGATCAGGAAATCGAGCTGCGCTTCGTTTTCCACGCCCTCTGCCAGAACGGTCAAGCCGAGGGAATTGGCCAGTGCTATAATGCCTCGAACGACGTTCTGTTTTTTCTTCGACGCTTCCAGACCGCTCAAGAACGATCGGTCGATCTTCAGCCGATCGAGGTTGAAGTCGGCAAGGTAGCCGAAACTTGAATAGCCGGAGCCAAAATCGTCGAGTGCCAGACCGACGCCGATATTTCGAATTTCCGTCAGCATGTTCAAGGCGTTTCGGCTGTTCTGGATAAGCACCCCTTCCGTTATTTCCAGTTGCAGGCGCGACGGCGGCAGTCCTGTTTGTTGCAGCACCAGAACAAGGTGGGCAAAGTACGCATCGTTCTGAAGGCTTTTGCCCGACAGATTGACCGAGCAAACGAAATCATCGGCAGAAACAGGCGCCCATCGAGCTGCCTGCAGGCAAGCCTTGCTCAGCACGACCTTGTCGACTTCCAGTATCAGGTCGCTTCGTTCGGCAATTGGAATGAATGACATCGGCAGACGAATCGCGCCCGAAGCAGGATCGCGCCAGCGCACCAGCGCCTCGGCGCCGATCATGCGGCCGGTTGCCAGCTCGAACTGCGGTTGCCAAACCAGAAAGAACTCGTCGCAGTTAAGCGCACGCTTAATCCCAGCTTCTTGGCCGAGTTGCATATCGAACTGATTGAGGATTGCAGGCGAGAACGTCACGAAGCCAGAGCGTCCTTCGGCTTTGGCGACATAAAGAGCGCTGTCCGCGTTGCGCAACAGGGTGGAAATATCCGAACCATGTTCGGGGAAACACGCCATGCCGATACTGGCTCCCATCCGCACGTGGTGGCCCGCGAGTTCGGCAAACCGGTTCAATTGCTCGCGAAGCCGATTTCCGAGAGCATCGGCTGCCGCGTGCCGGTCCCCGATCGCCATGACGGCGAACTCGTCACCGCCCAAACGGATGGCGACAACTTCGTCGGGCCGTTCGACCGATTGCAGGATTTCGGCGACGGCTTTCAGCAAGAGATCACCGATGTGATGACCGAACGTATCGTTCACGCTCTTGAAATGATCCAAATCTATCAGGAAAAGCCGGAGTTGCTTGCCGGCCAGCCTTGCCCGATCCAGCATCACGTCCCTGTTGGCTGACATCCAGGCACGGTTCTTCAGTTCCGTCGTCGCGTCGCGCCAGGCCAGAAACTCCAGTTTCCTTATCGTTTCCCGACGGCCGATAAGTAATACGGCAGTTCCGATCGCCAGCAGCGACAAGACCGCCAGAGCGAATGCAATCTGGTAGTTGAATCTCTTCAGGCTTTTTTCCGCCGAATAGAGATCTACGTTGATCTCATCTCCATATTTATAATATTCGTCATTCATCCTCGCTACGAGATGCTCGAGCTCCAACCCCATTTCCTTCAAAATCTTTTCGTCGAGAGGCAGCCCGGCCGCAATCATGACATCAAGCCGTGTCACCGCGTCAACGATACGCGGAACGATACTTGCGTAGGCGGGAATCTCGCTTGCCGTCCCGGTGCCGTCGATCCGTTTGAAGCGGATGTAGACCAGGTCGTTCGCCGCCGATAACTGCTCAAGGCTGTCTGCAGAGCCGGGGGCGGCCTTGGCGAGCGATGTCATGTCCTTGAGGTGAGTTACATCGCGTATTGCAATATGGAACTCGCGGATGGCGAAAAAGCCGAACCGCGGCAGCGAATATTCGATCTTGCTGAGGCTGAGAAACAGCACGGTGATCAGGACCGCAGAGCTGGCTGCTGCAGCCGCGATGGCGGTCCCGTAGGTGACGGGAACGCGCCAGCCTTCAAAGCGTGCCATTCGAGCCACGCCGGAGCTCGATCAGCCGCCAGGCTCGAGCGTCTTGATCAGCCAGACCCACCGTGGTTTGTGGATTGGCGTGTCGAAGGCCGGGTGGTCGTTGAGCGGATAGACCAGCCGGGTCGGACCTTGCGTGCGCCGGGTCAGCAATTTTCCATTCTGGCGGGTGGCAAGCAGGAGAGGACCTTCCGTCCAATCCTGGCGCGGAATTATCTGCACATATTCGTCCACCGCCCGCAGAACAACGGAATCCTCGCCGTCCAATCCAACGAGCTTGAGCACATCGCGGAACAGGACGCCTTCAAACGTAAGCTGCCCCTTTTCAAATGGACTTGCGGTGGTGACCCGGTAGAGACCGAGCTTTTCCAGCTGTCGCAACGTGACCGGGGCCGACTTGCCGTTGCTCTGAACATTGAAGGCCACAGTGTCTGGCGACTCCGGGAGATCAACGGGCTCCAACGCCTTAGCCGGCAGGATGCCAAGCGACAGGACTGCCAGCATGATCAGACTGCGCTTAAGTGATGAAAGTTCTGTGTTGAGCAAGGATGACATGCGCAATCCTTTTCTTCTCGATGGGCCAGCACCCAGCCGTCGCCCGACCTTCATTCGGGCAGGCGGGTTTAACATTGCCATGAATGTCTGATTTTTCCGTTAGCCCTGTTCGGCCGACAAACGGGGAGAGACGCGCAACGGCGGACCTGCCGATCTCCCCGCTCGTGGCGGAGATGGTCGGCAGGCCAGAGGGGGGCGCGAAGGATCGCGGCCTCATTCCAGCTTGGGTTCCTCGCCCCGCCTTCGCCAATCTCCATCACGCGCTCACCATGACAGCGCAAAGCAAGATTGCCGAAAAACCCCGACGCGGGCCGGGGCTTTGTTCCGTCCGGCAAATCAGAACTTGTGGCTAACGCCGACCCGGATGTCGTGCGTCTCGAGATCGATGTCCGCAATCGTGTTGACACCGTCGGCTATCGAGAGATCCTGATTGCCGAAGTCGGAGTAGCGATACTCGACCCGAGCGAGCCACTTCTCGGTGAAGGCGTGCTCGACGCCGGCTCCAGCCGTCCAGCCAATATGGGTTTCGTCGTGGATCGGTATGTTGCCTTGCGGGGTGCCGGTGATCAAAGTCGCTTCATACTTGGCCGCGGCAACGCCTGCGGTGATGTAAGGCAAGGTCCGGTCGAAGGTATAGCCAGCCCGCAGCCGTGCCGAACCCGACCACTTGATTTCGCTCTTAAGCAAACCGCTAGAGAAGGTCGTCAGCCCATCTACGTCATTGTACGCAATGTCGGCTTCGGCACCGACCACGAAGCGGGTTGCCATTTCTTGATTGAAGCCGACGTGGACGCCACCGATAAAACCGTCGGGATCCAGGGGTCTGGTAACGCCGGGGTTGGCGATGAAAAAATCGGAGTTTCCGGCTGCGTAACCGACGTGAACGCCCGCATAAAGGCCGGACCAGCTGTAGGCGGCGTCAACAGGCAAAACCTCATTGACGTCCGCCGCCGACGCCATGCCGACAGGCGCGAGAATGAAGGCTGTAGCGAGAAGAATCGTTTTCATTGTTCGTTGCTGCCCCAAATGTGTTGCGTTCCCCGCCGCGGAAAAGCGCCGCGGAGATCCAGCTGTTGTGGAGACGCCGGTGTTGCATTGTCCGCCGGCCGCGTCTTGGGCAGGACCGCACCCGAATTGTCCTGGAACGCACCGCAGCACTTTCCCGGTCAGTGTGGCAGTTCGGCCTCAGTCGACCCGAGGGAGCTTCGCGGTCGGCTCTTCCTCTACAGCGTTTGTGATTGGCGAAACCGAGATGTCGTCCGGGGCAGGTTGGCAGCTTCAGCGGGCACACCACTATCCGGCGGGGGCGAGGGGCGTGCCTATGTCCGAGACGAGTTTAACGAGATCCGCTTGGCGCCTCGTGCCGGTTTTGGCGAAGATGCGGTTGAGGTGGGTCTTCAAAGTGTTTTCACCGATACCGAGGGATAATGCGGTCTTGGACGCAGTCAATCCGCTGCCGACCCGCAGGAGCACACGCGCCTCTGCGGGAGTAAGGTCGAACAGCGTTGTGACAACGGCCTCCGGGAGTGGCGAAGAGGACGTCGTGGTCGACACGAAGACGGCGGCGCATGCAGGCCGAAAAACCGCGCGCGCGGTTCCCTTGCTCAACGGCAAGACATAGGCGACGGCGGGCGGCTGACCGGGACCTGAAATCGGCAGCCCTATGCCGCGGGAGCCAAGCCCAGCGTCCGTGCCCGCGGCACTCGCGATTGCTTCCAGCAGGGCGCGGGCTAGCATCGGGTTCTGCGCCTGGAGCAGGCCGTTCCTGGAAAGAATAGGACCTTGCACGCAAAACATCTGATCGGCAGCCGCATTGGCATGCAGGATTGCTCCGTTGGCGCCAGTAAGAACAATAGGCACAGCCAAATAGTCGAGCGCCTCGCGATAAAGATTGGCGGTCACGCGTGCCTGATCGAGCAGATCTCCAATCAGGGAAGCGCGGCGCAGATGCGGCGACAGCAATGCCAGGAAACGCTGATCTTCAACTGATATAGTCCCCCTGCCGGCCCGCGTGGTGCAGCCCATGAGCCCGATCCGGTCTGCTGTATGAACGAATTTGGTGATGCAAGCCTCGCGCAATCCCTGCGGTTTGGCCCAATTCTGAAAAAATGGCGTTTGCTGGAGTTCGGCTTCACTCATATGCGACAGCGTCGCAACCGGCGTGTCGATGTCGCCGACCACTGCTGCCTTCAGTCCAGGAATTGCATCGAAGTCATAGTCCTCCTGGAGCACGCGCATTTGCACGGGATCCCAGGGCGATTGAGCCGCGAAGCGGCCATGATTGTCGGCGGTGCTGGCAAGCGCGATGGTGGTGTAGGCCGCGTCGACGGCCTTTGTGATCCGGGTCAATACATCAGGCCAGCCTTCCGGATTCAAAACGCAATCATAAATATCACCGATAATCGAACTCAGTGCTTCGCCGCTCAGCCTCACCACGCCTCCTGTCGCTTACATTCCCGATCTCGCATCGGAGGATTTTCGCGGCGTCATACTTTTGGGTGACGCCACGCGTGGTTGAGCTCGATTAAGGGTTCAATTCGATCAGTTGAACGCCAAGCGATTTGTCGCTGTTTATTCCTCGAATGGAAAGCATCGCGTTCGATATTTTTTGAAATTGCAGGTATTTATCGGAGTGCCGCATTGTCGCAAAAGACGGTGTTTTCATCGGCTCAATTGCCCTCGCATCTTAGCGAAAATGATCGGTTTTCCCTCTGGCAGGACATCCATGTCGCGGAGATATGGTCGGTCGAATACGGCATATCCGAAAACCTGCCTTTCGAGGCGACGATCGAAGCCTCGGCGATTGGACCGGTGGTTCTTGGCCATATGTCGGGAACGATCAAGCATGCGACGAGGAAGGCGAACAACATCGCCGACGACGACAATGATGGCTACCTCCTGCTGATCAACAAGGCCGACACCGTATTGGCCGGAGCCCAGGTCGGCCGTGACTATGATGTCGGCCAGGGAGAAGCGGCCCTGGTCACAGCGGCAGAACCTCTAAAAATGAGCGGCAGCGACAAGAACGTATGGATGAACGTGGTGATCCCGCGCGCCATGCTCGCGCATGCCTTCCCTCGCATCGATGACAGGTTGGGGTTGAAGATCGATGGTAAGAACGAGGCCCTCGGGCTGCTCAGGCGTTACTGCCAGTTTCTTGCAACCGGCGATCCTCTCATTGCCCCGGAACTGATAACCCATGCCACGGAAACGATCGTCGATCTGATCGGTCTGGCAACCGGAACAAAGAGTGAGGCGGCTGAATTGGCCGGCTTGCGCGGCCTGCGAGCGGCCAGGTTGCAGGCTGTTTTGGCGAAGATCGCGGACAATTTTGCCAACCCTCAAATCTCGGCGCAGCGCGTGGCGGGAGAGCTCGGCCTGTCGGTCCGCTATGTCCATGATCTCCTTCAGGAAACCGGTATCAGTTTCGCCGAGCGCGTGCTCGAACGGCGCTTGCACAGAGCACACAGGATGCTCTCGCAGCGAGGCAACGACGGCATCCGGGTCAGCGAAATTGCCATGGCAAGCGGATTCAGCGACGTCTCGTACTTCAATCGCTGCTTTCGTCGGCGCTTCGGCTATACGCCGACCAGCGCCAGGTAGAAGAAGCCGATGCCCACAGCGCTTAATGCCAATGGTGCCAAATCGCCACAGCGTGCGGGAAAGGCACGGCACTTCTCTCCACTCCAATTCCGGTGCGTCCCTGCCCAAGACAGCGCCTGGCTGCGATGACATGTCAGCACAGGGCGAGACAACAGCTATATCAGGGGATTTGAATGCCGCAGAATACATTTGGTGGCCGCAAGGCGACGGGATTGAAATATCTGGCGCTGACTTCGACCGCGCTGACGAGTTATCTCAGCCCCTCGCGCAATCCTCGCCACATGGCCGGGTTCGGTTCGCTCGCGCTGGCGTTTGGCTTTGCCGGTCTTGGCGTCGTCGCTTTGCCCACTCCCGTTACGGCAACCGATTGGACCGGCACGACATCCAGCGACTGGTTTACCGCCGCAAACTGGGACACCGGCGTTGTCCCGACAGCGAGCGAGGACGTTGTCATCGCTACAGCCTCTCCCAATGCTGCGGTGGTGAACGGCGCCAATGCTTTCGGCCATAACGTGTTTGTAAGCGACTACGCGCCGGGCACTCTGACGATTTCGAACGGCGGAACGCTCACCAATAGCTCCAGCTATATCGGCTGGGGCGGCGTCGGTACGGTGAACGTCACCGGCGCCGGATCCGCCTGGAACACCGACCTCGCCCTGTCGCTCGGCCTCAATGGCGGCGACGGTGTGCTGGTGATCTCAAACGGCGCGACGGTTGCCAGCACGAGTGGCAATCTAGGTTCCGGCCCAGGCGCTACCGGCGCGGTGACGGTCGATGGTGCCGGCTCGGCCGCGACCTGGACCAACAGTTCCGACCTGTATGTCGGCGAATACGGCACCGGCATTTTGACAATTTCGAACGGCGGCAAGGTCAGCAATGGCTTGGGCCACGTTGGCTACTACACAGACTCGACCGGCACAGCGACGGTCACCGGCGCGGGCTCGACCTGGACCAGCTCGGACCTAAACGTCGGCGAATACGGCACGGGCACACTGACGATCTCGAACGGCGGTACCGTCAGCGACATTAACGGGGTATTGGGCGCCGGCCCCGGTACCGGCACGGTGTTCGTCGATGGCTCGACCTGGACCAACAGTTCCAACCTCACTGTCGGTTATGGGGGCAAGGGTACGCTAAACATCCTGAACGGCGGCATTGTCAGCGACACCAAAGGCTTCGTCGCGCTCGAAATCGGTTCGGCCGGAGGAGTCTCGGTCGATGGACCGGGTTCGACCTGGACGAATTCCGACGACCTGTTCGTCGGCTTCAAGGGCGCCGGTACGCTCCAGATCACCGACGGCGGCCACGTCCTCAACCAATCCGCTACCATCGGCGAATTCAATACCGCTACGGCGGCGGTGACGGTGGATGGGGCGGGATCCTCCTGGAGCACCGACGACGTTCTTGCCGTGGGCGGCAGCGGTGGCGGAACACTCTCCATCTCCAACGGCGGTTCAGCAGATGCTGATTTCGTCATTGTCGCCCAGGGAGCAACTGCCACTGGTGCAGTTGCCGTCGACGGCGCGGGCGCGAAATGGACCAACAAGAACGGCCTGTACCTTGGCGGTCTCGGAAGCGGCGCTCTTGCCGTCACCAATGGCGGCGTCGCCGCCGGCAGCCTCACCTACTTGGCGTTGGGCGCCGATGCCACGGGCCAGGCAACCGTCGACGGCCCAGGTTCGCTGTGGGAGGTGCACGGCGACCTGGTGATCGGTTTGAACGGTACGGCTTCGGTGACGCTCTCCAACGGCGGCAAAGCTGTGGTGGACGGTCTTACCGTGATCGCCAGCCAGAACGGCTCGACCGGCACGCTTAACATCGGCGGGGCGGCAGGCTCCGCAGCAACGGGCGCCGGCGTCCTCGATTCGGCCACGTTGCAGTTCGGCACCGGCGCTGGCACGATCAATTTCAACCATACCGATGCAAACCATATCTTCGCTTCGGCGATCAGCGGGTTGGGGACGATCAACCAGATCGCCGGCAATACCAAGCTGACGGGGACTTCCAGCGGTTTCACCGGAGCGACCAACGTTTTGGGCGGCGGCCTCTATGTCAACGGCTCGCTCGGCGGGGCAATCGATGTCACCGGCGGCCTGCTTGGCGGGTCGGGCACTGTAGGCAACGTGACCATCGCTTCGGGCGGGACCTTTGCACCGGGTAATTCGATCGGCACGATCCATGTCAGCAACACGACCTTCTCGGCGGGCTCGACTTATGCTGTCGAAGTCGAAGGTGGCGGTACATCCGATCTGATCAGCGCCACCGGTGCCGTGACGATCAGCGGCGGCGCGGTTGCCGTCGTCGCCCATCCGGATTATGCACTCGGCACGACCTATACGATCGTCACCGCGACCGGCGGTGTCACGGGCACCTTCGACGGCGCCAGTTTTGGAGACGGCTCGGTCTTCATTGCGCCGACGCTGACCTATGACGCGAACAATGTTTATCTGGACCTCGCCAAGGCAAGTTTTGCCAGTGTGGCGATGACCCCGAACCAGATTGCTGCAGCCGGCGGAGCGGACAGTCTGGGCACCGGCAATGCGCTCTACGATGCGATCTTGGCTCTCGGCACAGCATCTGAAGCCCAGATGGCTTTCGATGCGATCTCGGGCGAAATCCATGCCTCGGCCAAGGGGATGCTGATCGAGGACAGCCGCTTCATCCGCGACGCCGCCGCCAACCGCATCAGCGCCGCGTTCGGCGATGCTGGTGCAGCCGCATTGCCGGTCATGGCCTATGGCGAGGGCGGGCCGGAGATGGTGGCCGCCGAAACCGACCGCTTCGCCGCCTGGGGCCAGGCCTTCGGCTCATGGGGTAATACTGACTCCGACGGCAACGCCGGCGCCTTTGACCGCTCGACCGGCGGGTTTCTGATGGGTGCCGACGGTCTGGTCGGCGACTGGCGCGTCGGCCTGCTCGGCGGCTATAGCCATTCGTCCTTCGACGCCAATGACCGCCAGTCCTCCGGCGACAGCGACAACTATCATCTTGGTCTCTATGGTGGCACCAATTGTGGGGCAATCGCCTTCCGCACCGGCGCCGCCTACAGCTGGAACAGCATCTCGACGAAACGCTCGGTCGCCTTCAACGGTTTTGCCGACACCCTGTCGGCCGATTACGACGCCGGCACTGCGCAAGTCTTCGGCGAACTTGCCTACAAGATGGCTGCCAACCATTTCAAGTTCGAGCCCTTCGCCAACCTCGCCTATGTCAACGTGCACACCGACGGCTTCAGTGAAAAGGGTGGTGCAGCGGCGCTGACCAGCCAAAGCAGCAACGCCGACGCCACCTTCACCACGCTCGGCCTGCGTGCCTCCACCGATCTTGGGCTCGGCGGGATCAAGGCGTCGGGGCACGGCACACTCGGCTGGCGCCACGCTTTTGGCGATGTCACGCCGACTTCGACCTTCGCCTTTACCGGCGGCGATGCCTTTACCATCGGCGGCGTGCCTGTCGCAAGGGACAGCGCCGTGATCGAGGCCGGCTTCGACCTGCAAGTGTCGGCCAATGCCACATTCGGCCTGTCCTATGCCGGCCAGTTCGGCGCCCACGCCGCCAACAACGGCGCCAAGGCCAACCTCAACGTCAGGTTCTGACAAGGGCGGATGAGGAAAATCGCCGGGACGCCGAAGCTGCCAATCTCCCCCATTATTGTGGGGCGAGATGCCTGCCAGGGCAGAGGGGGTTGAAGGATCGCCGGCCTTCGAGCTCACGTCTTCTCGCCGGTCGGCCTGATGAAATGGCCGAGCAAATCCATCGGCACCGGAAACACCACCGTCGACGAGCGTTCACCGGCGATGTCATGGAGCGCCTCGAAATAGCGCAGCTGCATGGCCTGCGGGGTCTCGGACAGCATCTTGCCGGCCTCGACGAGTTTTGCCGCCGCCTGCTGTTCGCCGTCGGCATTGATCACTTTCGCACGCCGCAGCCGTTCGGCCTCGGCCTGCTTGGCGATGGCGCGGACCATGTTCTCGTTGAGGTCGACATGCTTGATCTCGACATCGGAGACCTTGATGCCCCAGGCATCGGTCCGCTGATCAAGGATCTCCTGGATATCGCTGTTGAGCTTGTCGCGTTCGGCCAGCATTTCATCGAGTTCATGCTTGCCGAGCACCGAGCGCAACGTGGTCTGTGCCAGCTGGTTGGTGGCGGTCATGAAGTCCTCGACCTGGATCACCGCCCGCTCGGCGTCGACGATACGAAAATACAGCACTGCGTTGACCTTCACCGAGACGTTGTCGCGCGAGATCACGTCCTGCGGCGGCACGTCCTGGACCACCACCCTCAGGTCGACCTTCACCATCTGCTGCACGAAGGGGATGAGGATGATCAGGCCGGGCCCCTTGACCCCGGTGAAGCGGCCGAGCGTGAAGACCACGCCGCGCTGATATTCCCTCAGGATGCGAATGGCCGCGGACAGGAACATGACCACGACGAGCGCTGCCACCAGATAGGCCACATATCCGAGCATCATTGCCTTGCTCCATCGCTTCGCACATTGCGGCGCCGTATCGTCAGCACGAGACCCCTGACATCAGCCACCTCGACGCTGTCGCCCACCGCAATGGGTTCGTCGGCTTTCGCCCGCCAGCGCTCACCCCGGGCCAGCACGTGTCCCTCGCTGCCCTGCCAGTCGAGGACCTTGGCCGGCAGCCCTTGCATGGCCTGGGCGCCAACACGCGGAACGTTCTTGCGGGCCGCCCACAAATAGCTGCCGGTCAGCAGCGCCAGGCCGAGCGTCAGGATGGCGGCGGTGCCGATGACGGCCCACGACATCTCGAAGCCGGGACCTTCGATCCTGAGCAGCATGGCAGCGCCCAACAGAAACGCAGCCACGCCTCCCAGCCCAAGCACCACTGTGGGATTAAAGACCTCGACGACGAGGAAGATGATGCCAAGCAGCATCAAGGCGAGGCCGGCATAGCTGATCGGCAGGAGATTGAGCGCATAGAGCCCGAGCAGCAGGCAGATCGTGCCGATCACGCCTGGCGCGACCGCGCCTGGGCTGGTGAACTCGAAGACGAGGCCATAAACGCCGATCAGCATCAGGATGACGGCGATGTTCGGGTCGGTGATGACGGCGAGAAGCCGGATGAGCCAGCCAGGCTCGAGCGTTTCAACCGGCAGCCTTTTGGTCGCCAGCACCTTTTTCCTGCCGGCGATCTCGACCGTCCGGCCGTCGGCCAGCTGAAGCAGTTCGGTCGTGTCGCGGGCGACGAAGTCGACGACACGCTCCTGCCGTGCCGCGCTGGCCGACAGGCTGGCCGCCTCACGCACCGCCTTTTCACCCCAATCGGCATTGCGCCCGCGCAGTTCAGCCAGGCTGCGGATCAAGGCAACCGCGTCGTTCGTCGCCTTGGCGATCATCGCATTGCCCGCCGGTGGATTCTTCGGGTCCTTGCCGGCTTCCGGGCCATTGTTCTTGTCGTCGCCGGGAAAGGATGGCATCGGCCCGCCCATCTCGATGGGCGTTGCCGCGCCCACATTGGTGCCGGGCGCCATCGCCGCCACATGGGTTGCGTAGAGGATGTAGGTTCCGGCGCTCGCCGCATGCCCGCCGGCGGGCGCGACATAGCCGATGACGGGAACCGGGGAGGCGAGGATGTCGGCGATGATCTCACGCATGCTGGTGACCAACCCGCCCGGCGTGTTCATCTGCAGGATGAAAACCTCGGCGTTCCGTTCTGCGGCCACCGCCAGCGCTTCCTCGAACTGCATGGCGCTCGCCGGACCGATGGCGCCGTCTATCTCGATGCGCAGCGCAGTCCTCCCCTGGCCGTTTGCTTCTCCTGTTGCTGCGGAAGAAGAACAAACAGCCACAGCGGCTACAAAAGCCGCGGCAATCAGGGCTACACGCGCGAGTTTCACGCTCAAAGCTCCCTGTCAGGGATATGGGCTCGATTTTGCCAAAATCCATGCTGCGTCGCGGCGGTGAAGCTGATCCATGGCAACCTTGCGTTGTGCCTAGACCGGTTGGCAGGAAACGGGTGGTTTGCACGCGCCGATTCACCCATCTGATTGCAGAAGCCGATGAAGCCAGAGGAGGCAGAGCCATGACCATACACACGGTTCCAGAAGCAGCGGTCCGATCGGCGGAAGCGCGCGTCGCCGGATATGGCTGGCAGGCACTGGCCGAGGAGATGAGCTTCTATGGCTGCGCGGTGATGGAAAAGCTGCTGACACCAGAAGAATGCCGGGAGATCGCTGGGCTCTATCCCGACGAAAGCCGTTTCCGCAGCCATGTCCACATGGCGCGGCACGGCTTCGGCAAGGGCGAGTACCGCTACTTCCGCTATCCCTTGCCCGAGCTGATCGGCGGCTTGCGCACCGCGCTCTATCCGCGCCTTGCCGCCGTCGCCAACGACTGGAACGAACGCATGGGCGTCGCGCAGCGCTACCCGGACGAACACGCCGCGTTCCTCAAGCAATGCCACGAACAGGGCCAGACGCGGCCGACGCCGCTCCTGCTGCAATATGGTCCCGGCGACTTCAACTGCCTGCATCAGGATCTCTACGGCGAGCTTGCGTTCCCGCTGCAGGTGGCAATCCTGCTGTCCGAACCGGATAAGGATTTCACCGGCGGCGAGTTCGTGCTGACCGAACAGCGCCCGCGCATGCAGAGCCGCGCCGAGGTGGTGCCGCTGCGCCAGGGCGACGCAGTCGCCTTCGCGGTCCACAATCGTCCGGTCCAGGGCAGCAAAGGCAGCTACCGCGTCAATCTCAGGCACGGCGTCAGCCGGATTCGCTCCGGCCTGCGCCATACGGTGGGCATTATCTTCCACGACGCGAAATAGGGCTGTCCCTGCGTGGAGGCGACCAGCAACTTCGTGCCAAGGGGATCTGTTGTCGGAGTCGGCGCCGCCCCTCATCGCCCTGCCGGGCACTTCTCGCCGTGTGACGGGGAGAAGGGACTGGTCGCACCGTGGCGGATATTCTGCAACGCTGGTGATTGGCGAAACCCTCGATGAGAGCGCCCCTCTCCCCGTCACTATACGGGGAGAGGGTGCCGGCAGGCAGGTGAGGGGCAGCGCAAAGCTGAAGCGATTGGCTGCCGAACAATTCTTCAGGCAACCGCGGCAATCGCGGAAAAATAAAAATCTAACCCGCAAAGATCTTTGTCATCCAATCGTTAACCAAGGTTCATACGGTGAGCGGGTTGTTTCTCTGCCGGCGTTCGTTCGCCGAGCGGATGACTGTTGATATCTGCCAAGACTGAAAACTAGCTATTTGTTCGCGCGTCGGGGATCGCCATGATGTTTCCAGCAAGCTTTGCGTCACTACGGCGCAAATCGGCGAAGTTAAGCGGCGCCATCACGCTGGCTGTTGCCTTGATGATCGGGGCCGCTGCACAGGCCGAGCCTATCCGCGGCGCCGGATCGACACTGGCCGCCCCGATCATCGGCAAATGGGGAACGGCCTACGAGAACGCCCGCGCCGACGGCGGCGACTATGTCTCGCCCGATTGGAAGGTGGACTATGAAATCGTCGGCTCGCTCGCCGGCGTCCTGCGTCTCGATCAGCCGGATATCGACTTTGCCGTGACGGATGCGCCGATCAATGGCGCCGAACTCAAGAAGGCCGGCCGACAGCAGTTTCCGATCGTGATGGGCGCCATCGCCGTCGTCGTCAATCTCGACGGCATCGGCCCGGGAAGCCTTCGCCTGACCGGGCCGCTGCTGGCCGACATCTATCTGGGCAAGATCCAGTCATGGTCCGATCCCGCGATCAAGGCGGTGAATCCGGATGTGACGCTGCCCGATCTCAGGATCAGCGTCGTTCACCGCAAGGATGGCTCCGGCTCGACCTTTGTCTTCACGCAGTATCTGTCGGCGGTCAGCGATGAATGGAAGGCCAAATACGGCGCAAATACACTGATCTCGTGGCCGCTCGGCACTGACGCGGAAGGCACACAGAACCTCATCCAAGCCGTGCACGACACGAAGGGCGCGATCGCCTATGCCGAATCCGGCCAGGCCCAGCGCGCCAGCCTTGCCTACGCGCTGATCCAGAACAGAGCCGGCAAGTTCGTCAAGCCGGAGCCGCAGGGCGTGCAAGCTGCCGCGACATCCATCGACTGGGCGCAAACGACCGACTTCTTCGCCTCGCTGACCGATCGAGACGGCGATGCCGCCTATCCGATCAGCACGGCGGTGTTCGCGGTCGTTCAGGTCTCGGGCCGTTCGGAACATCGCTATCGCCGCGTGCACGACCTTTTCCGGCTCGCCTTCGCCCACGGCGCTGATGACGCCGCCGCGCTCGGCTACGTGCCGCTGCCGAAGGCGCTCGTCGCCCGGATCGAGCAATACTGGGCAAGGCTGGAGCCGGTCGGAAACTGAGCGGAAGAGCCAGGCCGCTGCTTCGCGCAGCGCCTGAACTGAAATTCATATCGCGCCGTGATGGCGGCTTGTTGGGGACTGCGTGACATGGACATCGATATCTTCAAGGACATCCTCGTGCCGGTGATCGGCGGGTTGGGCATTTTTATGCTCGGCCTCGACTTCATGGCCAACGGCATCCAGGCGCTGTCGGTCAACCGGATGCGCGCCTTTCTCGCCAAGGCCGCCGGAACGCCGATCAAGGGCGTGCTGGCGGGAACGCTGATCACCGGCGTCATCCAGTCGTCGACCGCGATGAGCGTCATGGTCGTCGGCCTGGTCAATGCCGGCGTCATCGCGCTTCGACCGGCGATCAGCGTGATCATGGGCGCCAATATCGGCACCACTCTCGGCAACGGGCTCATCGCCCTGCCGCTCGGTCCGCTCGGGCTGATCCTGGCCGGCGTGTTCTCGCTGATCTACTGCTTTGCCAAAAGCGAGAAGGTCAAGAACATAGCGCTTGCCGGCATGGGCTTCGCGCTGATCTTCTATGGCCTCAACCTGATGACCGGCGGCCTGCGCCCGCTGCGCAATCTGCCCGAAGTCATGGCACTGCTTCAAACACTGACGGCCGACTCCTATCTCAACCTGCTCAAATGCGTGTTCATCGCCGCCGGCGTGACCGCCATGATCCATTCGTCCTCGGCGACGATCGGCATTGTCATGGGCCTTGGCGCCGCCGGCATTCTCGACTGGACGACGGCCGTCGCCTTCTCGCTCGGCGCCGATCTCGGCACCACGATCACCTCGTGGATGGCTTCGCTCAATCTTTCGAAAAACGCCAAGCGCACCGCCTACGCCCACATCTCCTTCAACATCATCGGCGTGTGCATCACCATCCCGCTGTTCTTCGTCTCCATGCAGGTCCTGGAATGGGCCATGCAGTTCTTCGGCGGCGATCCCGCCATTCCGGTGATCGTCGACGGCAAGGAGACCTTTCCCCTGGTGCCGGTCGCGGTCGGCCTCTACTCGACCTTCTTCAACGTCTTCAACACGTTGTTGCTGTTTCCGTTCATCGGGGTGTTCGAGCGGGTCCTGTCGCGTGTCGGTCACACCGATGCCGAGGACACGGAAGATTTCTCGACGCCGCGATTCCTCGACCGCAAGCTGGCCGGCGATTTCGCCAAGGCCGTTCCCGCTGTCCAGCAGGAGACGGCCCGCCATCTGCAAGCCGGCGCCATGTTCCTCGACATCGCCCGTTCGTCGAAGAAGGCGCCGTCGGATCCGGGCGAGCACTACCTCGCAACCGATATCCTCAGCCGCGACATCCGCGCCTACACCGCCGAATTGATGAAGGAAGACCTGCCCTACGACCAGCTCGACCTGATCGCCAGCCTGATCGAGGAAGCCGACTTCACCGCCGCCCTGACGGAATCGATGCATCAGGTGGCGCGCCGCGTCAGGCGCGAGAAGTTCAGCGGTCCGGCGCAGGCCATCGTCGACGTCGGGCTGAGCAAGCTCGATGCCTCGCTGCGACAGATCTTGCCGACTTACGGCATCTCCGACCCGAAGGTGCCGGCCGGACATGTCAATCTGCCGGAGGTCGAGGAACTGCGTGCCCGCACGCTGGCGCTCGGACCCAATGCAGGCGCCGCCGAACGCGGCACGATCCTGGCCCTGCTCGGGTCGATCGAACGCGCGGAAATCCTGATCCAACGCATCGATGCCGAGCGCAAATCGGTCAACCGGCAAAGCGTGCTCGCCCGGGCGTCGGCACGCAAGGAAACCAGGCCGCACGCGATGGGCGATTCCGGCCTCAGCCCGGTCCCGGCCGAGTAGCGGGGCGGGACATAGCGCGTTCGCATTAGAGGCGACGAATTATCGAAGTCGGCGCCGCCCCTCATCGCCCTGCCGGGCACTTCTCCCCGTATAGTGACGGGGAGAAGTGGCTGGCGGCGACCTAGGTGAATATTCTGCAACGCTGGTGATTGGCGAAACCGGCGAAGAGAGTGCCCTCTCCCCGTCACTATACGGGGAGAGGATGCCGGCAGGCAGGTGAGGGGCAGCGCCAACCTGAAGCGATGGGCTTGCCGTTCCGCTTTGCCGGGTCGCTTCGGCGCCTTCGCTCAGCCTTGAAACAGCGCCAGTTCTTCGGCCGTGAGGTGGCGGGCCTTGCCCTTGGCGAGGTCGCCGAGCTGCAAGCGGCCGATCGCCACCCGCACCAGGCGAAGCACCTCGACCTCATGCGCGCCGAGCAGCCGGCGGATGTGGCGGTTGCGGCCCTCGTCGAGTGTGATTTCCAGCCAGGCGGTGCTGGCGCCGCTGCGCAGGATGTCGATCGACCGCGCCGTCAAATCTTCGCCATCGACCGTGGCGCCGGCGCGCAACCGCGCCAGCAAGGCCGCGTCGGGCAGGGCGCCGATCTGGACGTGATAGATCTTGGCGACGTGCGAGGCGGGGTCGAGCAGGCGCTGGGCGAAACGCGTGTCGTTGGTCATCAAGAGCAGGCCCTCGCTGGCCTTGTCGAGGCGGCCGACCGGCGACACGAAGGGCAGGTCGAGCTCTGCCAGGCAGTCGTAGACGGTGCCGCGGTCCTGCGGGTCGTTGCGGGTGGTGACCAGGCCGCGCGGCTTGTTGATCATCAGATAGACCTTGCGCTCGGCGACGACGCGGCTGCCGTCGACCTCGATGCGGTCGCGGCCGGGATCGACGCGCAGCGAGCCGTTGCGCACGATTTTGCCGGCGACCCGGACGCGCCCTTCGGCGACCAGAATTTCCGCCTGCTTGCGCGAGCACAGGCCGAGCTTTGACAGCGCACGGCAAAGGCTGACGCCTGGCGGACTGGCTCCGGCGCTAGGCGAGGGGCGTGGCCAGCCGGCGTTCGGCCGTGGCGCCATAGTTTTGCGTGATCGTTCCGGCAAGTCAGGTCTTCCCCGCCACCTGAGGTGAATATTTGCTAACAGAAAGCCGCCGGGGTGGATATCTGGATTTCTCGATAGGAGTATCCGGACGTGTGAGCTGCGGCCCTCCGTTGCGACAGGTCGCCTCCGGACATCATGGCAAAGTTGGCAGGACAGAGGGGGGCGCCGTAGAGCGCCAACATTTCGAGCCTCGCACGCGCCCCGACGCTGATCGCCGGGGCGCCACGATCGTCAGTTTGCCCTGGGCTCGTCCTCGACAACGAAAGATGCGGCAATCAGGTCGTCGGCATCGATCCGCAGGGAGCCTTCACCTCCTCCCATGACAGCGGCGACCTTCTGAAAAATTTTCATCTCGTGCTCGGTAATCCGGGCGCTCCGCATCCTGGCTTTGAGATCAGCGATACGCAGCCCCAATGTGTGGGACGTTCCAATTTCACGGTTCGACATGACAACATGCTCCTCCCCGACCCATGCTTTTTGCCTCCCCACCGGTATTCGCCCGTCGCCTGCCATGTTGCCTAAATATAAGGCATCGCGAATACAGCGCCCCGAACGCTGGTGCGAGGGGAAGGTTCCAGCGCAGCACGGTCACGAAATAATACGGGCCGCCGCCGCCGGCCGGCCGGTCAACCGCAGGAGGTGGCTGGCCGTCCTTCTTCGGATGTGACGGACTCGCCGGCAGACGAGCCTAAAGATAATTTGACTGGATCCTCCGGGGGAGGATACAAAACAGGCATGTCTGAAGGTATCCATCGTTCGCATCCGGCTATCGTGAAGCGCCTGAAGCGCGCGCAGGGCCACCTTGCGGCGGTGCTGTCGATGTTCGAGGCGCATCGTCCTTGCGTTGATCTGGCGCAACAACTCCACGCCGTGGAGAGCGCCATCAGCAGTGCAAAGCGCGAACTGATCCACGATCATATCGGGCATTGCCTGACGGACACCGCGGAAGCCGGCGGCAACTCGCTGGCGGAACTCAAGCAACTGGCGAAATATCTGTGAGCCGTCAAATGCCTGTGCTCGGCGCGCGCTTCCTCGACTGGTTCGGGTTCGGGCCGCGCCATCACGCCGCGCATGGTCATGGCCATCACGATCATGTGAGCGGGTCGCATAGCCACGGGGTCATCGATGCGACCATCGCCACGACCGACCGCGGCATATGGGCGATAAAATGGTCGTTCGTCATCCTGGCAATCACCGCGGCGATGCAGATGGTCGTGGTCGCGCTGTCGGGCAGCGTGGCGCTGCTGGCCGACACGGTCCACAACATCGGTGACGCCACCACCGCCATTCCGCTGTGGATCGCCTTCCTGCTGGCCCGGCGCAAGCCGTCGCCGACCTTCACCTACGGCCTGGGCCGGGTCGAGGACCTGGCCGGGATCATCATCGTCGGGATCATCCTGTTCAGCGCCATCGTCGCCGGTTACCAGGCCATCGACCGTTTGATCAATCCACGCGTGGTGACGCATCTGGGCTGGCTGGCGGCGGCGGGCATTATCGGCTTTCTCGGCAACGAGGCCGTCGCGGTGTTCCGCATCCGCGTCGGCCGCGAAATCAACAGCGCCGCACTCATTGCCGACGGCTACCACGCTCGCACCGACGGCCTGACCAGCCTTGCCGTGGTCCTCGGAGCGTTCGGCGTCTGGCTCGGTTTTGCGCTGGCCGACCCGATCGTCGGCCTGCTCATCACGCTTGCGATCTTCGGCATCGTCTGGCAGTCGGCGCGCTCGGTGCTGACCCGCATGCTCGACGGTATAGATCCTGACGTCATCGGCGACATCCACCATGCCGCCGCGCATGTGCCGGCAGCGCGCATTGTCGAGGCCAAGGCGCGGTGGATCGGTCACAGGCTGCACGCCGACATTGCCATCGCCGTGGAAGAAAGCCTGCCCGTCTGCGAAGCGAAGACGATCATTGCAGCGCTGGAGCACCAGCTGTTCGAGCACATGCCGGCGCTTGCGGCGGCGAATATTAGATTGGCGAACGCGGTTGCCGATCATCGCCATGGACATCCCCACGGCGAGCACGACAGCCACTAACGGTCGCTCCGACCGGCGCGTTTCCGTTCGCCGCGTGAAAGGTGTTGAGACCGCCGCGTCTTAGTCCATTATCCCTGGGTCCATTATCTCTGGCTCGTGCAAGGCTTGACCCGAGCGCCAAGCGTGGCCGGAAACCGGATTGAGAAGATGCCTCAGGCGCCACTTATCGCAACCCTTGTCGCCGGCCTCGGACTCGCCTTCATCCTCGGCACGTTGGCGAACCGACTTCGCCTGTCGCCACTGGTCGGCTACCTCGTGGCTGGTGTCTTGATTGGCCCGTTCACGCCCGGCTTCGTTGCCGACCAGGCGCTGGCGCGCCAACTCGCCGAGCTCGGCGTGATCCTGCTGATGTTTGGCATAGGGCTGCATTTTTCGCTGAACGATCTGCTGTCGGCAAGAAAGATCGCGATTCCCGGCGCTATCGGTCAAATGGCTCTGGTGACCATGCTCGGGCTCCTCGTGACGCAGGCGATCGGCTGGCCGATCGGAGCCGGAGTGGTGTTTGGGCTGGCCCTGTCGGTTGCAAGCACAGTCGTGGTCCTACGGGCGCTGCAGGAAATGCGGCAGCTCGAAACCGATGGCGGACGCATCGCAGTCGGCTGGCTGGTCGTAGAGGACCTCGCCATGATCCTCGCGCTCGTGCTGTTGCCGGCCTTCGCCGGTGTGCTCGGTGGCAATTTCAACGGGCCAAACCTTAACGGCAATGACCTGTTCACATTGTTTGAGCCGCAGACCATCTGGAGCGCGCTCGGGCTGACGCTGGGCAAATTGGCGGCTTTCTTCGCGATCATGGTTGTCGTCGGGCGACGTGTCATTCCGCCGATCCTTCACTACGTTGCTCACACTGGCTCGCGAGAGCTTTTCCGTTTGGCCGTGCTGGCGATCGCCCTTGGTGTCGCTTTCGGGGCAGCCGAGCTGTTCGGCGTCTCGTTCGCTCTTGGCGCGTTTTTCGCAGGAATGATCCTTGCCGAATCCCAGTTGAGCCAAAGGGCCGCTCAGGAAACGCTGCCGCTGCGCGACGCATTCGCCGTGCTTTTCTTCGTCTCCGTCGGCATGCTGTTCAACCCGATGATCCTGGTCGAGCAGCCGCTGCTCGTCGGCGTGACATTTTTGATCATCGTCATCGGCAATGCCACGGCCGCATCGGCCATCGCATTGATGTTCGGCTATCCGTCCCACGTGGCCCTGACACTCGGCCTAAGCCTGGCGCAAATCGGCGAGTTCTCCTTCATCCTGGCGGGACTAGGTGTCGACCTCGCGCTTCTTCCAGAGGCTGGACGTGACCTGGTGCTTGCCGGAGCCATCCTTTCGATCCTCGTCAACCCGCTGCTGTTTGCGGCGTTGGATCGGCTGACGCCGTGGCTGAAAGCACGAGAGCGAACCATCGCCACGCAAGAAGGCAAATCCGAACCGCCCGAACTCGCGGCTACCAGCCTGACAGACCACGCGGTGCTTGTCGGCCATGGACGGGTCGGAAGCCTGGTCGCGGAGACGTTGCAAAAGGCAAGGCAGCCTTACCTGGTGATTGAGGAACGGCAAGTGATAGTAGAACAGCTGCGCGCCCGCGGCGTTGATGTCATTGCGGGAAATGCCGCCCAGCCGGGCCTGCTTGAGGCGGCCAACGTTGCCTCGGCCCGGTGGTTGATCAGCGCCATTCCCAATCCGTTCGAGAGCGGCAATCTCATCGAGCAAGCCCATGCCATCAATCCAAGGCTCGAGATCATCGCCCGTGCGCATTCCGATGCCGAAGTGGATTACCTGAAGAAGTTCGGCGCCGACCTGATCATCATGGGCGAGCGGGAGATCGCGCGCGGCATCTCGGATCACATTCTGAGCCGGATCGATGCCCCAGCCGCCCCGGTCGCCGACCAGAGCCAAAACGCGCGCCAGGTCGACTCAAAACCGATGGCCGGGTAATGCGGCAGCTGCGCCAACAGCATCTCCAGCTTCTTCCGCTGATAGCGTGAGGTCTGGCAGGCGTCGGTCTTTGAAGCAACGCCGGGTTCCGGCACCTGCAATCACGGCCGGCCGACCTATATCCAACTGAAGCTTGCCAATATCGAGCGGCTGTGTCGACGGCGGAAACGTCGTTTGCAACGGCAATAGCTTGTTTGTTCGCATCACTTTCAGGGAGATAAGGAGCCATGATTTCCGGCGCACACATGATCATCTACAGCACGGATGCCGAGGCAGACCGCGCATTTTTTCGCAATGTCCTACGTTTTCCAGCAGTCGATGCTGGCGAAGGCTGGTTGATCTTCGCATTGCCGCCGGCCGAGATTGCCGTTCACCCGGCCGCCGAAGTCGACAGCCACGAAGTCTATCTCATGTGCGAAGACATCAATGCTACGATCCAAGAGCTGAAATCGCACGATGTTGAATGCACTTCGGTCACCGATGAAGGCTGGGGCCTGCTCACGCATGTCTCGCTTCCCAGTGGCGGCTCGCTTGGCCTCTACCAGCCAAGGCATGCTTTGGCGCACAAGGCCGGGGCTGCTTGAGTGGCCGTTTTCCGCCCGGACGCACGACCCATTCAGATGCCCGCTCTCCGGCTGCACCCGCTCATTGGCTGCCGATCACCATGCGGTTGCCCTCGCTGTCGCGAAATTCCGCCACCGTGCGGCCTGGCTGCCAGGGCGCCTCCTGCGGTTCGGTGATGATCTCGACGCCGCCCGCCTTCAACGCGGCGATCGTGGCCTTGACGTCGTCGTCGACCAGCACCAGCACCGGCTCCGCGCCTGGCGTGTCGTCGGCGCGCCTCACGAAATGCAGGTTCGTCACGGCGCCGGGAAATTTCAGCTCGATCCAGCGCCAGCCGCTATCGCCCATCTTCTCGTCGGCCGCGACCTTGCAGGCGAAATGCCTGGTGTAGAACGCCTTGGCGCGGTCCTGGTCGAATACCGGCAGTTCGGCAAACTGGATGTGCATGGTCGTCTCTCCTGCTCCTCGATGGCCGCTGCGTAGCCGTCCACAGGTCGAGGACGGGTCCGGCCGGCCGAAGAGATTTATAGCGTGCGAGAATCTTTTCGGGAACGCGAAACGTCTTCTGCTCAGAGCAATCATTCAGGAGACGAACCATGGGCTACAAACTCATTCGCTACAGCGTGAAAGACACCGGGCTGGAAGAGAACCGCGCGCTGGTGGCAAAAGTGTTCGAGGCGCTGGATGAGACGGCGCCGCAGAGCGTGCGTTATCTCGTGCTCGAACTCGATGACGGCGAGTTCGTCCATGTCGTCGGCGAGGGAAACGACACATCTGCGCTGACCGGGCTTGCGGCCTTCGAGGCGTTCACGCAAAACCATGCGGAACGGCGCTCGACCCCGGTGAAGCGGTCGCCTGCCAAAATCATCGGCAACTACCGTGTGCTTGAGGAGAGCAAGGCCGGATAGAATGGACGCCATGATCCAACCGAAATTCGATCGGCCGGCGCTTGAGGCGATGCTCTCCGAGTTTCGCCCAAAACTGCACCGCTACTGCGCCCGCATGGCCGGCTCGGTGATCGACGGCGAAGACATCGTGCAGGAGACGCTGATCAAGGCGCTGCAGGCGGTCGACGGCAGCATGACGGTCGAGCGGCCCGAGCAATGGCTGTTTCGCATCGCGTATAATGCCGCGCAGGACCATCTGCGCCGGCGCCATCGGGAAAGGTCGCGCATGACCGAGACCGACATGACCACCATCGAGGATCCTTCCGGCAGCGCCGACGCAAGGCTCGCCGCTGCGGCCGGCCTGCGCAGCTTCATGCAGCTTTCGGTGGCGCAGCGCGGCGCCGTGATCCTGGTCGACGTGCTCGGCCTTTCGCTGCACGAGACCTGCGAGGTGACCGGCGCGACGCTGGCCGCCACCAAGGCGGCGCTGCATCGCGGGCGGGCGCAGCTGCGCCTGCTGGCATCGCAGCCCGAGCACGTCGCCGCACCCAGGCTCGACGCCGATGACGAGCGACGGCTGCGCCGCTATGTCGACCTGTTCAACGCGCGCGACTTCGACGCGGTCAGGGCGCTGATCGCCGAGGATGTCCAGCTCGAATTGGTCAGCCGCCTCCGCCTGCGCGGCAAGGCCGAAGTGTCGACCTATTTCGGCAATTACGACCGCATCAGCGACTGGACGCTGTCGCCGGGTTTTGTCGACGGCAGGCCGGCGATCCTGATCCGCAACCCGCAGGAGCCGGACGGCGCGGTGCGCGGCTTCATGCTGGTCGAATGGCGGGACGAGCGGGTCGTCCAGATCCGCGATTTTCGCTATGCACCCTGGTGCCTGGTCGATGCCCAGATCAGCACTGTGGAGGGGTAGGGGGAGGGTCGGCCTCCGGCCGCCCGTTATCCGCGCCGGCCGTCGCGCCAGCCAGCCGGCGAGACGCCCGCGAGCTTCTTGAAGCTCCGGCTGAAGGCCGCTTCGGACTCGTAGCCGACATCACGCCCGACTGCCGAGACTTTGGCCAGCCCATCAGTGAGCAGTCGTGCGGCCAGTTGTACGCGCCATCGCGTGAGATACTGCATCGGTGGGCAGCCGACGAGACGCGTGAAGCGGGCCGCGAGGACGGACCGCGAGACGCCGGTTTCGCGTGCGAGTTCTTCAATTGTCCAGCCACGCGCCGGATTTTCGTGGACAAGCGCAACAGCGCGGCCGACGGCGGGGTCGCGCAAGCCGGCCAGCCAGCCGGTCTGCTCCGGCGGCAGTGCCTCAAGATAGCGGCGAACGACCTCAACGAACATCAGCTCGCTGAGGCGCAGGCGGATGCATTCAGCGCCTGGCCGTTGAACGGACACCTCTGCCAGCGTCAGCTCGATCAGCCGGTCGAGCAGATCGCTCGGTGCGCCGGCCGCGCGCCGGATGCGTATCAGCGGAGGAAGAGCCCCGAGCAGAGGATTGAACGGCCGTGCATCGCAACCAAGGAAACCGCAGACATATCTGGTCAGGAGGAGGCCGTCGCCACCTTCGTTGACCACGAAGGGCAGTTGTCCGGCCGCCATGGCGCGAAAGAAATCGAGCGAATCTTCCGGGCTCAAACCTGATCGCACTCCGGGCGCACTGCACATCGCGTACGAATCCTCATGCGGGATCACGAGTATGTCGCCTTCGGCAAACTCCATCGGCGGATCGTCACCGATGCTGACCGAGCCCGATCCTTGGGTGATGATGTGGTAGGAAATCACGTGTTGGGCGTGCGGCAGGATGAGATGGGCAAATGAATCCGCCCGCGGCACTTCCACGCTCCAGGGCGAAGAGGCATCGACCCAGAAGAAAAGCGCGCCGGTGAGCTTTACCACGCGCAGCACATCCGAAAGCACATCCTTGTCCGGCGCGGCCGAAGGTGCGGCATCGGCAACGACCTCTTCCGGTGGCCGCCCAGGCGATCGCGCCAGAACGGACGCTGCGGCAAGCGATCGAGACGCTGGGTCATGGAGCGTGCCCATGGCCAAGTCTACTATGCGCCGAACAGCATATCCACCGCGCATCCCGTGGAGTCCATGCGATCAACGGAGGTCGGCCATGTCTACCTATTGCTTCTTCGACGTGCGTGAAATCACCGACCAGGCCAAGGTCGAGCAGTATCTGGCAGGGGTCATTGCAACGGTTGAACAGTATGGAGGGCGCTATCTGGTGCTGGGCGGGAAATCCGACCTTGTCGAAGGAGACTGGCAGCCGGTCTATCCGGTCATCGTCGAATTTGCCGACGGCGAGCATGCCCGGCGCTGGTATTCATCGCCCGAATACGAGCCGCTGAAGGCGCTTCGCGTCGCCGGAACCCGATCCAACGCAGTGTTCCTTGAAGGTGCAACGCCGGGATCGGAGCAAGCGGCGGCCCAGACCCGTCGGGGCAAGACATCGAAAACTCCGGCTGAAATCTACGACTCACTGTTCGTTCCAGCGCTGTTCCGACAATGGGGGCCTATCGTCGCCGCCGAGGCGCGAATAGGGAGGGGCGACTGCGTGATCGACATTGCCTGCGGTACGGGTGTGCTGGCGCTCGCGGCCCGAGACCGCGTTGGCGCGGAGGGCAAGGTGGTCGGGCTTGACCCCAATCCCGATATGCTTTGCGTTGCCCGCGGCAAAAGCACTCGCATCGAGTGGCGAGAAGGGCGCGCCGAGCAGATTCCTTTCCCGGATGAAAGCTTCGACGCCGCAGTCAGCCAGTTCGGCCTGATGTTCTTCGACGATCGAGCAGCCGGACTGCGGGAAATGATGCGCGTGGTCAAGTCCGGCGGCCGGCTCGCCGTCGCGGTCTGCGGACCGCTCGACCAGTCGCCCGGCTATGCCGCAGTGGCGGATATGCTTGAACGGCTGTTTGGAAGCGACGTTGCGAACCCGTTCCGGGCGCCCTTTGTGCTCGGCGATGCGGAGTTACTGCGCTCGCTCTGCGCGAAGGCAGGCATAGAGCATGCCGAGGTGAAGCGGCACCGCGGAACGGTCCGTTTTGCCTCGATCGAGACGCTGATCTCGACTGAAAGAGCCTGCATCTGGACGTTGGGCGGGCTTTTGGACAACGAGCAGTTCAAGCGGCTTCTGGAGGAGGCCGAGCGGGCACTTATGCCTTTCGTGACAGCAGCCGGCGCCGTCGCTTTCGACATGCCGGCGCTCGTCATCACGGCATCCAAGGACTGACGCTGGCGACCAGTCTGCGATCAGGCGCTGCCTGCTTCACCTTCCCGCAAAGTCTATCAAACGACACGCACGCGGCGCGTCACCTGGCCATTGCTTTCCCAGTATGTGTGTTTCTTGGCAATCAAGGGATCGTCCATTGCCGGTTGAACCTGTCCCGTGGTGCTGACCGCGCGCGAGGTCACCGTGTGTTCTCCAGGCGACGGATTTGGCCAATCCAGGGACCAGATCTTCCAGGCGTGTTCGGCCTCCTCGCTGCGGTCGATGGTCGCCGGTGCCCATGGCGCTTGATCGATTTGCACTTCGACCCGATCGATCGGTGCCCCCCAGGCTGCCCCAATGATGCGGTAGTCCGAGTCCTTGCGGGTGACCTTCGCGGGCGCGGACTTTATCAGCGCTCGCCCGACTGAGTCCTCGGTCCACACGGTCTCGCCATTGCGCTCTTCCTCCCGGATGGTGACATAGTCACGGGCCATCAGAAGGCTCATGAAGCGGGTGTCGCGCACCTCGATGCGCTCCAGCCACTTGACGTTGGCGATGCCGTACCAGCCCGGAGCAATCAGCCGCAGCGGAAAACCATTGGCCGCCGGCAAGGCGGCTCCGTTCATTTCATAGCAGAGCAGGTTGTCTGGGTTCGTCGCTTCGGCAAGCGACATGCTGCGCGCGAAGTTCTGCTGCATCTTGACGTCGCGGATGGCGACCTCGCCGGTGTCAGTGCCGAAAAAGACCACCTCGATGCCATCTTCCAGGACGCCGGCTTCCTCGAGGATCGGGGCGAGCGGCGTCCCTGCCCAGCGGGCATTGCCGATGCCGCCGGTGAAAAACGGAAAACCGTGGTTGCCCGAGCATTCGACTGTGAAAACGACCTCCTGGCGCGGCCGCGCCTTGATGTCGGCGAGGGTCAATTTCAGGGGCTTCTTGACCAGACCGCCAATCTCCATCGACCATGTCTTCTCGTCGATGGTTGGTCGATTGAAATGCGAGATGCTGAAGAACTTGTCGTTTGGCGTTATCCAGCTGTCCAGATCCTCCCAGACAAGCTGCTTCTGGATACCGACCGGATCGGGATTTTCGGTCGGCTGGTCCAGCCACCGAATAACTTCCTCGCTCGGCCGTGTTGGAAAAGCGTAAGCCCGACGCGAGGTATAGAGAGAAGCAATTGCGGCAAGGGCAGCACTTCCCTGAACAAGAAGTTCTCTGCGTTGAAGATCAGGCATGTTGTTTCCTCCCAGTTGATCCGGAAACAGGCTGCACGTGCCTTAGGCCGCAGCCTGAACACGGATAGGCGCAATGAACGTTTGCCCCACCCGGAGATTATCCGGACAGGTCAAGCGATCAGCGGCGCATCTCAAACATGTGAAGCCTTGGACGAAACTCTCGCTTGGGTTTCGCCTTTTTGAGGGTGCGCCTTTGAGAGGGAAGAGTCCAGTGTATGATGATCGTCTAATATTTCGAGATCAGGGAGGACAGCATGACGTCTTGGGAAATCAAGGGGCGCGAACTCGTCAATTGCACCTGCGAATATGGCTGCAACTGTCAATTCAATGCGCTGCCCGACAAGGGCCATTGCCATGCCGTGGCCGGCATCCAGATCGATGAAGGTCATCATGGCGAGACCGTTCTCGACGGCCTGCGCATCGCCGCGATCTTCAAATGGCCCGGCGCAATCCACGAGGGCAACGGCGAAGCCATCGCTTTCGTCGACGAGAAGGCAACCGACCAGCAGCGTAACGCGCTGCTGCGCATCATGACTGGCCAGGACACCGACCCGTTCGCGACGATGTTCGCCGTCTACGCCTCGACCGTGACAAAAATGAACGAGCCGGTTTTCACCAAGATCGATCTCGACCTCAATATCGACGGCCGCAGGGGCCGCATCTTCGTCAAGGACTACATCGAAACCGTCGGCGAGCCGATCCGCAACAAGGTGACGGGCGCGGACTCGCGGGCTCAAATCGTGTTGCCGAACGGCTTCGAATATGCCGTCGCCGAGATCGGCAGCGCTTCGAGCGCAACCAGCGGGCCGGTTCAGGTGACCACTAAAGACAGTTACGGCCAGTTCGCGCGGCTGCATCTCAACAATCACGGGGTGGTGCGGGCCTGACGCGGCGCATGAACGGCGGGTCGCCACTGGAACGGCTGCTCAGGCGCGACCGCGTCATCACGATTGCGGGCGTGGTGGCGCTGTGCCTGCTGGCCTGGCTTTACATCGCCGCCGGCGCAGGGCTCGGCATGAATGCGTGGGAGATGTCGAGGCTCGCGCTATTCCCCCACCTGCAAACTCCGAACATGACATCCGATATGCCCGGTATGGATATGTCTGGCATGGATATGTCTGGCATGTCCGGCATGGACATGAGCGCGATGGCGACGGAGCCGCGGGCCTGGGGGGCCGCGAACTGGGCGCTGATGATCGCCATGTGGTGGGTCATGATGGTCGCCATGATGTCGCCGAGTGCGGCGCCGACCATCCTGCTCTATGCGCGCGTGCATCGCCATGCGCTGGCACGGGGTCAGATCCAGGACAAGCTCGCGCCGACCGGCGTGTTCATGGCAGGCTACCTCTTGGTCTGGCTGGGGTTCTCCGTCGCCGCAACCGCGTTGCATTGGCTGCTCGAACGCGAGGCCCTCGTTTCGGCGACGATGATGAGTTCGCAAAGCCGCTGGCTTTCAGCCATCGTCCTGATCGGCGCGGGGCTGTATCAGCTCTCGCCCTTCAAGAATGCCTGCGTGTCGCATTGCCGGGCACCGACGGCGTTCCTTGCCCGCCACTGGCGTCCGTACGCAACTGGCGCGCTGCGTCTCAGCGCACTGCACGGGGCGTTTTGTGTCGGATGCTGCTGGATGCTGATGGCGTTGTTGTTCGTGGGTGGCGTCATGAATCTGGTGTGGGTTGCCGCGCTCGCCATTCTGGTGCTGGTGGAAAAACTGTTTCCTGCCGGCCCGTGGGTTGGCCGGGCAGCTGGCATCGCCCTGATCGCCTGGGGCGGCGCAACGCTTTTGGTCTGACAACCAGGGCCGCCTCTGTCGGCATTCAAAGCGTCGAGGAACTTTGAATTCTCGCATCCGTTACCGAATATCGTGGATGGGAGGCTCCGCCGATGAATGTCAGCGATGAAAGGACTGTATCGCTCTGGGCGGCGACCGAAGTCGTGCCCGATGCGGTGCCGCTCGGGCAAAGCGAACAGGTCGATGTCGTGGTTGTCGGGTCTGGGATTGCCGGACTGTCGGTCGCCTACGAACTGGCCGTCGCCGGGCAAAAGGTGGCTGTCCTCGATCGCGGCCGGATCGGAAGCGGCATGACGGCTCGCACCACTGCGCACCTGTCATCTGTCTGCGACGACTATTTTTCGGAGCTGACCAAATTGCGCGGCGAGGACCTGGCGCGGATTTTTTACCAAAGCCAGTCGGCCGCTATCGACCGTATCCAATCCATCCGGGAGACCGAGCGTATCGCTTGCGATTTCCGGCGCCTTGATGGCTTTCTCTTTCCGGCTTCCGGCAGCCAGGAATCCGATATCACGCGCGAACTGGACGCCGCTCTGAAGATCGGTGTCGAGGTCGAGAAGACCAGGGGCGTGCCATTTGCAGGCTTTTCGGATGTGCAGGCCCTTCGATACGCCAATCAGGCGACCTTCCACCCGCTCAAATATCTCCGCGGGCTGGCCGCGGCCATCCGCGCGCGCGGCGGCGTGCTTTATGCTGATACTATCGTCGAAAAGGTCGAGGAGACTGATGGCGGCGTGCGTGTAACCACGGTTTCAGGCTCTACCGTGTCTGCCAGATCGGCCGTTGTCGCCACCAACTCGCCGATCAACGATCGGGTCGCGCTTCACACCAAGCAAGCGCCCTATCGAACCTACGCGATGTCGTTCGAGATCGCGCGCGATACCATACCGGATGCGCTGTATTGGGATACTGAAGACCCTTATCACTACGTTCGGCTTCAGCCTGGCGACGGTGGGACCGACTTCCTGATCGTCGGAGGTGAAGACCACAAGACAGGACAGGCCGATGATGCCGGTGACCGTTTCGCGGCCCTGACGGCCTGGACCAAAAGGCTGGTGCCCGATGTCGGCGTGGAAATCAACCGGTGGTCCGGGCAGGTGATGGAGACCGTCGATTATGCGGGGTTCATCGGCCGCAATCCTGGCGACAGCCGCGTCTTTGTGGCGACCGGGGATTCCGGCCAGGGCATTACCCATGGCGTTGTCGCCGGCCTGTTGATTTCAGACCTGATTCTGAAGGAGGAAAGTCCCTGGCGCGAACTCTACGAGCCGTCGCGCAAGACGGCAGGCGCGATCGGCGATTACCTGTCGGAGAATGCGACGGCGATCAAGAGTTTTGCCGAATATATCGCGCCTGGCGAGATCGATTCCGTCGATAAGCTGCGACCGGGAGAAGGTGCCATCGTCCGCGAAGGGCTCAGCAAGATCGCCGCATTTCGCGATGACGACGGCACGCTCTACAAGCGCTCGGCCGCATGCACGCATGTCGGCTGCCACGTCCACTGGAACTCGCTCGAGCGCTGCTGGGACTGCCCCTGCCACGGTTCGCATTTTGCAATCGATGGCACGGCCTTGAACGGACCGGCCGTGGCGCCGCTGGGAAGCGAGTAGGGCAATAGGCAGTAGGCAGTAGGCAGTAGGCAGTAGGCAGTGGGCAGTAGGCAGTGGGCAGTGGGCAGTGGTGAGGAAGCCATTCCAGGGGCCATTCCCCTACTCCCCTACTGCCTACTGCCTTCCCTTACTTACAATTCCTTTTCGGCCAGCTCGCGAAACGCATCGGGGACCGATCGCGATTGGCCGAGCGCGACCGAGGCATAGCCGACCGCCTCCCAGCCGAAGCGGTCGCGGATCTTGTCGATGGCGTGGTCCGCGGTCCAGCGCGCCGCACCCTTCCTGGTGCCGGGGCGGAGGCGGTCGTCGTCGAGGCCGAGCGGCAGTTCCAGCTGCAGGGCCGGCTGCTTCTCCAGATGCGAGACGGCGATCGCCAGCAGCGAAATGGTCTTTTCGTGCGGATGATCGACAAGCACCTTGCGCACCAGCGCCTCGGCGATCTCGGCCAGCATCGCGGTTGCCGAAATCGGCTGGTCGAGCGTGATCGAACGCGTCACCGAGCGCAGATCGGCAAAGCGGACGCGGACCGTCACCGTGCGGCCGGGCCGGGATTTCGCCCGCAGCCTGGTGGCGACCCTGTCGGCCAGATGCAGCAGGGTGGGTACGAAGATTTTTGCCTCGGCCGGTTTCCTGCCGAGCGCCGATTGCGCGCCGGCCGATCGTGCCCGGCGCTGCGTCTCGAGTTTTCGCGGATCGCGGTTCCAGGCCAGCGCGTTGAGTTTTTCACCTGCCGCCGGGCCGAGCAGACGCTCCAGCGACCCACCATTGGTCTTCGCCAGTTCGCCGATGGTGCGCACACCAATGCCGGCCAGCCGCTCCCTGGTGACCGGACCGACGCCCCACATCAGCTCGACCGGCAGATCGTGAAGGAACTCCAGCTCGTGGCGCGGATCGACCACTACCAGCCCGTCGGGCTTGGCCACCTGCGAGGCGATCTTGGCCAGGTGCTTGGTGCGCGCCACGCCGACCGAGATCGGCAAGCCAAGCTCGGCCCGCACGCGGCGGCGGATGGTTGTCGCGATCTCGGCCGGCGGGCCGAACAGGTGGGTGCAGCCGGCGACGTCGGCAAAGGCCTCATCGATGGAAATCCGCTCGACCACCGGGGTAAAATCGCCGAGCACTTGAATAGCCGCATCGCCGAGCCGCTGATAATCCTTGAAATGGCCGCCGACGAAAATCAGCCCGGGGCAGAGTTCCCGCGCGCGCCGCCCCGGCATGCCGCCGCGCACGCCAAAAGCCCTGGCCTCGTAGGACGCGGCCAAGACGACGCCGCCGCCGACGGCGATCGGCTTGCCGCGCAGGGCGGGGTCGAGCAACTGTTCGACCGAGGCATAGAAAGCGTCCAGATCAGCGTGGAGGATGTTGGCTTCCATCCGGCCCGTTCGCCCGCGGCAGTTCGAACGCCGCATTGTCCTGAGGGTGGGTTTTGTGCGAACATAAAGAGAACAAATAGGGCGGATTGTCAAGGAGCGTGGAGGGCAGGTGGAGGGTAATCGCTTCAGGTCTGCGCTGCCCCTCATCGCCCTGCCGGGCACTTCTCCCCGTATAGGAACGGGGAGAAGGGACACTTCGCAAAGGATTTCGCCAATCTCTGGCGTTCAGAAATGGAGCCGACGCTGCGGCCAGCCCCTTCTCCCCGTCACCATACGGGGAGAAGGTGCCGGCAGCGCGGCAGCGCCGACGTTACTCACCTCTAGCCTAGGCCGCCTGCCGTGCCCAGAGGCGGTGGCCGTAGCGGCGGAAGAAGCGCGCCAGCAGAAGCTGCTGCCTGGCGCGGGCGAGATCGGCGCCGCGCCTTTCCTGGCGCCAGCGCGGCATATTGCGATAACAGGCAATGAAGCGGGCGGCGTCCTCGAGCGCCTCCTCAGTCGACTGCGCCGGGCGGATCGCCGCCAGGAACAAGGCCTCGCCGAGCTTCAGCCGGTCGACCAGCGCCTTGCGCTGGCCATGGCCGAGGCGCGCCCGGCCTATGCCGTCGCGGCGGATAGCGGCGAAGGCGGCGAGCATGGCCGGGCTGTCGCTGGTATAGCCGCAATCGCGGGCGAACTGGGCGGAGAGGGCGTCCATCTTCGTCTCCTTGGCTGGCGGCGGCGCGACGGAGACCCGGTCCCGTCGCCCGTTCGTCTGGAGTATTTTATATAAGCATAACTCAAAAATTGGCACAAGTTAAACTTTTGCACGGGTTGAGCGGAACCGACTCGACTCTTCGGGAAAAACCCCTAATGATGTGAACAAAACAGGAACCGAGGCACCAGGGACGATGGCATTGCCGGGCAAGGAAGCCACGATCGCCGAGGTCGTCTCGATCGCGGTCGAGTGTATCGATTGCGGTCGAAACAGATGGTGGAAGCCGGCGGAGCTGAGGCGATTCGGGGTGACCGCGCAGACGCCGCTGGCGGCGCTGTCGGGGCGGCTTCGCTGCTCGGCCTGTCGCGCCGATGGCCTGCCGGGCGCGGCGGTCTCGATCCAGGCGGCGTTCATCGACGAGCGGCAGCAGCGCCGCGCCGAGGCGCGGATGCTTGGCGAGCGCGAGGTTCCGCTGGAGAGATCCAGGCGGGCTTGATGGGGAGTGGCGATTCCTTCTCCCCTTGTGGGAGAAGGTGGCCTCGCGAAGCGAGGTCGGATGAGGGGTGTTGGACGGATCGCCAACGCCTGCCTTTGCTCCAGGGAAGTGAAGCGAAGGCGACGGATTGCCGATGCCTCATTCCGTCCAGCACCCCTCATCCGGCTCGGCGCTACGCGCCGATCCACCTTCTCCCACAAGGGGAGAAGGGCGCGCTCCGCCGCCGCCCTAGTACCCCAGCAGTTCCTTGAGCGGGATGACGCGCCAGACGTGTTTTATCGCGTAGCGGTTGAAGGTCAGCGACTTCGGCGGATTGTACTGCTCGACGACCAACTCGGCGGCGGTCCGCTTGACCAGCTTTTTGATGAAGGCCTTGCCGTTGCGCTCGTTTTCCTCGGGAAACATCTCGATCACCACGTGGTCGCCGGGCACAGCGTCGCGGCCGCCGCAATAGAGCATCTCGCCGGGCTCGTAGCGCGGCACCATCGAGTCGGAGAGCACGTGCAGGGCGAACACCTTGCGCAGATGGGCGATGCCGGGCGGGCGCTGGACATAGCCGGCGACCTCGCCGTTGAAGGTGAAGTCACCGTCGTCGCCGCCGACCGCGGCACCCAGAAGCTCGATGTCCATCGGGCCGGCGGGCAGGGGGGCGGCGTCGGTGACGATCTCGGCGTCGGCGACATTGTCGGCGTCGTCGAGGAAGACGACCTCGCCCTTGCCGAGCGCCACCGGGTCGATGCGCAGGAAGGCGGCGGTCTTCAAAAGGTTCTCGGTTTTCGGCAGGTTGCGGCCGGTTTCCCAATTGCCGACAGCGGCGACGTCGGTGTCGTTGTGCTCGGCAATATGGCGCATCACCAGGCCGCGCTGCTTGCGCGCCTTGCGGATCGCCGCCCCGACCTTGATCGACAATGAGGTTTTCGCCATGGCGCCATCTGAAACATAAGAATCGGTTTCGTCCATGAAAGAATGGCTTGCATAATTTTTTGAGTTATGCTTATATATAGCCATGCACAAGCCACGCTCCATCTCGCTTTCCCATCCGTCCCGGCTGTCCTCCTCCCCGGCCGGGACGAAGCCCGAGGCTCGCGCCTCGGATCCGGTGGCCCTGCCGTCAGCGGCGGCAACCGGAACGGCCGGAGCCGTCCCCTCACGGCTCCGGCCCCGAATTTCGGCGCGTGCAATGCGGGCCTTTCGTGCAGCCGCACCGAGGACGGCACGGTCATCGTCTTCGCCCGGCGCACGGGCAGGGCGGTTTCCCCTGGGAGAGGTAATCGGCGACGCCGCGCCGCCCCTCACCTGCCTGCCGGCATCCTCTCCCCGTGAACGGGGAGAGGGGGCAGCTTCGGCATCTACGCAACCCTTTCGATCTCGATGGAAGAACATCATGCCCGCCTATACCGACACAAAATTGCAAAGCATCGCCCGCACGCCGGCCAGGCTGGCGCCGCCGGTCTGGCTGCCGCAGCGCCCGTTGGTGCGCGAGATCCAAGGGCCCGACGGCGAGGCCCTCAAGCTGCCGTCGCCGCGCCCCGCTGCCGCCGTCGGGCGCCAGCCGCATGTCGCGGCCATGCGCTTCATCGACTGCCTGTTCAACCGCTGCCGCGCACCGCTCGACCTGACGCTCGAGCAAAATCCCGAAAACGACGCGCCCGGCAGCCGGCCGGCACTGGCGATGCTGTGCTGCGGCTTGCGCACGCGGCCGCTGAAAAGCTACTGCGCCTATCACGCGGCGCGGTTCTGCGACCATCGCCGTACGGCTCTCGCGGACGCAGCGTGAGCGGCATCGGTCGAGAGTCTTCTCGCCAAGCACGGCGGCCCGGTTCCTCGCCCCCGCTGCGCGGAGGAGCCCAGGTTCTGCGAAGACAGCAATGAAACGAGGAGCCACAGATGAGCAAGAAGACCGCCCAAAAGGCCAAACCGCCCAAATTACCCACGGGCGAGGCCGAGCAGGTGCGCATCCGCAAGCAGGTCGGTCATGATTTCGCGCTGAAGGACGATGCCTTTGGCCGCAAGCGGCTGGCGACCGGCACGCTGGAGGCGAGGCGCGTCTATGAGGTGTCCAATAACGGCCACACCGCGACCGGCGGGATTGTGCGGGTGCGCAATGTCGACCCGCTGACCGGCATCACCTCGCTGTCGCGCCAGCAGCGCGAGGCGGGCATGCGCTACCGCGAGGATTTTCGCGTCTCGGCACAGGACGGCGTCAAGCCGATGGCGCTGATCGAGCGCGTCGACGGCGGACCCATCGGCGGCGGCGTTGCCGACCGCATCCTGTCCGCCGGCCGCGCCTATGCCGACGCCACCAGGGCGCTTGCGCATTGGGAGGTGTCGGTCGTGGTGCAAAAAGTCTGCTGCGCCGGCGAAACGGTGAAGAGCCTGGCCGAACAGACCGGCGAGCCGCGGGATGTGCTGTCGAAACTGCTCAAAATCGGGCTGGACTTGCTGGCGGTGCATTACGGCATGATGCTGATGCGGCGGCCGCGGTGAAGGGGCAAACGGGGCGTTTGGCAATGCGTTTTGGCCAGCGTCCTCCAATTGAAGGGCGCGGGTTTCCCGACGGCCTGTTACGCTGCGCCATTGCTGGTAAATCACAATGCCAAAGATGCCGCAAAACGCTCATTTCGCAGATACGGCGCCGACGTCTTCGGCGCTGACCGCGTATGACGAGCACTGCATGCTGACTTACATCCGGCTGCTCGATGCTTCGGCGGACAGCGCCGATTGGCGTGAGGTCGCCCACACCGTCCTGCACATTGACCCGGAGCAGGAGCCAGAACGGGCATTCCGCGCCTGGGCGACGCATCTGGCGCGTGCCCGCTGGATGACCGAGGTTCGTGTCGATCGGCGTGATCGTGGCACGGAATGACGCGGGAGATTTTTCGTGGAACTGCCATCCCGGTCTGACCGTTTAGACAGGAAACCAACTGGGAAGCGCCCGATGAACTCTTGGCAAATCAACACCTTGGAGGCCTGCTGCCTGCTTGCCGTCCCGCTGTCGATGATCCTTACGGTTCTGGTGGCGGGTGTCATCCTTGGCTGAATCTGCACTGTTCAGTGAAGGAGACGGCACGCATGCCGGCACCGGCGTGAGTTGCGCCTTGGCATTCATCGCGCGCGACACCTTCAGTGACGACAGAAATGATCCTGCCTCTCAGTCCTTGGCGCGCTCCACATAGGCGGCATCAGCCGTCATCACCACCACGCGGGTGCCGGCGGTGATGTGCGGCGGAACCAGCGTGCGCACGCCGTTGGACAGCGTCGCCGGCTTGTAGGATGAGGACGCCGTCTGGCCCTTGGTCACCGGCTCGGTCTCGACCACCTCGAAGGTGGCGCGCTGCGGCAGCACCAGCGAGATGGCGATGCCGTTGTACTGTGAAATCTGCACCGCCATGCCTTCCTTGAGATAGGGCGCCATCTCGCCGACCACGCTTTCCGGCACCGCGACCTGGTCATAGCTTTCCGGGTTCATGAAATGATAGCCTTCGGCGTCGTGGTAGAGGAAGGTATGCTCGCGCTCCTCGACATAGGCGCGCTCGACCTGCTCGGTGGTGCGGTAGCGCTCCGAAACCTTCACCCCGTCGGAGATGCGGCGCATGTCGAGCTGGGTCACCGGCGTGCCCTTGCCCGGATGGATGTTTTCGGCAAAGAGGATCACATAGAGCTTGCCGTCCTTTTCGACGACATTGCCTTTGCGTAGGGAACTGGCGATGACCTTCACGGGCTTTATTCCTAACAGCGTTGACTGGCCTGGGAGCGCCGAATGGCGCAAATCGGCTGCGGGAGCCGTTCGGTGCGGCCTAGCGCATCTTGGCGGCAATCGCCAGTCCTCGATGCAAATCCTGTCGCCATGACCGCCGCCTCGCCCTGGTGGACGCCTGATGTTCACGCCGACCGGCGGCCGCGGTTGATCCTGCGCAACGCCATCACCGCGGCCGTGCGCGACTGGTTTGCCCGCCGCGACTTCGTCGAAGTCGAGACCGCGGCGCTGCAGGTCTCGCCCGGCAACGAGGCGCATCTGTCGGCCTTCGCCACCGAGGCGCTCGGCCCAGATGGGCGGCACCAGCCGCTCTATTTGCACACCTCGCCGGAATTCGCCTGCAAGAAGCTGCTCGCCGCCGGCGAGAAACGCATCTTCAGCCTGAGTGCCGTCTATCGCAACCGCGAGCGCGGCCCATTGCACCATCCGTCCTTCACCATGCTCGAATGGTACCGGGCCGATGAGACCTACGACAGCCTGATGCAGGATTGCGCCGGGCTTGTCGCGCTGGCCGCCGAGCGCGCCGGCACGAAACGCTTCGCCTTTCGCGGCCGCGAGGCCGATCCGTTCGCCGAGCCGGAACGGTTGAACGTCGCCGAGGCTTTTATCCGCTATGCCGGTATCGATCTGTTGGTCACGGTCGCCGCCGACGGCAGCACCGATCGTGAGGCGCTGCATGCGGCTCTGGTCCAGGCGGGCTTGCGCACCGCGCCCGACGACAATTGGGCCGATCTGTTCAGTCGGGTGCTGGTGGAAAAGATCGAGCCGGCGCTGGGGCAGGGGCGCGCCACCATTCTTTACGGCTATCCGATCTCGGAGGCCGCCCTTGCCCGGCCGAGCGCCGATGACCCGAGGACCGCCGAGCGCTTCGAGCTCTATTGCTGCGGCGTCGAGCTGGCCAATGCGTTCGGCGAGCTGACCGACGCCGACGAGCAGCGCCGGCGCTTCATCCTCGAAATGGACGAGAAGCAGCGCATCTACGGCGAACGCTATCCGATCGACGAGGATTTCCTCGCCGCACTGGCCATCATGCCGCAGGCAAGCGGCGCCGCACTCGGCTTCGACCGGCTGGTGATGCTGGCGACGGGGGCGATGCGGGTCGAGGATGTGATGTGGACGCCGGTGACGGGGTGAGGCGAGGCCTGCACTCTACGGCGCCCCCTCTGTCCTGCCGGGCATCTCCCCCTCAAGGGGGAGATTGGCTGACCGCAACGCCGCACCTCGTCCTTCAACATCGGCGATTGAGGCCGGAGCGACGCGAAGGCGCAATCTCCCCCCTTGAGGGGGAGATGCCCGGCAGGGCAGAGGGGGGTGCCTCGCTCAGGCGTCACAATACTACCGCCCCATCAGCAAAGCGACGATCAGCCGCTGCAGATTGCCGCGCGGGGCGAATTCTACCCGGTCGAAATCGCGGCTTGCCTGCCGCTGCGCCTGGGAGAGTTCGGCAAGCCGCGTGGTCATTTCGGTCCTGATCTTTTTGCAGCCGGGATCGTCGGCGACGGACAGGCCGATGGTCGCCGTCTCGATCTTGCGGACCATGTCGACGATGATGTCGCCATGCACCTTTTCGTGGGCGGCGAGGCCAGCGGCGAAAACGTCCCAGCTCTTCTGCACGGCGGCCGGCACCGGCCCGGACGCTTTGGGCAAGGTATAGGTTATGATGAGTTTTGGGCGCGCCGACACCAGCACACAGGCATTGCCTTGCCGCTGATAGTCCCTGACCCAGGTCAGCTTGAAATTGGTATAGGCCATGGCGCGGACCCTGCTTTTGCCGATCGTCGGACCGCGCTCGCCCATCGAGGCATGGAGCTGGGGACCGGTCTGCCCTGAAACGGCGTAGGTCTCGACCTTCTCGACCGGCTTCCAGCCCGCCTGCGCCGGCGACGCCAGCAAAATGGCCAGGAGCAGGTAGGTCAGAACGGCTGTTTTCATGCGAATCCTCCGGGGCGATGCCTTTGGTGTGAGATCATCAACGCATGGCCGGAATGCGGTCAAGGCGCCGTTGCCGAACTCGCCGTTCGCATTTCGCGTCGAAAGAACCAATCAACGGCGATGTGCCGCAAACTCAATCCGCTTGGCGGGCTCGTTTTGAAATCTTCTTTCTCATTAAACTCTATAAACTTAGTAGAGTTAAAGCACACAAGCGTTTTGCGAGGAGCCCAAATGTCGAAAAATCTGGTGGTGGGGCTGTCGGGCAACCTGACCCGTCCGTCGAAGACCAAGGCGTTCATCAGCCACATCGTTGCGGAGGTGGCGAGCAGCACCGGTGCAGCCTCGACCGTTTTCGACATCGAGGATCTCGGTCGGTCGTTTCCGCTGGCAAGGCGCATTGGCGATCTGGATCCATCGGCCAGGAACATCGTCGAGCGATTGCTGGGCGCCGACGTTCTGGTGGTTGGCTCGCCGACTTTCAAAGGCAGCTACACCGGGCTTTTCAAGCATTTCTTCGACCTGCTCGACCCGTCATCCCTGCGGGGAAAGCCGGTGATCCTTGCTGCAACCGGCGGCGGCGATCGTCATTCGCTGGTGGTCGAACATCAGCTGCGGCCGCTGTTCGGCTTCTTCGAGGCTTTGACCCTGCCGACCGCGATCTACGCCTCCGACAAGGACTTCGCCAACGGCGTGCTGGTGTCCGAAGCCATCCATGCTCGCGCCAGCCAAGCGGTCGCCGAAGCATGCCGTGCGGTGCCACGCAGCGTCGGTCTTGCCGCCTGAATACCGGCCCCGTGTCCTCAATTCGCTTCCCGCACAGCTCAGAAGGAGCCCGCAATGACCAGACCCAGCAAGTCGAGGCAGATCAAGCTTGGTGCTTTCCTGCCCGGTGGCGGACAGCATATCGCAGCCTGGCGCCATCCTGACGCGCCGGCCGACGGCGCGACGAATTTCGAGTTCCACAGGCAGCTCGCGCTGACCGCCGAGCGCGGCCTGTTCGACGCCTATTTCCTGGCCGACAATCTGACCGTCGGCCTCGGCGCCCGCGAAGGCGGCAATGCCAAGATCGCCGGGTTCGAGCCGGTGACGCTGTTTGCCGCATTGGCGCCGCTCACCACGCATCTGGGCTTCATCGCCACCGCCTCCACCACCTATGAGGAGCCCTATACGCTCGCCCGCAAGTTCGCCTCGCTCGACCTGCTGTCGAACGGCCGGGCCGGCTGGAATGTGGTGACCTCGGCGGGTGACGAGACCGCGCGCAATTTCAATCGCGTGACGCAGCCTGCCCACGCCGAGCGTTATGCCCGCGCGGATGAACATGTCGAGACGGTCAAGGCGCTGTGGGACAGCTGGGAAGACGATGCCTTCATCCGCGACAAGAAGTCGGGGCGCTTCTACGACAAGGACAAGCTTCACGACATCGACCACAAGGGCCGGCATTTCAGCGTCAAAGGCCCGCTCAATGTGCCGCGACCGGTGCAGGGCCATCCGGTGGTGGTTCAGGCCGGGCAGTCGGAGGACGGACGCAAGCTCGCCGCCCAGTCGGCTGAGGTCATCTTCACCGCCCATCAGAACCTGGCCTCGGCGCAAGAATTCTACCGCGACATCAAGGCGCGCGTGGCGGCAGTCGGCCGCGATCCCGGGCAGGTGCTGATCATGCCGGGCGTAGCACCCTTCGTCGGCCGCACCGAAGAGGAAGCCCGCGCCAAGTACCAGCAGCTGAACGAGCTGATCCTGCCCGAGGATGGCGTGGCCCTGCTCAATGGGCTGGCCGGCCAGACGCTCGACATCCGGGGTTACCCGCTCGACGGACCGCTGCCGCCGAGCCGGGAAACCGAAGGCATGAAGAGCCGCCAGGCGCTGATCCGCCAGATTGCCGACGAGCACAACTTCACCATCCGCCAGCTCTACCAGTGGGTGGCGACGGCCCGCGGCCACTACACCGTGATCGGCAGCGCGGCGCAGGTTGCCGATCAGCTGGAGGAATGGTTCGGCAACGACGCCGCCGACGGCTTCAACATCCTGCCGCCGTGGCTGCCCGGCGGGCTCGACGATTTCGTCGACCTGGTGATCCCCGAGCTGCAGCGTCGCGGCCTGTTCCGCACCGCCTACGAGGGCAGGACGCTGCGCGAGAATCTCGGCCTCAGGCGGCCGGAAAACCCCTGGACCGCCGCCCGCTCCAAGGTGCTGGCCGCCGAATAGATTCTCTTGAAGCAAAGGGCAAGACGATGAGTTTGCAACACATCGAGCAGCGGGTGACGATCGATGCACATGACGGCAGAACCGGCCTTGGCGCCGATTTCCCGCGCCTGGCCAACCGCACTGTCATCCGCTTCCTGTCCCGCTACGGCATCCTGATCGGCTTCCTCGCGATCTGGCAGGTGTCGAGCAGCGCGGGATGGGTCAACGCCGCGGTGCTGCCGCCGGTCGACACGATCGTCTCCGCACTGTGGAATGGTCTGGCCGGCGGCACCTTGCTTGGCGATATCGCCATCAGCCTGCAGCGCGCCGGCCTCGCCTTCGCGGCGGCGGTGGCGGTTGCCATCCCGCTTGGTCTGTTCATGGGCCAGGTGCGCGCCGTCGAAACCGCGCTTGACCCGATCCTGCAGGTTTTCCGGCAGACCTCGGCGCTTGCGCTCTATCCGGTGTTCATCCTGCTGCTCGGGTTGGGGGAGGCATCAAAGGTCTTCGTCATCTTCTGGGCGACGCTGTTTCCGCTGCTGCTCAACACCATCAGCGGCGTCAAGCAAGTCGATCCGAAACTGCTCGAGATGGCCCGGGTCTACGGCGCCACGCGGGTCACCGCGTTTCGCCGGGTCGTGCTTCCGGGGGCCGTCCCTTCGATCTTCGTCGGCTTGAGGCTGAGTGCGACCACGGCGCTCTTGTTGCTGATCGCATCCGAAATGATCGGCGCCAACAAGGGCATCGGCTTCCAGGTGATGAACGCGCAGTACAACTTCCAGATCCCGCTGATGTTTGCAGCGATCGTCATCCTTGCCGGCCTCGGCCTGATCGCCAACCAGGCGCTGGTCGGCCTGCAGCGGCGGCTCTGCCGCTGGAGCAATCCCATCGACTGACCAGCTTTCAACCACCCTCTCCAACAGGCCCCATCCTCCAACACGAAAGTCCGGACCATGCCAATCACTCGCCGTTCCCTGCTTGCGGGCGCTCCCTTTGCCGCCGGCATCATCGCCTCCGGCCTGCCTCGCTTTGCCGTTGCGCAAGCCGCGCCGGTCACGTTGCGCTACCTCGCCAGCCGTGGCAGCATCTCGCCGCATGAGCTGGCGGACGCGCTCGGCTATTTCAAGGACGTCGGCGTCAAGCTTGAGAATGTCGGCTACTCCAGCGGCGGCCCGGAATCGCTGTTCGCGCTCGCCTCCGGCAGCGTCGATCTCGGCTCGGCCGCAACCGCTGCGGTGATCAATTCGATCTCCGGCGGCAACGACTTCGTCGCTGCCTATCCAAGCAACGGCATCAACGGCCAAGTGCGCAGCATCTTCTACGTGCTGGAAGACAGCCCGATCAAATCGATTGCCGACATCGCCGGCAAGACCATTGCGGTCAACACGCTCGGCGCCCATCTCGACTATACCGTCCGCGAGGCGCTGCACGGCGTCGGCCTGCCGCCTGATGCCGCCAACCTCGTCGTCGTGCCCGGGCCGCAGCTTGAACAGACCTTGCGGTCACGCCAGGTCGATATCGCGGCACTGGGCTACTGGCAGGCGACGTTTGCCGGCGCGCTGGTCGACAAGGGCGGTGTGCGCGGCGTGTTCAACGACACCGACGTGCTGGGCGAACTGGCCGGCGGCTTCATTGTCCTGCGGCGCGACTTCATCGCGGCGCATCCGGATGGCGCCCGCAATTTCGTCGAACAGTCGGCCCGCGCCGCCGACTGGTCGCGCCAGAACCCGAACGAGGCGCGCAAGGTGCTTGCGGAGATCCTCGATAAACGCGGCGAAAATGGCGAGCTGGCGCGCTACTGGACCGGCTTCGGGCTGCGCGAAGGGGCGAAGGCCGACGACCGCGACATAGACTTCTGGGTCGGCGTGCTCGAGCGCGACGGCCGGCTGCCCAAGGGCAGGCTGAAAGCCGCGGATATTCTTTACGGGCGCGGCGAAACGAAAACCAATTGATCGGGAGACGGCCATGGCCAGCACAAGCGGCGGCGAGGTCACGATACGCGACCTCTCCAAATCCTTCACCCTCGGCGGGCGCCTGCTTGCCGTGCTGAGGGCGCTCAACCTCGACATCCGCTCCGGCGAATGTCTCGTCATCGTCGGCGTCAGCGGATCGGGCAAGACCACGCTGCTGCGCATCCTTGCCGGTCTTGAGGCCGCGGACAGCGGCGGTGTCGCGATCGACGGCAGGCCAGTCCATGGCGTCGGCGCCGAGCGCGCGGTCATCTTCCAGGAACCGCGCCTGCTGCCCTGGCTGACGGTGCTCGGCAACGTCGCCTTTGGCCTCGAAGTGCGGGGCGTGCCCAAGGCGGAGGCCGAGGACAAGGCCCGCTTCTATACCGCGCTCGTCGGCCTGGCCGAATTCAGCGATGCCTATCCCAGGCAGCTTTCGGGCGGCATGGCACAGCGCGTCGGCATTGCCCGGGCCTTGACCGTGCAACCTGAAATCCTGCTGCTCGACGAGCCGCTAGGCGCGCTCGACGCCATGACCAAGATCGGCATGCAGGAGGAACTGGCACGCATCTGGAGCGAGGAGAACGTCACCATGGTCATGGTCACCCATGATCTGGAAGAAGCGATCTATCTTGCCGACAGGGTGCTGATCCTGCCCAGGGAGAAGGGCGGCACAGCACGGCTGGTCGAGGTTGAACTGCCGCGCCCCCGCGATCGCAGCGAGAGCCGGTTCGTGCGCTACCGCGAAGAACTGCTGCGCGAGTTTGGCTTGCACTGAGACTGGGGGCACCGAGACGCTGGTGAAAGGCGCGTCTTGCGCGCCTTACTTCCTGGCCGCCCCGGTCGAGAACAGCGCGCGCTCGACCGTCGGCTCCAGTGTTTGCGCAAAGGGCGTCGCCATGTGGTGGCGGTCGCGATAGGCCAGCTTGCCATCGATGAAGACATGGCAGGTCTTGGCGTCGCAGAACCGGTCGGTCATGTCGATGTAGGTCGCGTTGGGGACGGCGCGCACGATGTCACGCTCCACCGCGGCCATGGCGTCGTTGGCGGCGTCGGTTCGCGGCGCGTCACATACCGATGGCGTCTGTCCACGCCACAGCGCGCGGGCCACGCAGGTGTCGACAAAAAGGGTGTTGAACGGCACATCGCGGATGAAGGCGACTTTCAGCCCGGCCTGGCTGAACGCCTCCAGCGTTGCGCGCAGGCCGCCCCGCCAGTCCTGATCGAGGCTTTCGGATTGCCGGGCGTCGGGCGACAGTTTGCGCGAACTGGTCAGCGAGATCTCCGAGATCACCACCAAGCTCGGGCGCAGGGCGATGATCTCCTTGATCGATTGCTCGCGCCATTGATCGCACTCGGTGTAGTCACGCTTCAGCTTCGAGCTCCAGACCGTCAGCCGCGATGCCCGGCAGGCGGCTTTGAGCCAAGTGACGACCTTGTAGTCGTTCTTCTTCGCCGCCTCGATCAGCGGCGTCGACCAGTGATCGGCATGCGAATCGCCGAACAGCGCGATCGAGCGCTCGGCATTCTTGGCGCCGAACTCGCAGGCCCTCGGCGTCACTGTCTCGTAGTCGACAACGCAGCCTACCTTGGCGCGCGCGGTAGAGGGCCGCGCGGCAGTTTCGGCAATGATGCGTTGCGAGGGGTCGAGGCCGTCCACGGCAAGGCGCGCATTGGCGTAAGTCGCCACGACGCCGGCGCCGGTCAGCATTGCGGCGGGGATTAGCGCGCGCGCCGCGTTCGCCATCAGCCAGCCATTGCGACGGATCGGGTTTTCGATGAAATTATAGGTGAAGAGCGACAGCGCCAGCGTCAATGCGGCGCAGGCAAGCCGCCCCGGCCAGGCCAGGTCGGGCACCATCATCGTCGCATAGACGATGACCGGCCAGTGCCAGAGGTAGAGTGAGTAGGAAAGTTTCCCCACCCATTGCAGGGGCGGCAGCGCCAGCATGGCGCTCGGCCCTCTTTGGACATTGCCGGAGCCGCTGAGCAGCAGGAGCACGGTGCCGGCCACCGGCACCACCGCCGCAAAGCCGGGGAAGGGGGTGTCCTGCTCGCTGAAGGTCAGATAGGCACCGGCGATCAGCGCCAGGCCAAGCCATGCCAGTGCTGCGCCCAGTTGCGGGCTCTCTCGCCAGAATTTTACCGGCGCCATCGTCGCCAGGCCGCCGGCGGCGAATTCCCAGGCCCTGAGCGGCGAGAAATAGAAGGCCCAGGGCTGCGCCACGGTGGTGAGCCAGGCGCAGACGGCGAACGACACCGCGCCGGTGAGGCCGATCACCAGGATCGCCGTGCGCTTGCCCGGGCGCAGCCATGCCGCCAGCAGAAGCAGCCCCGGCCATACGAAATAGAACTGCTCCTCGACCGAGAGCGACCAGAAGTGGATGAAGGGGTTGTTCGCCGCGTCGGGGGCGAAATAGTCGAACGACCAGCGTATCAGCCAGAAATTGATCGCATAGGCCGAGGCGAACATGGCGCCTTTCGAATAGAGCGACTGTTCGTCCGGCGACAGGATGAAGTAGCCGGCGACCAGCGTGGCGAAGATGACGAACAGCGAGGCCGGCAGCAGGCGCCGGGCGCGCCTTGCATAGAACCGCCACAGGTCCAGCCTGCCGTCCTCGGCGATTTCCCGCAGCAGCTGGCCGGTGATCAGGTAGCCGGAGATGACGAAGAAGATGTCGACGCCGGTGAAGCCGCCAGGCAGGTCCGACAGACCAAAATGGAACGCGACGACGCCGGACACCGCCAACGCACGCAGCCCTTCGATATCAGGCCGAAACGATGCTGACACGGCAAAACCTCGCGAAGTCGTTGAAAAGCCACCCGTGCGAAGACTCGACGCAATGCATTGATATTGCAATGCAACAAATCTAACGCAGTGCAACATAAGTGGAAGTTTGCCGGGTGCAGTGCGGAATGCTCGTCGGCGCGTCCTCAGCGAACGCCGCGCCAGCGCTGCCATCCGCATCCGCGGCGGCGGACTTTGGGCGGCGGGATTTTGGAGCACAAAAAGACAATTTGGCCGGGATACGGCGGGCGGGAGGCGTGCGAATTTGACTGGCGTCCGCTCTATCTGTTCGTTTTAGCCGCATTTCTGCAACGCCAGATTCCTCCTGGCTGCAAAAACACTCTAGCGGGCCCGATCTCAGGCTTTAGAAGGAGCCCGCCGCTCGCGCGCCGCGCTCCTCCCTTAAAGCGCCTCGCGTTCGAAAGGAAATCGACGCGCTTTAAGTCTTTGTTTCTGTGCCTGTCGTTACCCCCCAAAACCGCTGCGCACCCTCGGGTCAGGCCCGAGGGCATGCTTTTGGGCGACAAGCATCAGTCGTCACCGATCACGCATGCGCTGGCGGATGATGACGGGAGTCCCAGACTGCCCAGGCCGATGCCGCAACCACCAGCACGCCGAGGACAACGTGGGTCGCCATTGCGTTGGCGTTTGCCACGAAGCCGAGCAGCCAGGGCGACGCGATCAGCCAGAGCCCGACGACAAGGTTCACCCACTCTTCCCATTCGGCGAATACTGAAAGCGCCGCGAGCGCCAAGGCGCCGAGCACGACCGCGGCAATCCAGGCGTTCCAGGCAGCAGCGGTTTCAGCAGCGAAGCCGATAACCCAGGGTGAGATGAACAGGCATGCCGCAAGGATCAGGTTGATCCAATCCTGGGCCTTCTTTCCTTCCATCAGATCGTTTGCCATGACAACCTCCACAGATGAAGCTTGACCAAAGCACTACGTCGCGTGCAACGCACGCTTAGTCATTGATATATCGCAGTTTCGCGCGCTTTCAAGGAGTGGCGCCGGGGGCGGCCGGTTACGCACCTGAGTGCCGGGCGCGATCACGCCTTTTTCAGGAACTCGGTCTTCAGCACCAGGCCCTTGACCTGCTTGGTGCTGCACTCGATCTCGCCGGGATTGGCGGTGAGGCGGATGTTCTTCACCAGCGTGCCGCGCTTGATCGTCTCCGACGTGCCCTTGACCTTCAAATCCTTGATCAGGGTGACGGAATCGCCCTCGTTCAACTGGGCGCCGTTGCTGTCTCTTGCGATCGCGTCTGTCATATCAGGGTCTTTCATCGAAGGGGATAGCGGACTATCCGGCGGATGGCGGCAAGGTCAAGCGTGGTGGCAACTGTGCCATCGCTGGCGCGTGAAGCGGGCAGGGCACCCTTGTTGCTCATGTCAGGAGGCCGTATCGCCCGTCGAAGTCGGCGATGCCTCGTGGTTGAAGCCGATTTCACCGGAAGGTGGAGGATCACAGCCTGGCGCGCCGCCGGCTAAGCCTGTCGATCATGTGGCCTGTCGAACAAATGACTTGTCGAACAGGTGACCTGTCGAAATGCGGACCCGTCGATCGCGGACACCGCAAGCGGCGTACGGCCGGTTAAAGATTGAGCCCCACAACGGATGGAGGGACTCTAGAAATTGAAATAGATCGCCGGCGGATACAGACTGGATCCATTGTTGTCGGCTGGCGCCGCCGTCGCATCAGACGACGTGATCCCGCTGGTGGACTTGTTGTCGAGCGGCGGCCGGTTTTTCTCGGCTGAGGACGCTTTGGCATCGGTGGCAACGGCTTTCGTCTTGGCCTCCACGGCTTGCGAAAGTGCGAGCACGGTGAGAAGTGCAGACAGGGCAAGTTTCATGACGAGGTCCCTCCATGGTTAACGCAAGGTTAACCGCGGCCGCCGGCCCGAACACGGCCGCTGTGTGGAAGGACGTGGAATTCTCCGGAATTTCTGGAATATTAGCTTGTGGAAAAGTACAATGTGAGCAGTTGCCGGCACGTGTAGGCTTGCAGCCGCATCAGGCCGAAGCTTGGAGCGGCCGCGACAGAACCCAGACATCCAGTTGCGCTTGGCCGCTCAATGTCGCGGCCAACGCTGGTGTTAAGATCAATCCCTGAAGCCGTTCGAGTCGAGCAGGGCGACCTGCTTGCCGTCGATGAAAAAGCGTATCACGTGCGCGCCGCCGTCGACTTCGATGCGCGTCGGATCGATGACCGGCGCCGCAGGAGCCGCCTTGCCATATGTCGCTGCCGCGCGCGAGCCGGCAGCGGCACGCGACGGTCCATCCGGCCCGAAGGTCAGCAGCAGCAGTGCAGCGGATCCAGCCGCAACCGCGGTGAAAGGGATTTTGGGGGAGGCAATCCAGGACATCGAATTATTCCTTCCTTGTTGAGGCGGCATCTACGCTGGTTTGTGCCGGTGCCGAGAGCTCGGCTTCGCCGTCGTTCAAATGACTGAGGAAGGGTGTTGGTATTCAGGCCTAAATAGCGTGAGTTTCATAACTTGCCCCTGCCCTGCGCGACCTTAGCGCCGCCCGGCGGGGCGAAAAGCGCAGGCGCGTGGAGGGGCGTGGAATTCTCCGGAATTTCTGGAATATTAGCTTGTGGAAAAGTATAGCCGGCGCGTGCTATCCTCGCGGCGGCATAAAGGGGCGGGTAGGATGGCACGGCATATCGCGCAGAAATTGCGGCTGACCGCGGCCGTGCTTGGGACCGTCACCCGCAAGGACCTTGCGGCGGCGTTCCGGGGCGTCAACCCGAAGACGGCGTTCGACCTCGGCCGCGCCGATAAATGGCTGCAGGGGCGCTCCCAGCCACGCGAGCTCAGCGTCTACGACGACTGGACGAAGCTGCTCAAGCTGGAGCAGCCCGGCGCCTGGATCGCCGAGAGCGACCTGCTAGGTTTTACCGCGGCGATCTGTGCCCGCCACGGCATCGACAGGGCCGAACTGGAGCGCCGCGCCAATGCGCATTTCGAAACCGCTGCCGGGCATGAGGAGCGGAGCCCTGGATTGGCCCTTGCCGGAACCTACGCCTGTTATTCGAGCGCCTTGTCGCCCTACTATCGCGGCCAGCTGATCAGGGGCAGCCTGTCGATTGAGGTCGGGCCGGGGGCGAACGGCCTGACCGCCGCCTATCGCGAGGCCTTGCCGACCGGGCAGCTGCTGCTCGGTGGGCAGATGACGTCGGCAAAACGCGGGCTTTATGCGCATCTGAAGGAAGCCAGCGGCGAAGCGCAATTCTTCTTGTGCCTGTTTCCGCACTCGCGGCCGGGAAGCGTGCTTGGCGGCTATTTGTGCGGCACCACCATCATCGGCCCGGAGCCGCAGCCGTCGCTGACCCGAATCCTGATGGTCCGCTTGCGCAATCCGGCGCCCCAGGCATGGGGCGGATATCTGCCGCCCGACGGATCGATCGCCGCCGATCTGGCATCGCTTGGCCTGTCCGTCGAGCAGACGGAAGCGGTTGACCGGCAGCTGGCGCAATTCCTCGTCGGAGACAGCGACGGCGGCGCCAGCCAGATCCCGCCGGCCGAGTTCCGCGCCATCGTCGACGTGTTCGACCGTCATTGGCTGAGCCATTCCGCCTGACACCGGGCCGTCTGACCCCGGGCTGAGCGAGAGACGAAGACCGCTTGTCGCTCGCGCGGGGCTCGCTGGCACGAAGGTGGGGACGTTGCATGCCGGCTCAATATGCCCGATCATGGTCATGGCAGGGTGGAGGCATCAAGTGGCGGCCAATCGGCGAAACGGCATGCATCCGTCGGAGCCCGGGCTGGTGGGCGTTGTTTCGGCTGCCATGGCCCTGCCGCGCATGTCGCTGCCCACCGTCGCGACCGTCGTGGCGGCGGTTGCGGCCCTGTATTTCGGGCGCGAGGTTTTCCTGCCGATCGCAATCGCGCTGCTGCTGACCTTTGCGCTTGCACCCTTGGTTTCGGCACTCAAACGGGTTGGCATTCCCCGTCTTCCTGCGGTCATCGCCAGTGTGCTGGGCGCATTCACCGTCCTTGCGCTGTTCTCCTTCATTGTCGCCACGCAGGTCAGCGAACTGGCGCAGAACATCCCGCTTTACCAGTCAAATATCCTGACCAAAGTCCGATCCCTGAAGGAGACCGGCGTCGGCGGCGGCGTCATCGCCAGGCTGAGCGAGGCGATCGAACGTGTTGGCCAGGAACTCGACAGGCAGGAAACCTCGCCGCCGGCCGCGGATCAGCCACGGCGCGAGCCGGTGCCCGTCGAGATCATCGCACGCGAAAGGCCGCTCCAGGTTCTGCAGAACCTGATCGGCCCGCTGATCAGCCCGCTGGCATCGGCCGGCCTGATCGTCGTCGTCGTCATATTCATGCTGCTCGAGCGCGAGGACCTGCGCGATCGTTTCATACGCCTCGTCGGCTACGGCGACCTTCATCGGACCACCGAGGCGCTCCAGGAAGCGGGCAAGCGGGTCGGCCGATATCTGCTCATGCAATTGGTCGTGAATATCGTCTATGCCATACCGGTTACAGCAGGGCTTTGGGTTCTCGGCATACCCAATGCACTGCTGTGGGGATTGCTGGCGCTGGCGCTGCGCTTTGTTCCCTATATCGGCCCGATCATTGGTGCGCTGCTGCCGCTGTTCCTGGCGCTTGCCGTGGCGCCCGGCTGGTCGCTCGTGCTGTGGACCGCCGGGCTGTTCGTGGCCATGGAAATGATAACCGGCAACGTCGTCGAACCGTGGCTCTACGGGTCGCGCACCGGGCTTTCGCCATTGGCCATCATCGTCGCGGCTATCTTCTGGACCTGGCTCTGGGGCCCGCTGGGCCTGGTTCTGTCGACGCCGCTCACGGTCTGCCTCGTCGTGCTCGGCAGGCACGTGCCGCAGTTCGAATTCCTCGACGTGCTGTTCGGCAACGAACCGGTGCTCGAACCCCACGCCCGGCTCTACCAACGGCTGCTGGCCGGCGATCCAGAGGAAGCCACGGATCACGCCGAGGAGATGCTGGAGGAAGAATATCTTTTCCAATTCTATGACAAGGTCGCCATTCCCGCACTGCTGCTCGGCGAGCAGGATCGCGTGCGCGGCGTCATGGGCGATGAGCAAAGACGGCGGGTGGCGGCCAGCGCGCAGATGCTGGTGACGAACCTCGACGACAGCGCACGTGAGGAAGCAGAGGAGGACGACAATCCGGCCACAGTCGAGCCTGCCACAGCGGACAAGGACAAGGACAAGGACAAGGACAAGGACAAGGACAAGGACAAGGACAAGGACAAGGACAAGGACAAGGACAAGCAGGCTCAAGCGGAGGGCGAGGACGACACTGAGCTGCCGGATGGCACTGACATGTCGGTGCTGTGTGCCGGCGGCCGCGGCGAACTCGACGATGCCGCCGCCGCCATGCTGGCGCAGGTGCTCGAAGTCCAGGGGGCGACGGTCTCGAAGGCGAGCTTTGCCGATATGGATCCGACTGGCATTCGCCGGCTCGACCTCGACGCCGTCGACACCGTCGTGGTCGGCTTCCTGAACCGCGACTCGGTCAAGCACGCCCGTTTCCTTGTTCGTCGGCTGAAACGTGCCAGGTCGGCGCTGCGGGTAGGCATTGTGTTCTGGTCGAAGGACGGCGACGACAAAAAGACAGAAGTCGAATTGGCCAATGACATCAACGCCGATTTTGTGGCGTTTGGCATGGTCGAAGCCGTTCTGGGCGCATTGTCGAGCGATCCGCCGGTTGCGCTGAAGGTCGCTGTCAAGCGCCGCATGCGCCGCCGGCCGCGCCCGGCCAGGAAGGCGCCGCTTGCGGCTGCAAAGTAAGAGACTGTTTGGAAACTCTACTCCGGCGGCCATCTGATGGCGTTTTCTGCGCTTCCGGTGCTCACGGACCCAAATGTCCGCTGCGCTCCGGTTCTCGAAACCACCACCATATGACTCGCCGGAGCGACTTTCGAAACAGCCTCTGAGGTCGTAGCTCGCCCTCACGTCCAGAAATAGCGCACCGTGTGAAAGAAAACCGGGGCGGCGAAGACCAGGCTGTCGGCGCGGTCCATCATGCCGCCATGGCCCTCGATCAGATGGCCCCAGTCCTTCACCCCCTGGTCGCGCTTGATGGCGGAGGCGACCAGCCCGCCGAGGAAGCCCATCAGGCAGGCGATGAAGGCGACGCCGGCCGCCTGCAGCGGCGAAAACGGCGTCAGGAACGACAGCAGCGCGCCAAGCAGGCTCGACGTCGCCAGCCCGCCGACCAGCCCTTCCCAGGTCTTCGACGGCGAAACCTTCGGCGACATCAGATGCCTGCCGAACAGCTTGCCGAAGATGTATTGCAGCACGTCGCTGCCTTGCACGGTGATGATCAGGAAAGCGACCAGCAACAAGTTGCGGCCTTCGAAGCCGGGCACATCGAGCGTCAGCAGCGCCGGCACGTGGCTGACGCAATAGACCGAGATCATGACCGCCCATTGCTGCGCCGAGACGCGCTCGAGAAAGCGCTCGGTGTCGCCGTGCAGCGCGGTGATCGCCGGCATCAGCAGGAAGCAGTAGACCGGGATAAAGATGGTGAAGAGGCCGTACCAGGCGGTCCACACCAGCCAGTACTGGAACGGGATGATGATGCCGAACATGCCGAGCAGCACCCAATGGTCGCTGCGGCGGCTGTGCGTCAGCGTCACGAATTCGCGCAAGGCGGCAAACGAGATCAGCGCGAACAGGATGGTCATGCCGGCGCGGCCGAAGAAGAAGGCGACGGTGATCGCCACCACCATCACCCACCAGGCGTTGATGCGCTGGTTGAGATTGACCAGCGTCGAGGACAGCGGCTTCGGCGCGCGCCACGACAGGATGCCGGCGACCAGGCTTGCCGTGGTCAGCACCGCAGTGAGGCCGACAACCATGATAAGCGTCTCGTGCATTGGCATGTTGTTCTAGTCGTCTCTTGGAACATCGTGTCTGGGAGCATCGTGTATTGGAGGATCGTGTCCGGGAGCATCGTGCCGGATACCGGATCCGGCACGATCTCCAGCTCTTTGGGCTCTACGCTCTTTGGGCTCGACGCTGTTTTGGTCGCATGATGTTTTTCGGTAAACCGGATTCCACTTTTCCGCATCATGCGTTGGCGGGCGGGGGTTCAGCGCCAGCAGTGCTTGGCGGGCGCGCTCGAGAAAGGTTCGGCGTTCCTCGCCGGGCGCAATGGCGATCGGCGCGCCGAAGACCACCCGGCAGAGCAGTGGCACCGGCACGAACTGGCCCTTGGGCAGCACCCGCGACATGTTCTCGATCCAGCACGGGATGAGTTCGACGTCGGGCCGCGCCATCGACAGATTGTAGAGGCCGGAGCGGAACGGCAGCAGCGGCTGGTCGGTCATGTTGCGCGTGCCCTCGGGGAAGATGATCAGCGAATGACCCTCGTCGAGCACCGACAGCATGATCGAGATCGGATTCTGCGCTTCATCGGTCCACTGCCGGTGGATGAGCACCGAGGACAGCATGTCCTGCGCGATGAACCGGCGCAGCCGCGATTTTCCCCAATAGTCGGCGGCTGCCACCGCATGGGTGCGGACGCGCTGCTTCTCGCTGAGGCAGGCCGACAGCAGGATGAAATCGCCGTGGCTGGCATGATTGGCGAAGTAGATGCGCTGCCGGTTCGACGGCTGGCTGCCGTTCCAGATCGGCCGCACGCCGGTCACCGCCCAGGCCAGCGCCGACAGGCCGACCGAGGTCACGGTCTGCAGCAGGGTGAAGGTCCTTGTGCCGAGCTTGCTCATCGCCGGGCTCAGAACCACAAGGCGACGAGGGACGCCGCCACGAACAGGCCGAGTGCGATGCGCTGCTTCATCAGCAGGCGTTGCGTGCCCGCGATGCGCCGGTCGAGCGAGCGGATGCCGGCAGCGGCCGGTTTGACGCGCATGCGCGCCAGCACGTCGTCGACCGAGGCACCACCGGCGGCCTCGCTGATGTGGCTGGCCATCAGCCAGAACAGCAACGCGTCGAAGGCAAGCAGGGCCGAGACGGCGAGAGTGACCACGCCGCTCGCTGCCGCGACCAGCCACGCCGCTGCGGCCAGCGTGGTCGCCTGCGGCTGCGCTGCCACGGCAATGACCGGCGCGGCCGCCAACGCGGCCAGCACAAAAAACAGCGGCCACACCGCCTGCGTCATCAGCCCGGCGGCGAACGCTTCGGCCTTGTCTCGATGGGCACTCATGCCGGAATAATCGCTTCAGGTTTGGTGCCGCCCTTTTCCAAATGCTTGCGCCGCCCCTCATCGCCCTGCCGGGCACTTCTCCCCGTATAGTGACGGGGAGAAGAGGCTGGCCGCAGTGTCGGCGCCATTTCTAAAACGCTGGTGATTGGCGAAACCGCTGATAACGGCACCCCTCTCCCCGTCACTATACGGGGAGAGGATGCCGGCAGGCAGGTGAGGGGCAGCGCCGACTTTGGCAAGTGGCTTCGTCTATTGCTCGAACTGTTCATGCCGGCTCGTCCATCGCGATCCGAAGATGCACCGGCCGGCCCGATGCGGCGAGCCGCGCATGCGCCTGCGCCAGCGTGTCGGCGCGGCCGGTGGCAACCAGCCATGCGGCGACGGCGCCGGCGCTGCGCTGGAAGCCGAGCGCGCAGCAGACAAGCACCGTGCCGTAGCTGCGCGCGTCCTCGATCGCCGCCACCGCTTGCGCCTGCGCCTCGGGCGAGGGCGGCAAAAGATCGACCATGGCGACAGCCGTCCAGCGGCAGGCGACGCCGCGCGGCCGCTCCAGCTCGCCGGCAAGGTCGATCACCGTGCCGAATGCGCCAGCCTCGGCGACGGTGGGAAAGCGGCCGAGGAAGACACCGTCGGCAATGGCGACATGCGGCGGCAGCTTGCGCGTCCATATCCATGCATTGATCCTGGCGCCAACCCGGTGGGGCAGCAGCAAGACACGGCTGGCCAGCGAGACGCTGCGGTCGGCAGTTTTCTGGAACACTTTGGCGCCGGCTCCGGCATAGGCGAAGGCAACGATGGCCAGCGCCAGCGCCGGCCACAGCAGGATGAGCCACAGCGCCAAAACGAAGGCGCCGGCAGCGGCGCCGGCCAGCGCCAGCGCTGCAACCAGCGCGTAGAACAGCGCCAGCCGCCGCGCGCCGGCATCAGCGGTCAGCCGGAAGCCGGCGAACGGCAATTCGCCGTGGCGCGGAAACAGCCACAGGGCGAAGAAGCCGAGCAAAGCGCCGGTCGGGATATCGATGACATGGTGCTGCCACGTCGTCAGCACCGAGGCGCCGATCAGCAAACACCAGGCATGCCAGACGACGCCGGCCATGCTTTTCAGCCGATAGCGCCAATGATCCCAGATGATGACCAGCAGCGCGATGTGCAGCGACGGCGCCTGGTTGAACGGCTTGTCGAAGCCGCCGAGCACCGCGAACATGGAGCCTGGCAGGCCCGATGTCTGCGGCCGCACGAAGGTCGCCGTCAGCGGGAACAGGATGAAACAGGCGACGGCGACGATCTGCGCCGTCAGATAGCGGCCGGCAAGCCGATCGACGCCGCGCTTGGTATCGTTGAGCAGCAGCGACAGGCCGTAGAACAGATTGATCGACCAGTAGGGCACGATCGTCCAGGCGATGAACGGGATGTTGTGCTCCCAGGCGAAGACGATGCTGCCGACATCGTCGCGCTGCGACGCCAGCCAGTTGGCGAAGCCGTAGCTCGCGTAGAAGAACGGCGCCAGAAAGACCAGCCACAGCGCCGCCCGCAGCGCGATTCCAGCGTACGGCTCGCGCGCAGGGGCAGAAGGGGCGGCAGGGCCAAGGACAGGCAAGACCATGCTCAGACGCGCCGCGCGACCGATACGGTGAAGATCCCCCACTGGTCGATGCGCTGGTCGAGCTTCTCGAAGCCGGCCGCCGCCACCAGCTGGTCCATCTCGCCTTGCGTGCGCCGGCGCATCACCCAGGCCTGGCCGCCGCGATGCGAGGTCAGGCTGCGGGCGATCATTTCGAGCTGCGGATGCCAGGGCTGGTTGGTGTAGACAAGCAGGCTGCCGGGCTGCATCGCCCTGGCCAGCCCGCCGAGCGAGCGGATGATCATGGCGTTGTCGGCAAACAATTCGTAAAGCCCGGAGACGATGGCCAGGTCCGGCGCCGGATCGAGCCCGGCAAGCATCTCGGCGTCGAAGGCGTCGGCCTGGTGGAACGAGACATCGGTCGGCAGGGGCCGCTCGGCGATCAGCTTGCAGCCGAGCGAAACGTTGAGCTCGGAAAAATCCTGCAACCGCACGCTGGCCGGCGGCTCGGTGCATTTGGCGACAGCGTCGAGCACGTAGCGGCCGTGGCCGGCAGCGATATCGACGATATGGACCGTGCGGCCGGCGGCCTTCAGCGTGCGAGTGGCGCTGCCGATCAGCTCTTCGAGATGCAGCTTGCGCTGGCGGATGCCGCGCCAGCCGATGGCGTCGAGAAAGGTGCGGTCGATCATGCGGCCGAGCGGACCGGCGCCCCGCGCCTGGTTCTCATAGACGTAGTCGAGGGTCGAGCCGGAATCGAAGCCGGTGGCGATCCCGGTCTTCATGCCTGACGACAGCCAGGCGCCCGCGCGGATCGAGGCGCGGCTCATCGCCCAATAGAGGCCTTTCGGTGACAGCAAAGCGAGCGGCGAGGCCAGCCGGTCGGCCTCGTCGCGTGTGTAGCCGGAGCGGTCGGCCGCGGTCAGGTCGACGGACTTCTGTGGCGTCGAGAACTGGCTTTCGAGGAACGGCTTGATCAGGTCGAGTGCCTTGCGGCGGTCGCGTTCGCCCAGCGTGTCGTGGAAGAAGCCGGGCAGCACATGCCGCTGCTTGGCCGGGCTGGCGAGATTGACGAAGAATTCGTGCTGCGGTCCATGCCGCACAACCCAGTCGCTGCCGGAGATCAGCAATTGCGTCGGCACGGTGATGGCGCGGGCATCCGAGACGATGCGGGCGGCGTGGTCGTAGAGCTCGACCAGGATGTTGGAAGCGATCGGCCGCGTGATCAGCGGATCGGCCTCGAAGGAGGCGATGCGCTCGGGGTCATGCGTCAGGAACTTGGCCTTGACGTAGGAATTGACGAAGAAGCGGCCCTTGATCTTCTGCCACAGCGCAATGCCTTGCTTGGCGAAAGGCACGTAGAGCTTGACCGAGAAGGCCGGCGAGGCCAGTACCAAGGCGCGAATCTGCGGTGCATAATCATGCACCCAGGCGGCGGCGAGCACCGCGCCGAAAGATTGCGCGATCAGCGCGATGTCGCGCTGGGAAAAACCGTCTCTGCCGATCTCGCGCACCAGACAATCGATGTCGCGCACAAGTGTTGCAAAAGACGGCGCATAGCCGCGCTCGCCGGCCGAGCGGCCATTGCCGCGCGCGTCCCAGGCGTAGAAGGCATGGCCGGGCATATCGAGTTCGTCGACCAGATGCGCCATGCGGCCGCCATGCTCGTGGCCGCGGTGGAACAGCACAATCGCGCCCCTGGCGGGTTGCCCGACCGCCGGCCAGTAGCGGTAGAAGATCTCGGTGCCGTCATGGCTGCGGAAGGTGCGCTCCTGCGCCACCCGCAGCTCAACTGCGGAAGCAGCAATCGTCGGTTCATGAAGCATGTTTTTCCCCAGGCGGATGCGACCGGAATTTCAGTCGCCGCTCCCGTTAAGGCCGCTGCGTATCCGGTTGATGGCGGTCACCAGCGAGAGTGTAGCCATTGCCGGAAACACGAACGGCGTGATCGCGTCCACCCACAGGCCGCAGGCGATGAGAAAGGCGACGATGCCGAGCGCCAGCGCCCGATCGCTCTTGCCGAACGGCCCGGCATAATTGCGCCCGGTGCCTGCCGCGATGCCGAGCACGCCGGCGAACTCCACAAGCATTGCTGTGACGGCAAAGGCGACGACCCCCCAGGCAGGGAAGAGAGCGGCAAAGGCCAGGATCAGCGCCAGGTCGGAGACGGCGTCGCAGAGTTCGTTGAGATACATGCCGAGTGTTGAGGCCTGGCCATGTTCGCGCGCAAGCATGCCGTCGATGGCGTTGAGCGCCATGCGCGCAAACAGCACCACCGGCATAAGCAGCAAGACCGCGCGATGGCCGGCAAGGGCTGCGACCACAACGCCGGTGGCAACCGACAGGGCGGCAGCCAGCAGCGTGATCTGGTTGGCGGTGACGCCGGCCGCGGCCAGCCGGTCGGCGAGCGGCCGCAGCCTGGCCTGGAAGGCCGGTTTCAGCGCATAAAGCGTCGGCATGTGCGAACCCCCCGGCCGCGGTGCAACTGCGGCGAGAATGATCAATTGGCGCGCAAGACGCAAGGGCGGCCAGCGGTTGTACAGGGTTGCGATCAGCAGCGCCCGCCCGGAACCTTACCATGCGCAGGCCCTACGGTTTGGCGGCGCCGCCTCAAGGTCGAATTCCCTAGAGCTCTCAAATGAGGACTTTACAAATTGTCGTATACATGTGAAGTTATGTTCACCAAAGGGTCATCCATGACAGCCAATCGTTTCGCCACACGCCTCAATTCCTTTGCCTCGCGGCCGCAGGCCGAATGGCCGGATCTTGTCGGCAAGCCGTCCATGCTGCAGATGGCGGCGCGTGCGGCGAAGGTTGCGGGGCTGACCGACCTCGACCTCAACTTTCCCGATCATGTCGATGAAAAACCTGCGGAAATGGCACAAAACCTCGGCGATCTTGGGCTTTCCATCAATGGTTTTGCCATGCGCTACTACTCCAATCCCGCCTTCAAGCTCGGCGCCTTCACCAATCCGGATCCGGCAGTTCGCCGCGAAGCCATCGACCTGACCAAGGCCGGCATCGACGCCGTGCGTGAGGCGGGCGCCAATCTGATGACGCTGTGGCTCGGCCAGGATGGCTTCGACTATGCCTTCCAGGCCGATTACGCGACGCTGTGGCAACACGAAATAGATGGTATTCGTGAAGTGGCGGCGCATGATCCCGACTGCGAGATCAGCCTGGAATACAAGCCCAACGAGCCGCGTTCCTACAGCCTGATGCCCGACGCGGCGACGACATTGCTGGCGATCCGCGAGATCGGCCTGCCCAATCTCGGCGTGACGCTCGATTTCGCCCATGTGCTCTATGCCGACGAGCAGCCGGCCTTTGCCGCAGCACTGGTGGCGCGCCACAGCAAGCTCCTGGGCGTGCATCTCAACGACGGCTATGCCAAGCGCGACGACGGCCTGATGGTCGGCGCAGTGCACACGCTGCAGACGATCGAGCTGCTCCGCCAGATCCGCCGCGACGGCTACGCCGGCGCCATCTACTTCGACACCTTCCCCGACATGACCGGCCTCGATCCGGTCCACGAATGCGAAGTCAACATCGCCACCGTCAAGCGCATGCTGCGCGTCGTCGACCGTCTGGAGAAGGACAATCGCCTGTCCACCGCCATCGACCGCCAGGACGCGGTCGCGTCGCAAGCCATCATCCAGGAAGCCATGCTCGGGCCGGAGAACTGAGGCCGGCGCCGTTTTCAACAAGGGAGGAAAGACCATGAAATTTCTGCTTGCCACCGCCACCGCTGCGCTGATGGCGCTGTCCATCGGCTCGGCCTTTTCCGCGGAACTCGCGCCGCTCAATTCCGATACCGAGAAGGACCGCATCGACTGGTCGCAGCTCGAGGCCAAGTTCGGCGCGTTGCCCAAGCTGCCCGACGGCACCAGGGCGGGCGCCGTCTCCAAGACGCTGACCAACGAATACTGGCGCTCGCTGGGTGAGGGCTACAAGTCGTTCGGCGATCGCGTCGGCGTGCCGGTCGTCTACCAGGCGGCGCAGAGCGAGGGCGACCAGCTCGGCCAGCTGACAATCGCCGAAGGCCTGGTCACGCAGGGCTACAACGTGCTGCTCGTCTCGCCGCAGACCGACTCCAACCTGCAGCCGATCATGGAACAGGCCAGGGCCGCCAACGTGCCGGTGGTCAACGTCAACGACGCGGTCATCCCGCAGGCCGAGCACTATGTCGGCAATGTCCAGCGCGACAATGGGGTGCGCGTCGCCAAATGGTTCATCAAGAACCGGCCGGATGGCGGCAAGATCGCCATCGTCGAAGGCCAGGCCGGCGTCTATGCCGCCGTCCAGCGCACCGATGGCTTCAAGACCACGATCACCGAAGCCGGCAAGTTCGAGGTCGTCGCCAGCGTGCCCGGCAACTGGGACCGCCAGACCTCCTTCGACGCGGCCAGCAACATCCTGCAGCAGCACCCCGACCTGATCGGCTTCTATGCCAACAATGACGGCATGGCGCTGGGCATCGTCGAGGCGGTCAAGGCCGCCGGCCTGCAGGACAAGGTCGCCGTCTTCGGCACCGACGGCATCTCCGACGCCTATGCCTCGATCCGCGCCGGCGAACTGACCGGCACTGTCGACAGCTTCCCGGTGCTGACCGGCGAGGTGGCGCTGGAATCGGCGCTGCGGCTGGTGGCCGGGCAGAAGCTGCCGCGCGTCGTCGCCACGCCGCAGGCGCTTATCACCAAGGACAATGCCGACCGCTATTCCGGCGCCGGCGACGCCGTGCGCAAGGCGCTGCTCGAGGACGCGGCAGCGGGCAATTAAGGGCAGGACTGCGGGTGCCGGCCGGGCTGGCGCCCTTTGCCTGGAGAATAGAACCAATGTCTGTCCCGCGGCTGCAATTCGAGGGCGTTTCCAAGGTGTTTCCGGCGGTGCGAGCGCTGAGCGATGTGTCCTTTTCCGTCGGCGCCGGCGAAATCCATGGCCTGCTCGGTGAGAACGGCGCCGGCAAATCGACGCTGCTGCGCATCCTGTCGGGGGTCTACAGGCCGACCGCCGGAAGCGTGCTGATCGACGGCAGACCGGTGGCGCTGAACAATCCGGTCGCGGCGCGCGCCGCGGGCGTCGCCATGATCCATCAGGAATTGCAGCAGGTGCCGCATCTCAGCGTCGCCCAGAACATGTTCCTCGGCCATCCGCTGACGCGCGGCGGCATCTTCGTCGCCCGCCGCGAGCAGGAACGCCGCGCCGCGGAAGCCCTTGCCGCCCTCGATCCGACCATCGATCCGGCAGTCCCGCTCGGCAGCCTGAAGGTTGCGCAGCGGCAGATCGTCGAGATCGCCCGGGCGCTGCTCGATCGGGCGCGCGTCGTGGCGATGGACGAGCCGACATCGAGCCTGACGCCGAGCGAGTTCGAGCGGCTGGCCGAAGTCATTGCCGGGCTGGCGCGCGACGGTGTCGCGGTCGTCTATGTCTCGCACAAGCTGGACGAGGTGTTCGGCATCTGCCAGCGCGCCACAATCATGCGCGACGGCGTCGTGGTCGGATCCGTCGATCTGGCGCAAATGTCGGAAAAAGCCGTCGTTTCGATGATGGTCGGCCGCGAGCTCGCCCAGGAACAGCACCGCTCCCACACCTCGAGCGAGGTCAGGCTGAGCGTGCGTGGCCTCGCCTCGGCGACAAAAGTCCGTAACGTCTCGTTCGACCTGCACCGCGGCGAGGTGCTGGGCATTGCCGGCCTGGTCGGCTCGGGCCGTACCGAACTGCTGCGGCTGGTGGCCGGCGCCGACCGCGCCTCGTCGGGCAGGGTCGAGATCGACGGCAAGGCGATAAAACTTTCCGGTCCGCGCGAAGCCATCGCCGCCGGCATCGGCCTGGTGCCGGAGGAGCGCAAGCGCGAAGGCATCGTGCCGCTGCGGTCGATCTCCAGCAATATGGCGTTGGCCTCGATGGGCGTGTTCGCACCGTGCGGCGTCATCGATCACGCCAGGCTGAAACGGGTCGCGGCCGAGAAGATGAATCGGGTCAATTTGCGCCCGTTCCTGCTCGACCGGCCGATCCGGCTGTTCAGCGGCGGCAACCAGCAGAAGGCGATCATCGGCCGCTGGTTGGCGGCGGGAACGCGCATCCTTTTGTTCGATGAGCCGACGCGCGGCATCGACGTCGGCGCCAAGGCGGAGATCTACCATTTGATCGAGGAACTCGCCGCCGAAGGGCATTCGGTCGTCGTCGTGTCGTCCGAGCTTCCCGAGGTGATCCGGCTCGCCGACCGCGTGCTGGTCATGCGCGACGGCACGGTCGCCGCCGAACTCGACCGGGCCGATCTCAGCGAACAGGCGATCGCGGCGCACGCCATACCCCAATCGGAGACGCAAGGCCGGCAAGGCGCAAGGCCATCGGGCCGGCAAGGCATAACGGACAGGACCAGCGTATGACTGATGTAACCGAACACACAGCAGCGCGCCCACGGGCTGAATTCCTGCACCGGTTTTCGCTGCGCGATGCCGGCACGCTGATCGGCCTGGTGGTGATCCTCGCCGTCTTCGGCGCGCTGGTCCCGGGCTTCTTTGCCGAGCGCAACTTGATCAACATCCTGCAGCAGTCGAGCATCAACGCCTGCCTGGCGTTGGGCATGACGCTGGTGATCATCTCGGGCGGCATCGATCTGTCGGTCGGGCCGACGGCAGCCCTTTCGGCCGTCATCTCGGCCTCGATGCTGATTGCCGGCGTGCCGTTTCCGCTGGCCATCGCCGCCGGCTTCGCTATCGGCCTCGTCTGCGGCCTGCTCAATGGCGTGCTGGTCGCCTATGTCGGGCTGCAGCCTTTCATCGTCACACTGGGAACGCTCAGCACCTACCGGGCGCTGGCGCTGATCTATACCGGCGGCAATCCGGTGCTCGGCCTGCCTGCCGGCTTCCGCGCCATTTTCAACGGCTCGCTGTTCGGGCTGCCATTGGCGGTCATCATCGTGGCCGTGGTCGCGCTGATCGCCTGGATCATCCTCAAGAAGACGCCTTTCGGCGAATCTCTGCTCGCCGTCGGCGGCAATGAGGAGGCAGCCTACATAGCCGGCGTGCCGATCGCTCGCACCAAGATCGCCGCCTACATGATCTCGGGCCTGCTGGCGGCCCTTGCCGCGCAGATCCTGATCGGACGGCTGGGTGCCGCCGAACCCATTCTCGGCAATCTCTGGGAGCTCGATGCCATTGCCGCGGCGGCCATCGGCGGCGCCTCGCTGATGGGCGGCAAGGGCAGCGTCGTCGGCACCATCCTGGGCGCCGTCATCCTCGGCACCATGCGCAACGGCCTGACGCTGATGAATGTCCAGTCCTTCTATCAGCTCTTGGCAACTGGCCTTATAATCCTCGCCGCGATGCTCATCGATCGCGTGACGAGGGGACGTGGATGACCTTGACCAGCCTGGATCTGAAAGCAGTAGGACCGCGGATCCGCATGATGATGCCGCATTTGACGCCGCTCGAGGCGAAGGTGGTGGAAACCGTGTTCGGACGGCGCGGCTTCGACGAGACCATTCCGCTCAAGCAGATCGCCGAAGAAGCCGGCGTGTCGGAGGCGATGGTGGTGAAGATCGCCAAGAAACTGGGCTTTTCCGGCTATCGCGACTTCCGCACCGCGGTTTACGAATACAGCCGCCTGCCGACCGCCGAAATGCACCAGGAACTGTCGGTCGACGACAGTTCGGCCGAGATCGTCCAAAAAGTGTTCCGCACCTCGATCCAGGCGCTGGAGGAGACGCTGGCGATCCTCGACATGGACGATTTCGACCGCGCCGCCGATCTTTTGTACCGCGCCAGGAACCGCGATTTCTATGGCGTCGGCGGTTCGGCGCAGATCGCGCGCGACGTCTCGCACAAATTCCTGCGCATCGGCATCCGCGCATCCGTCTACGACGATTCGCACATGATGCTGATGTCGGCCTCGCTGCTCGGCGCTGACGACATCGCCGTCGGCTTCTCGCATTCCGGCAACACCAGCGCCGTGATCGATGCCATCCATCTCGCCCGCAAGAGCGGTGCGCGGACGCTGGCGATCACCAATTACGACAACTCGCCGCTGGCCGCCGTCGCCGACATCGTGCTGTGCTCGACCGCGCAGGGCTCGCCATTGATGGGCGAGAACGCGGCGGCGCGCATCGCCCAGCTCAACATTCTCGACGCGCTGTTCGTCGCGGTGGCACAGCGCGACTACCAGGCGGCGGAGCGCAATCTCGGCCGCACGATGTCGGCGGTGACCTCGAAACGCCGGGACAAGGGCGGTTCATGAAAGATTGGGGCGGCTCATGAAAGATTGGGGCACATGACGGCTCCGCTGGTCACCGTGTTCGGCAGCCTGCATTACGACATCATGGTCGAAGCGCCTGACCGCCCGCGCAAGGGCGAAACCGTAACCGGCCATGCCTGGCAGCCGAAATGCGGCGGCAAGGGCGGCAACCAGGCGGTCTCGGCGGCGCGGGCCGGCGTGCGCTCGGCAATGATCGGCGCCGTCGGCGATGACGATTTCGGCCGCGCGCTTGTCAGCAATCTCGCGCGCCGCGGCGTCGACAGCCGCTTCGTGCGGGTCGCACCTGGCGCCGGCTCGGGCATGAGCGTGGTGATCTTCGACGCCGGCGGCGATTATGGCGCGGTGATCGTCTCGGGCAGCAATCTCACCTTGGGCGAGAAGGACATCGTGGCCGCGACCGAGATAGTTGCGCAAACGGCGGTGCTGCTGCTGCAGAACGAGGTGCCGGAAGCCGCCAACATTGCCGCAGCGCGGGCGGTGAAGGCGCATGGCGGCCGCGTCGTGCTCAACGCCGCCCCCGCGCGAAAACTGTCCGGCGAATTGATCGCACTCACCGATATCGTCATCGTCAACGCCATCGAGGCGGAATTTTTGGCCGGCGTTGCGGTCGTCGATACGCTCGAGGGTGCTGCCGAGGCGGCACGCATGCTGATCGATTTCTACCCGGCGGCGATCGTCACGGCCGGCGGGGAGGGCGTTGCCTATTGCGGCCGCGACGGCCAGGCGTTCGCGCGGGCCGCCCTTCCGGTGAAGGTGGTCAGCACCCATGGCGCCGGCGACGAGTTCGTCGGCGCGTTCGCGGCAGGCCTTGCCCGCGGGCATCCGGTCGAGGCCGCACTTGCTGCCGCCAACGCCGCCGCGGCCTTGCTGGTCGCCACGCCGGAACGGCAGCGCGAGGCGATCTGAGACGGGTGGCTGCCTCCGCCCGCGATCGTGACACGAGCGGATGGCGAGGACTTTTCACAGGCCGATAAAGCCGACAATTGATACGAAAGCCCGCCACCCCAAGGATGACGGGCTCCGTAGCCTGTGCGCCAGGAACGCCACGGTAGCGACGCTGCTACTCAATGCTCCGTAGATACTCACTATGCGGCCTTCGCACCGTCAGGCGCATCGGCCGAACAAATGAAGCCCGTGCCTTTGGGCGGAGCGCGCGGGCCGATCGGGATGTAGCCCGATCTGCAGCCGGGCGCGGCTGGCGCGTCCGGCTGCCGATATCGTCAGTGCTTGCTCTTGCCGGGGCTGGCGGCACTGCCACTGATGGCGATGCGCTTGGCTTTCGTCCGTGCGCGCTCCGTCTTGGGCAGCGTCACGGTGAGCACGCCGTTATGGAAGGCGGCGTTCACCTTGTCCTCCTCGACCTCGTAGCCGAGCGGGATGCGGCGCTCGAAGCGGCCGTAGAACCGCTCGGAGAACTGCCTGTCCTTGTCTTCGGTCTCGGAGCGCTTCTCGCCACGCAGCGTCAGCACGCCGTCATCGAGCATCACCTCGACGTCCTTTTCGTCCATGCCGGGAATTTCCGCGGTCACGCGGATCTCCTTCTCGCCGTCGGCGATTTCGACGCTCGGCCAGCTGCCGCGCGCCGACGAAAATCCGCTGAGCATCGGCATGCGCGTTTCGAAGCCGCGGAAGGCGTCGTCGATCAGGCGGTTCATCTCGCGATGCAACGCCATGAACGGGTCGCGGTCCTCGTCACGATAGAAGCTGGGAACCGGACTGTTCTCCCGGCCCCAGGGAATGAGATCACGAATAGCCATTGCTGTTCTCCTTTCTCGACTGGTTGTGTCAAAGGCGAACGCCAGAGATCGCCTTCGCTCAGGCGGCCTGCTTCGGCTTCTCGACCTGTCCGGCCTTCGGCGCGGCGTCTTGCTTGGCGATCGTGATGCGACGCGGCTTCATCTCTTCGGGCACTTGGCGCACGAGGTCGATCGTCAGCAGGCCGTTGTTAAGCGAGGCGCCGGTGACCGTCATGTGATCGGCAAGCTCGAAGCGCCGTGTGAACGGTCGCACCGGAAGGCCGCGATGGAGATATTCCACCTCGTTGTGTTCCTTGCGCTCGCCAGAGACGATGAGAAGGTTCGGCTCGTGGCTGATGTCGAGATCGTTCTCGGAAAAGCCGGCGACGGCGATCCTCACCCGATAGGTGTTCTCGTCGCTTCGCTCGATGTCATAGGGCGGCCAGGTTTCGACTGCCTGCTGCGCGTTTTCCAGCAGGTTGAAGATGCGGTCGAAACCGATGCTCGACCGATAGAGCGGGGAAAAGTCGAATGCGGTTCTCATAGCTACATCCTCCATGGAGCAACATAGTACGAGGGACGCCAAAGAGCTTGGCGCTCCCTGGGTTCTGCCGGTCCCATTCGGCAACCGGCAATTTTCATTTGGTTATTGTCAGGCCGAAATCAAGACCCAGATTCTGTCCCGCTGCCAGAATTTTTGTTGCCGGATTGTACTGGCCCCGATTGTGCTGGCAATGCCGGTTTCAACTGTCGTTTGAGGGTCGCGCCGGCACGCCGCATGGAGGACATCATGACCATGACACGCGACGACATCATTTCGGTGCTGGGCCCGGTCGACGACGCCGTGATCGCCGACATCGCCTCGACCGGCGCGACGATCGAAGAGTTGCGCGAGGCCTTTGCCTGGGTCGGCGCCGATGAGGCGCTGGTCAACGAGGGCCGCCCGCTGCCGTCGGCAAGGGTGGCGACGCTGATCGGACTTCTCGAACCGCCGGACGACGACATATAGCGCCGGGTTTCGGCAAGCAGGGCTGGAACAAGTAAGGCTAAGCCGGGGGAGGTCTTGAAGCGTGCAGCTAGACGAACCATCTCGTCAGTCGGGCGCCGATCGGGCCGCCTTCCTGGTTAAGGAGGAAGTGATGAACGACGTCCCATTCTCCGAGCCGATCACGCTCAAGCTCCAATCCGTCGGAGAGCGCAAGGTCGCCAGCAGCTGGGAAGCCATCGAATGCATGCAGCAATGGCCGGACCGGGCGCGCGGCCGGAGCTGGCGCGCAGCCTATCGCGCCTGCCGCGACGCGCTCGACGGCTGGCGCACCGCCCGCGAGGCGCGAACCGCCTTCGTCAAGGCGGCGCGCACCGCCGGACTGCTGGTCACGGGACGTAAATCCACCTGAACGCCAATCCACCTGAACGCCAATGAACCTGAAGCCGGGGAACCTGAAGCCGGGGCGGACGCGCTGTGCTGCAGAGGCGGCGCCATTCATGAAAAGCGCCGCCTTTTTTCTATTTCACTGCAGCGTAATGACGCCGTCCACCGCCCGCCATTCGGAGGGCTGAATCAGACGGTGATGGGCGACGCGCACAGAATGCAGCGGGCCCTCGATCTCACGTTCCCAAAATTCGAGGAAATGCTTCAGCGTCGGGAAATCCGGGGCGATGTCGTATTGCTGCCAGATGAAGAGCTGGAGCAGGTCCCGATAGTCGGGAAGACGATAATGGATCTCTGCCGTCGTCAGGCCAAAACCCTGCATCTGGAGCCGGAACTCGTTGCTGACCTGGAACTCATTACCGACCATGCCCGTCTCCTTTCCGAACGATCAGGCGTCCATCCTCCGCGGGGGAAAACGCTTCCACTTCCTCATCGGTTCCGGCCGCCGGCAGACGGTGCCGGGATCGACGATGATGTCGGAAGGTTGCGCCCCGATTTCAAGCCGCATCCATCGTTTCAAATCCTGGAATAGCGCCATTATTACAGTGCGTTATTACGGTGCGTTGGCACTCGACAACGGCGAGTGCTAAAATTTTTTCGGCGTCCTCTTGAAAGGCTGGATAGGCAGACTAATTCGATAGGCGCGTGATGCCTGAGCAGGGGTCGCGCACCGTCGCACCGACCCACTGATCGGCTGCGAAGGGAGGTCCAAGAAAATCTGTTTGTCCCATGAGGAGAACGACATGGCGTTCCGTCCATTGCATGACCGTATCCTGGTCCGCCGCATCGAGGTCGACGAGAAGACCGCGGGCGGCATCATCATTCCTGACACAGCCAAGGAGAAGCCGCAGGAAGGCGAGGTCATCGCCGCCGGCCCCGGCGCGCGCGACGATAGCGGACAGCTGCAGCCGCTGGACGTCAAGGTCGGCGACCGCATCCTGTTCGGCAAATGGTCGGGCACCGAGATCAAGCTCAATGGCGAGGACCTGCTCATTATGAAGGAAAGCGATGTGCTGGGCGTGATTGAAATGACCGACCAGATAAAAAAGAAGGCCGCCTGAGCGGGGCCTGAACAAGCCATCAGTCAACGTAAGCTGCCTATTTGAAGGAGTTATCCAATGGCTGCCAAGGATGTGAAATTCCATACCGAAGCCCGCGAGAAGATGTTGCGCGGTGTCAACATCCTCGCCGACGCGGTGAAGGTGACGCTCGGTCCCAAGGGCCGCAATGTCATCCTCGACAAGTCATTCGGCGCCCCGCGCATCACCAAGGACGGCGTTACCGTCGCCAAGGAAATCGAACTTGAGGACAAGTTCGAGAACATGGGTGCGCAGATGGTGCGCGAGGTCGCCTCGAAGACCAGCGACGTCGCCGGCGACGGCACGACGACCGCTACCGTTCTGGCGCAGTCGATCGTCCAGGAAGGCGCCAAGGCGGTTGCCGCCGGCATGAACCCGATGGACCTGAAGCGCGGCATCGACAAGGCGGTCGACGCCATCGTCGCCGAACTCAAGGCCAATGCCCGCAAGGTGACAAGGAACGACGAGATCGCCCAGGTCGGCGCCATCTCGGCCAATGGCGATGTGGAGATCGGCCGCTTCCTCGCCGAAGCGATGCAGAAGGTCGGCAATGAGGGCGTCATCACGGTCGAGGAGGCCAAGACCGCCGAGACCGAGCTCGAAGTGGTCGAGGGCATGCAATTCGATCGCGGCTATCTCAGCCCCTATTTCATCACCAACCAGGACAAGATGCGCGTCGAGCTCGAAGAGCCCTATGTGCTGATCCACGAGAAGAAGCTGTCCAACCTGCAGGCCATGCTGCCGGTGCTCGAAGCCGCTGTGCAATCGAGCAAGCCGCTGCTGATCATCGCCGAGGATGTCGAAGGCGAGGCGCTGGCGACGCTGGTCGTCAACAAGCTGCGCGGCGGACTGAAGGTTGCCGCCGTTAAGGCGCCGGGTTTTGGTGACCGCCGCAAGGCGATGCTGGAAGACATTGCCATCCTGACCGGCGGCACGGCAATCAGCGAGGATCTCGGCATCAAGCTCGAAAACGTCACGCTGGAGATGCTCGGCCGCGCCAAGAAGGTGTTGATCGAGAAGGAGAACACCACGATCGTCGACGGTGCCGGCCGCAAGGACGAGATCCAGGCACGCATCAGCCAGATCAAGGCGCAGATCGAGGAGACCACCTCCGACTATGACCGCGAGAAGCTGCAGGAACGGCTGGCCAAGCTCGCTGGCGGCGTCGCCGTCATCCGCGTCGGCGGCTCGACCGAGGTCGAGGTCAAGGAGCGCAAGGACCGCGTCGACGACGCCATGCACGCCACCCGCGCTGCGGTCGAGGAAGGCATACTGCCCGGCGGCGGCGTGGCGCTGCTCAGGGCGGCGAAGGCGCTCGACAATGTCGCCGTCGACAACCCCGACCAGAGGACCGGCGTCGAGATCGTGCGTCGGGCCATCGAGCAGCCGGTGCGCCAGATCGCCGAGAATGCCGGTGCGGAAGGCTCGATCATCGTCGGCAAGCTGCGCGAGAAGACCGAATTCGGCTATGGCTGGAACGCCCAGACCAATGAGTTCGGCGATCTCTACGCGCAGGGCGTGATCGACCCGGCCAAGGTGGTGCGCGCCGCTCTGCAGGACGCCGCGTCGGTGGCCGGCCTGCTGGTAACCACCGAGGCGATGGTGGCCGAGAAGCCGAAGAAGGAAGCTGCCGCACCGGCAATGCCCGGCGGTGGCGGCATGGACTACTAAGGTCAGGCCTCCAAAGCGAGGCTTCTGAACGGCAGATGGACCGTGTCCGCCAAAGCGGGCACGGTCTTGCCGGTCCGGGATTAATGCGGAGCAGGTGTTGCGATGGATGTGATGGACAGTTTTGGAAAGATCGCGGCGCCGACCCGCCCGAAGAACGATTTCAACTATGAAACCGATTGCAGGGCGGCGCTGGCGCCCCTGGTCGACGGCTTGCTGGGCATGGCCGAGCAGGCCGGCTGGGATCGCCGCAAGGCGGCCTATACGCTGATGTTCCTGTCGGCCCAACGCGTCGGGGCCGGCCAGGAGGAGCGTAAATGATGGTCGCGCGGGCGCGCATGCCTGCGCCTGTTGGAGACAGTTGAACCGGAAAGGAGAGTGTCATGGACCGTTCTTCTTTTGAAAAGCCGGTCACCATCCTTACCGGCCTCGGCACGCCGACCAGGATAGAAAGCGCGGCTGAGGCCTATGCGCTGCTTGCCGACTGGCCGCGGGCGAGCCGGACGGCCGCGCATGACATCGCCGCCAACGCCTGCCGGGCGGCGATGGACGGAGAGATCGACGCCGAGACGGCGCGGGCGACCCTCGTGGCGTTCGCCCGCCGCAACGATCTTCTCGCGCCGCTGACGAGTTCTACCGTTGCCGGCGGGACAGTCATCGATTGGGCAACGCGTTCGCAGCGTCTCAACGCACCGGCATGAACGCGGCTTTTCCCCAAGTTGGAGAATGGCGAAAGCCGCAGCAACACCCAATCTCCCCCTCAAGGGGGGAGATTGGCAGCTTCGCCGGTAGCGCTTATTCTGAGATTGGCGAAAGCCGAAGCGACATCCAATCTCCCCCTTGAGGGGCAGATGTCCGGTAGGACAGAGGGGGTACTGTCCCATAGGCGCTAACCTTAGGGGGTAGACTGGTGGAATCGGGATGTGATTCCTAGGCCAGATGCAGAGGAATGATTCGATTGAAAGCGACTGGCAGGCTCTGATCTCGAGACTGTCGCAATGTATTGATCTTGACGCGACGGCGCGAGCGACGGGAGCGCTGGTACGTCGTCGCAATGTTGCGGATGCAGCGACATTGCTGCGTCTGGCCTTGGCCTATGGCCCCGGCGGGATGAGCCTGCGCTCGGCGGCCGCCTGGGCCGGGCTGAACGACGTTGCGAGCCTTTCCGATGTTGCTCTTTTGAAGCGCTTGCGTGGAGCGGCCGATTGGCTTGGCTGCATCGCAGGCGCCTTGCTGGAAAACGCTTGTGTCAAAAGTACCGCGGCGACGGGGCGTCGGCTGCGCGTCGTCGATGGCAGTTCGATCTCGCACCCCGGCAGTGCCGGCACGGACTGGCGGCTGCACGCCACCTACGAACCTGCGCTTGCGCGGTTCACGCATCTGGAGATTAGCGACGCTCGCGGCGGTGAAGGCTTCTGTCGTGTTCCGCTTCGCCAAGGCGACATCGTTGTTGGCGATCGCGCCTACGCTCGTACCCCGTCCCTTGAAAAGGTGGTGGCGGCGGGCGGCGACTTCCTCGTGCGCACGGGCTGGAACAGTGTTCGGCTGACCACGCCCGAAGCGCAACGGGTCGACTGGAACGCCATCTTTGAGCCCTTGCAGCCCGGTGAAGTTTGCGAGATGAGCGTGCTCCTGGAGCATTCAGGCCGCACAGGCAAGGGCCGAGGCAAGCCGCTCTTGCCGGCGAGGCTCATCGTCAAGCGCAAGGATGAGGAGGCCACGCAAAAAGCACAGAAAGCGGCAAGGCGAGGGCATCAGCGACGTGGCAGCAAGAGGCTGCACCCGATGACCCTCACCGTAGCAGGCTTCGTCATGTTGCTGACGTCGGTCCCAGCCGATGAATTGGCGGCCGACGAGGTTCTGCAAACCTATCGGCTGCGCTGGCAAGTCGAACTCGCCTTCAAGCGGCTCAAGAGTGGAATGGGTATCCATAAGCTTCCCGCACGCGATGAGCGGCTCGCTCGAAGCTGGCTGACAGCCCATCTGATCCTGGCGCTGATGATCGACGAGGCCGTCACCGACGTTCTCGACTCTCCCCCCTGTGACGATCAAACCACCCACAGCGCAATCGCTGTCCCTTTGGAGGCTGCATAGTCTCCTGCGTCCTGCAATCCTCAACGCCATACTGATCGTGATGCGGCCGGGAAAAATCGTGGCGCGCTTTGCCGAAATCATCCGCCACGTCTGCGATCCACCGAGGCAACGAAAAAGCCAATCCGCCGCAGCAAGGATGACGCTCGTGCCCTAAGTTAGCGCCTATGGGGGTACTGTCCCGCCGACCTAGGTCTGTATTGCCCCTCGGACTACCGCCTTACCCGCGATTTCAGCCAGCGGTCGAAGGCCACGGCGAGGATCAGGATCAGGCCGATGACGATGCTTTGCGTGTAGGACGAGACGTTGTTGAACTGCAGCCCGTTCTGCAGCACGCCGATCAGTGCCGCACCCACCACCGTGCCGCCGACCGAGCCAATGCCGCCGAACAGCGAGGTGCCGCCGATGACCACCGCCGAGATCACGGTCAGCTCGTAGCCGATGCCGGCGACGGCTTCCGAGGAATTGAGCCTGGCCGATAGCACGAAGGCGGCAAGGCCGGCGAAGAAGCCGACGATGATGTAGACCGAGATCAGGATGCGGTCGACGCGCAGGCCGGACAGCCGCGCCGCCTCGGCATTGCCGCCGACGGCGTAGACGGCGCGGCCGTAGCGCGTGTAGCGCAGGACGATGTGGCAGAGGATCGCCGCCGCCGCGAAGATGATCGCCGGCACCGGCACCGGGCCGATCAGCCCGGTGCCGAACCAGCGCATAGAAGCGTCGAAGCCGGAGATCGGGCCGCCATTGGAGATCGTCAGCGTCAGGCCGCGAAAGACGGTGAGGCCGCCGAGCGTGACGACGAAAGGCGGCACTTTCAGCCGGGTGATGGCAAAGCCCTGGACGCCGCCGGCCAGGGCGCCGACGACGACGGCAGCCAGAAGGGCGGCGAACCAGCCATAGCCTTGTGCGCCGGACGTCGACAGCGACAGCGTGTTGGCGGTGCCGCCCTTGGCCACCACCGCCGCGACCATGCCGCAGAAAGCCAGCAGCGAGCCGACCGACAGGTCGATGCCGGCGGTGAGGATGACGAAGGTCATGCCGAGCGCGATCAGCCCGGTGATCGAGATCTGCCGCATGATGTTGAAGATGTTGATCGGGTCGATGAAGCTCGGCTTCAGCACCGTGAAGACGACGATCAGCAGCGCCAGGAACATCAGCGGTCCGAAGCTCATCAGCAGGCGCGCGACATTGATGCCGCCGCGCTGGCTCTGTTCGGTCGTGCTGGTCATTGCGTCGCTTCCTGCGTTTGATCGAGCGCCATCAGTTCCATCAGTTTTTCCTCGGTCGCCTCGATGCCTGGCATCTCGCCGGTGATGCGGCCGCGCCGCATGGTGACGATCCTGTCCGACACCGCAAGCACTTCGGGCAATTCCGACGAGATCATCATGATGGCGATGCCGCGCGCCGCGAGCTGCACCAGGATCTGGTGCACCTCGGCCTTGGCGCCGACATCGACGCCGCGCGTCGGCTCGTCGACGATCAGCACCTTGGGGTCGCGCGCCAGCCAGCGGGCGAGGATGACCTTCTGCTGGTTGCCGCCGGACAGCCCTTCGATGGGCTGCTCGGGCGAGGCCATGCGGATCGACAACGTTTTTCTGTAGCTCGCCAGCGCCTGGCGCTCGCGGCGCTCGGCCATGAAGCCGAGAGCGTTGGAGTAGCGGCCGAGCGCAGCGACGGAAAAGTTGGTGAGAATGCCGAGCGCGGCGAAGATCGCCTGATGCTTGCGGTCTTCCGGCACCAGGCCGATGCCGAGGGCGATGGCGTCGGCGGGTGTTTCAGGCGCGATCGTCTTGCCGTCGAGGGTGATGGTGCCGGCGGCGATGCGGTCGGCGCCGAAGATGGCGCGGGCAAGCTCGGTGCGGCCGGAGCCGACGAGGCCGGCGACGCCGAGGATCTCGCCGGCCTTGAGGTCGAGATCGATGCCTTCGAGCACGATGGCGTGCGGCGCCTGCGGATCGCGCACCGTGCGCAGGCCGCGCACGGAAAGCCTGACGTCGCCGGCGACATCGCGCAGCGTCGGCCTGGCATAAAGCTCGGACGCGGCTCGGCCGACCATTTTTTCGATGATTTTCGGCAGCTTGATCGGCCCGCCATCGCGGTCGAGATGGCCGGCCAGCCTGCCGTCGCGCAGCACCGTCATGCGGTCGCAGATAGCGGAGGCCTCTTCCAGCCGGTGGGTGACGAACATGATGGCGACGCCGTCCTTGCGCAGCCGGCCCATGATCGACATCAGTTTTTGCACTTCGGTTTCGGTCAGCGCCGAGGTCGGCTCGTCCATGATGATGAGCCGGCTCTTCAGCGACAGCGCGCGGGCGATCTCGACCAGCTGCTGCTCAGCCACCGACAGCGCCGACACCGGCGTCGCCGGGTCGAGGTCGAGGCCGACGCGGGCGATGATCGCGCGCGAGTCTACCTCCATCTTCCGCCAGCTGACCAGGCCGAAGCGCCCGAGCGGCGCGCGGCCGATAAAAATATTTTCCGCCACGGTCAGCGTCGGGATCAGGCTCAATTCCTGGTAGATGGTGACGATGCCGAGGCGCTTGGCATCCTGCGGATTGTGCGGATTGAATTCGACGCCGTCAAAGACGATGCGGCCGCTGGACGGCGGCATCACGCCGGACAGGATATTGAGCAGCGTCGACTTGCCGGCGCCGTTCTCGCCGAGCAGGCCGAGGATTTCGCCGGGCCGAACCTCGAGCGAGACATCGCTCAGCGCGGTGACGCCGGCAAAGCGCTTGGTCACGCCCTCTATGGCGAGGAGGGGGGTATTCGGCGACGCAGTGGCTTCGGCTGGCAAAAGCTTTTCCCTCGATGCAGTTGTTCACGCCGCGCTTGAACACCCCCCTCTGTCCTGCCGGACATCTCCCCCTCAAGGGGGGAGATCGGATGTCATGGCCGCTTTCGCTAATCTTCGGCGTTGGAGAAAGGGGCGACGCGTTGAAACTGCCAATCTCCCCCCTTGACGGGGCGATGGCCGGCAGGCCAGAGGGGGTGCTGTCCCGCCGGCCTCGCCAATTGCCCTACTTCGTCTCGCCCAGCCTTTCCGCCTTGTCGAGATTGTCCTTCTCGATGACGATCGGCGTCAGCAGCACGAGCTTTTCCTTCGGCTCGGTCTTGTCCCTGGCATAGGCGACGGCGATCTGCACCGCGGTGCGCGACTGCTCGCCGGGGAACTGTTCGACGGTGCCGGCCAGGTTGCCGTCGCGCACGGCGACCAGCGCTTCGGGAAGCGCATCGAAGCCGTAGATCTTGACGTCGGTAAAGTTGCGCGCCGCGCAGGCTTCGACCGCGCCAAGCGCCATGTCGTCATTGGCGCAGATGATCGCGTCGGGCTTGCCGTTGGCGGCCAGGCCGGCCTCGGTGACGGAGAGCGCCTCGGCGCGCGCGAAATTGGCGGTCTGCTCGAAGATGATCTGGTACTTGTCCTTCATCGGGTCGAGGACGTTGTGCACGCCCTTGTTGCGGTCGATCGCGGGCCCGGCACCTGGCTGGCCCTGCAGATGGAAGATCTTGGCGCCGTTCGGGAAAGCCGCCACCATGGCCTGCGCTTCGGCCTCGCCGCCCTTGACGTTGTCGGCGCCGACATGGGCGAGGATGCCTTCGACCCCGTCGACGCGGCGGTCGATGGTGACGACGGGGACGCCGGCCTGGATCGCTTGCTCGATGGCTGGGGCCAGCGCGTTGACGTCGAGTGGCGAGATGACGATGGCGTTGACCTTCTGCACGAGCGCTGCCTCGATATCGGCGGTCTGCTTGGGCGCCGAGTTCTGGCCGTCGCTTTCGACAAGATTGACGCCCTGCGCCTGAGCTTCCGCCTTGATCTGATTCAGCATGTGCACGAAGAACGGAAAGCCGAGGCTCGGCACGGAACCAAGGATGGTCAGCTTGTCCTGGGCGAAAGCCAGTTGCGGAGCGGCCAGCGCCATCGTGCCCATCGCCACGGACGACAGCAGGAATTCACGTCTGTTGATCAATTTAGTCTCCTCCCACATGAGCGCATGAACCCGAAAACCGGTTCCGGTTTTCCGAAAATTCCTGCGTCGATCCAGAAATGGAGTGTCCTTTGAGCGCCCAAGGGGACGCAACGGCGCTCCAGCCGGTCCACCGCGACGTTCTCCTCCGCTCGGCGCCGGCGGGCGGATGCTAGCCAAGGCCGGAGATTTGCGCAAGAACGGGGGGATCCGACACAGGGCCGCGTCACGCGCCCAACGCTCCGATGCTGCTCATGGTGTTGTCGGCAATTGCGCTTCATCCCATCCGGCCAACTCGAGACCGGATCGTATCCGCTCCTGATCTTCCGAGCGCATCATATGAAGATCCGCCATGATTTCCTGCACGGTCAGGCCGGGGTTTAGGCGACGGCCCTCCCTGGTGCAGGCCGCTGCCTTGTCGATATTGCCGTCAAGCGCGTGACAAGCCGCCAGCCGCGACCATTGCCAGGCACTCTTTCGCGGAAGGCAGGAAAAAGACGCGGCCGCTTCCGGGTAGCGGCCAACGACAAGCAGGGCCTCACCCCGGTCGTAATAATACCAGGCGGGATGCATCGGATTGAGTTGGATCGCCTGGTCCAGCAGCACCAGGCCGGCCTCGCCATGGCCGCGTATGACCTCGAAGAAGCCCGTCTGGGCCAACGTGTCGGCATCATAGGGGTTCAGATCCAACGCGCGCGCGAAATGGCGTGCGGCGGCGTCGAATTCGGCCAGGTAGAGGAGGATCAACGCCAGGATGCGATGGCAGCGTGCCTCGTCTGGGCTGAGTGCAGTGGCGTGCAACGCCCGGTCCCGCGCCTGATCGAGCAAGGCGCGGGGCGCACCGCCATAGCCGCCTATGATTGTGTCCGCCAAGGCGAGATAGGCGTGAGCGAGCCCCGAATCCGGATCGCGTTCGAGCGCCTTCAGCAAATGTTCGCGGGCCTGCTGGTTGACACCCTCGCCATAGCTGCGCAGCAGTGCCATGCCGCGCAGGATATGGACGTAGGCCTCAATGTTGGCGGCGGGCGCGGGGGACATGCGCCGCATCGCCGCGCTCTCGATGTTGGCGACCAGCGCGGTCGCGATCCGTTGCGCCACCATCCTTTGAAAGACGAAGATATCGCTGGTCCTGAACGAAAATGCCTGCGCCCAGATGCGCCGGCCGGACGATGTCTCGGACAGCACGACATGCGTGCTGTAACCATCCTCAGCGCTCTCGACGCTGCCTTCCGCAACATAGTCGGCGCCGAGACGCTCAGCAGTCGCCCAGATGTCCTGGTCGGAATGTTCGGCAAGCGCGAAGGCCGAATGGCGCGCCAGCACCGCGATGGTCTTGAAGTAGGAAAGCGCGTTGATGATCTCCTCGACCGCGCCGTCGAAGAGCGGCTTTGCCATCGCATCGTCAATGTTAACGCGAAACGGCAGGATGGCGACCATCGGCTCGGGCGCTCGTTCAATCTGAACCGAAGCTCTGGCCGGCGGCAGCGAACCGGACAGGTCGTCGGCAGCCTGGAACATGTAGCCGCGCCGGGGCACGGTGCGAACCAGCGACTGCGTCTCGTCGCCTATGCATTTGCGCACATCGCGAATGCATTGCGTGAGCGAATCCTCTGTCACGATGGTGTTGGGCCAGACCGCATGGAACAGTTCGTCCTTGCTCAGCACACGGCCGGGATTGCGCACCAGGAAGGCGAGCAGGTCGAAGGTCTTTGGCCGCACCGGCACGATCTCGCCGTCACGCCGCAATGTGCCGCGGTCGAGATCGAGAACCGAGCTGCCGACCTGGTGTGCCAAGCTCCTGCACCACCGCTGCGCCTGATTGAGCAAGGATCATCGGAGCCGCATAAGCCGGTAAAGGTCAAGCCCGAAAGAAGCGGGAAAGGCGCTGCCATAGGCGCGGCATCGTTTCTGCAGGAATCGTTTCGGCAGGAATCATGGCTGTCTCACTCGGCATCAGCCGGTCGAGATAGTGCAGCATCTGAGCCGTTTCGCCGCCACAGAATTCAACGTTGCCCGTCGACAGGATCCGGTGCACGGCTTCCCGTGCCAGAACCGACGGGGGGAATGATCCTTCAGCCTTCGCATGCATGTTCGATCTCCACGGTTGGTGCCGGCAAGGGCGTGCCGGATTGCAATGATCCGAGGTAGGCGGCGACCTTGCCCTGCAGCCGCCATAGCGTGGCGTCGCGGATGTTGCGGGCTTCAAGCTGAACGACGGTGCGGCGCAGATAGTCGGCGCAACTTCCGATGTGGCCGGCGGCGAGCGACAGGATTTCCACCGTGGTCTGCTCGGGCAGGTCTGCTGCATAGGCGGGGCCACTCCGGTCGGCGACGAAGGCGATGGCCCGCAAATTCGCACCCGCGCCTCGAACCGAAACCCAGCGCGGAATGTTGGTCGGCGGGTTGGCGCTCATCTCCCGGCGCAGCAGCCGGTCGATTGCCGCGTTGATATCAAGGTCGGGGAGACGATAGACGACACCGCGGCAGCTGCCGCCGCGGTCGAGCGCAAGCATCAGCCCGGGCCGCTCGCGCGTGCCGCGCCAGCGGGTCAGCCACAGCGAAAATCGCCGATGCCAGCCATGCACGGTTGCCGGTCGCTCCTCGACGAATTCGAAGCAAGGGTTCCACAGCAGGGAGCCGTAGGCGAAAACCCAGACGTCACGCGGGCGTCCCGCAAGCAGTTGCTTGCGAATGCCGACATAGTCGCGATCCTCCAGATTGCGCAGTCCAGGCGCCGGGCCAGCGTCTTCGATCTTGCGATCGATCCTGGCGAGGAGGTCTTCTGTCAGGGCGATTGTCATGGTCGCTCATCGGGTTTGTCTCCCGGGAGCATCGCCGCGACAAGGCATCCGCGTCCTGAACGGATGCTGATATTGTGCTGAAATCGAATGGAGCCGCAGCGGCTGGTCCCACAATCTCTCAGTCTGCCACCGCCGGCTTGCTGATTTTGCCCGTTGTCAGCGACAGCAAGGTGATTGATCCAAATATGACCGCAGCACCGGCTGCTCCGGTCGGCGACAGCCGCTCGCCCAGAAATATGGCGGCGCCAACCGCTCCGAACACGCTCTCTGCGCTGACGATCACCGCGGCATGGCTGGCCGACGTGAAGCGTTGAGCGATCGTCTGCATGCCGAAGGCGGCCCCGGTCGAGAAGATGCCGAGCACGGCGAGTTCCGGGGCGGCATCGCTGATGGCGGCCAGCGACAGATTACCCAGAAGGGTGCCGAGCGGCAGCGTGATCACGGCGGCGCCGAGAAATTGCGCGGCAGCCGCCGCGACCGGCGCGCCGTGGGTCTGCACGTGGCGGCCAAGCTCCACCATCCACAGCGCGTAGCACGCGGCCGAAAGTGTCGCAGCGAGATCGCCCTGGCTGAAGCTGGTGATCAAGCCTCCTGACAGCAACAGGACACCGGCCAATGTCATGGCAGCCGCAAGCCCGCCGACAGCAGTCGGGCGCTCGCCAATCAGGAACCAGGCCGCAAGCGGTGTCATCACCGTTGCGGTGCTCACCAGGAAACTCGCATTGGTAACCGACGTGTCGAGATAGGAGACCTGCTGGATGATGATGGATATCGAGAACAGAGCGCTGACTTTGGCGAGGCTGATCCAGTAGCCTGGCCCGGATTTCGTTCCCCATTCGAGCCCCGTCAGCGGCGCGGCCATGAGCCCCGCGATCAGGCAGCGCATGCCCACGGCGCTGAGCGGATCGAGATGATCCAGCACAGTCTTCTGCGCAACATTGCCGAAGCCCCAAAAGGCAGCGGCAAGCAGAAGCAGACAGTTGGCCTGCACCTTCGACATATCGATGTCTCGGCAAAGCTTGCGCCGGAAAGGGCGGATCGCTGGTTGCTAGCGGGCGGCGAGCTTGTCCCACCGCTTGCAATACAGGCGGACGCCGACGGGCATGATCTCATAGCCGGCGTCATTCAACTGGAGCTTCATCTCCTCGAAATGCCGCTTTGAGCCGCTGACGATCGATTCAGGCGTGTAGTCCCAGCCGTTGCGGGCGGCATTGGCCAGGATGTCGGCATAGAGGCGCATGCTCGTGATTTTCACATCCGATTCCAGCACCTGCCTGCATCCTCTTGCGAACGACGGCGACTGGGCGGCGGAAAAACTCAAGATCGTGCATGCCAGCATTATCGAAACAGGACGCATGGAAACCTCCCCCGGATTGCCGCTTTTTGCGGCAAACGACCTTGCAATTTGTGCGCCTGCGACGGGATCGGGCAGATGCAGTATTCGGCCTCCTGCATTTGTAGTATTCTGTCCTGGGACGGGTTCCACCATGACGGTCAATGACGCTTCGAAAGCGCAGACGCTCGATGCCTTGTCGGGTCGCGAGCGCGCGGTCGCGGAAAAATTCGCAACCGGCATGACCTATCGCGAAATCGGCAATGCACTTTTCATTGCCCCGACCACTGTTCGCACCCACCTTGCGGCCATCTACGAAAAACTTGGCGTGCGCACCAAGATCGGACTCGCGGCGTATTTTGCCGGCGCTTCCGGCGCTCGGCCGGGCGGGCAGTCACCCCCGTCGGACGCTCCGCCGGTGCTCGCCATATTTCCGATCGAATGCCTGAATTCCGAAGAGCGCTGGAACCGCTTTGCCGACGGCCTGTCGTCAGACATCACCATCAACCTGGCGCGATACGCGGGCCTGCCTGTCATCGCCTTCCACACGATGAAATCGCTGGGCAGCAAGCCGGCCGATTTCGCGGCGGACGGCAAGGCGCTCGGCGCCACCTATTTCGTATCGGGCCAGTTGCGTGCGGACGACCAGAGGATTCGCTTGACGATAGAGCTTGCCGATGCCCGTAGCGGCGTCGACCTGTGGAGGGAGCGCTACGATCGCCCGGCCGAGGACATTTTCGCGCTGCAGGACAGCCTGACCGAAAGCATCATCAATGTGTTCGCCGGCAGTTATGGAACGCTGGCCACGGTCGGCCGCAATGCGGTTCGCCGCAAGCCGCTGGCCAGCTTGCGGGCCTACGATTTTTATCTGCTTGCCCTCGAACAGCACACCATGTTCAGCCGCGCCAGCAATGCCGAGGCGATCCGCTTGTTTTCCCGCGCGCTGGAGCTTGATCCTACCTTCGCAAACTGCTGGGCCGAACTCGCCTACGCCTATTCGATCGAGGCCTGTAACGGCTTTGGCGACGACGTGCTGACGTCGATCGAGAACGGGTGGATCACGGCCGAAAACGCCTTGCGTCTCGACCCGACGGACAGCTGCGCTCACGCATGCCTTGGCAATGTCAGGGCATGCCTTGGCGATCTCGAAGGAGCGGAGCGCGCGCACCGGCGCGCTCTCGAATACGGCTCCAACCACGCCGGCATACTGGCGCTGCTGGCCGGCAGCAAAGCGCTTGTCGCCGGTGATCCGGCCGAGGCGATCCCGCTCATCGAGCGTGCCATGCGCCTTAATCCATTGGCCCCGCCCTGGTATTTCGGCATGCAAGGCCGCATCCTGTTTGCCGCCGGCAGGCATCGCGAAGCTGTCGCGGCGCTCCGCAGGAGTTCGCCGGAGTCGCCGGACGTGCTGATGTTCCTGGCACTTTCGCATGCGGCCATGGGCGAGACCGGCGAGGCGGCGCGCGCCGCGGCCCGCTTGAGAGCCGAATTTCCAGGCTTTTCGGTCGAACGCTTCATCGCAGGCTATCCGGTGACCAACCGGGACGCCTTGCTTGCCATCCGCCACGCTGCCGAACTGGCGAAGCTGCCGTAGGCAAGTTGAAAAATTGACACAACCGTCTGTCTCGGCCATCCTTATGCCAGCCGTCTTCTCCTGCGGCGGCGTGTGTATGAGCAGTCCATGGCCAGTTCCGTCACCAGCCAGAATTCCAAGCGCGCTGCAGTGCGCAGGGCGCTCGGCCGCCACAAGGTCTACATCACCGCACAGAGCTTTTCCGCCGGCGCCTACAAGGCGCGTGTCCTCGTCGACGGCGAGGCTTATTGGGTCGACGAATTCCGGCTGAGCCAGCTCCAGCAGGGTCTGTCGCCTGCCGAGCTCGAATTGACGCCGGCCACCGACGATTGAGCTGCGTGAGCGCCGCTGCGGTGGAATTTTGATGCTGGCGGGACAGCGCCCCCCTCTGTCCTGCCGGACATCTCCCCCACACGGGGGGAGATCGGCAGCGTCACTGTTGGCGCCCTCTTTGCGACGTCGGAGATTGGCGAAAGCATTCGTGACATCCAATCTCCCCCCTCGTGGGGGAGATGTCCGGCAGGACAGAGGGGGGCGCGAAGGAATGAGACGCTGGTTGCTGACTGCCGCGCGCTTCGGTCTTTGACATGCCAGCTCCCTCCAAACTCAAGGCCTATCGCGCCAAGCGCGAATTCAGCAAGACGCCGGAGCCCGCCGGCGGGCCGGTTGCCGCAGAAGGCAATCGCTTCGTCGTCCACAAGCACCATGCCACCGCCGACCATTACGATCTTCGCCTGCAAGTCGGTGACGTGCTGAAGAGCTGGGCGGTGCCTCGCGGCCCGTCGCTCAATCCGGCCGACAAGCGGCTGGCGGTCGAGACCGAGGACCATCCGCTCGAATATATCGACTTCGAAGGCGTCATTCCCGAGGGCGAATATGGCGGCGGGCCGATGATCGTCTGGGACACCGGCGTCTGGGCGCCGATGGACGATGTCGAAAAGAGCTTGCGCACCGGCTCGTTCAAATTTCGTCTCGCCGGCGAGAAACTGAATGGCGGCTGGATGCTGACCAGGCTGAAACCGAAGCCCGGCGAGGATGAGGGCAAAAAGAACTGGCTGTTGTTCAAGGAGCGCGACCTCGCCGCCGACGCCAGGCTCGACATACTGGAAGCCCGGCCGGAAAGCGTCAAATCCGGCCGTCGCATCGAGGAGTTGGTGGCAAAGCCTGCCGCAAGGCCTGCGAAACCGGTGGCATTGAAACCCGGTGCGCTGCCGGGTGCGGTCAAGGCGCCGCTGCCTTCCCGGATCGAGCCGCAGCTGGCCACGCAGGTTCCGAAGCCGCCGGGCGGCGAAAGCCCTGCCGAAAAAACGCGCGAAATCTGGCTGCACGAGATAAAATTCGACGGCTACCGCACCATGGCGCATCTGGCCGACGGCGCGGTCAAATTGATCACCCGCGCCGGCCTCGACTGGACCAGGCGCTATGGCGACCTGCCGCTCGCCTTTGCCAGGCTGCCCTGCCGCGATGCAATCATCGACGGCGAGGTCGTTGCGCTCGACGCGAGGGGCATCAGCCGCTTCGCGCTGCTGCAGGAGGCATTGGCGCAAGGCGCCGGCAACAAGCTCCACTTCTATGCCTTCGACCTGTTGTATCTCGACGGCTGGGACCTGACAAAAGCGCCGCTCGGCCGGCGCAAGGCGCTGCTGTCGCAATTGCTGTCCGGCCTGGGCGCCAACTCCGCCATCCAGTTCTCGGACCATGTCGAAGGCGATGGCCAGGCGCTCTACGACCAGGCCTCCGAGATGGGGCTGGAAGGCATCGTCTCCAAGCGCGCCACGGCGATCTACCAGAGCGGCCGCACCAAGACGTGGACCAAGACCAAGGCGCTGAAGACCGGCGATTTCGTCATCGCCGGCTACACCACCTCCGCTGCAGCCGAGGGGCTGGCCGCACTCGGGCTCGGCGAATTCGAGGATGGCGAGCTGCACTATCGCGGCAAGGTCGGCACCGGCTTCGACGCCGCCACCGCCACCGCGTTGCTGGCGCGGCTGGAGCCGCTGCGCGCCGGCGCGTCTGCACCCGAAGGCGTTCCACGCGAGATCATGCGCGAGATGAACTGGGTGCGGCCGCTGCTTTCGGCCCATATCCACTATGCCAACCGGACCACCGACAATGCGCTGCGCCATGCCGTGTTCCGCGGACTGCGCGACGTCGGCCTGTCGACGCCTGTATCGGCCAAGCGCAAGCGGTTGATCGCCGAGGCCGACCTCGCCACGATCTGGGTGACCAACCCGACGCGGCGGCTGTTCGGCAGAACCGGACCGACCAAGCTCGATATCGCCGTTTATTACGCGCTGGTCGGCGACTTCATGCTGCCGCATATTTTGGGCCGCCCGGTGTCACTGGTGCGCTGCCCGACCGGCAAGCCGCAGGACTGCTTCTTCCAGCGCCATGCCTTCACCGGCATGCCGAAATCGGTGGCGACTTTCGAGGCGACCAATTCCGAGGGCGAGACCAAATCCTACCTGTCGGTCGAGGATGCCAAGGGCTATCTGGCGCTGGCGCAGTTCGGCGTCGTCGAGTTCCACACCTGGGGCACCCATCGCACGCGGCTCGACAAACCCGACCTGATCGTCTTCGACCTCGATCCCGGTGAGGGGGTTGGCTGGCGCGAGGTGGTCGAGGCGGCGGTGCATATCCGCGCCGAACTGGAGGCGATGGGGCTGGTGCCGTTTGCCAAAACCTCGGGCGGCAAGGGCATCCACATATCAGTGCCGGTGACGCAAAAACAGAACTGGAAGAAGCTGCACCAGGCGACCAGCGCCATCTCCTCGGCATTGGCCGCCACGGCGCCCGATACCTTCACCACCACCATGGGCAAGGACAACCGCAAGCGGCGCATCTTCATCGACTTTCATCGCAACGCGCGCGGTCACACTTCGGCGGCACCCTATTCGCTGCGTGCCCGCACAAACCTGCCGGCCTCGACGCCGGTGAGCTGGTCCGATCTGGAATCCATCGACGCTCCGGAAGATTTGAATTATTCTTCGCTGCCGGGCCTTCTAAACACCTCCGGCGATCCCTGGGCCGACATGGAAGATTTCGCTAGGGATTTGCCGGTATTGTGAGGGCGATGTAGGTTTTGCGCGGCGCCGTTCGTCCTTTGGACGAAGCGCTGCGAACAGTTCGACGGTGCACGGCCGCGTAGGAGAGTTTCATGGCGCCCAGGGCAAGTTGGAAAGGTTACCTCAAGCTCAGTCTCGTCAGCTGTCCGGTCCGGCTGTATCCGGCGACGAGTGCCAGCGAGCGCATCAGTTTCAACCAGCTGCACAAGGACACCCACAACCGCATCAACATGAAGCCGGTCGATCCCGAGCTCGGGCTGGTCGAGCGCTCGGATCTGGTCAAGGGCTACGAATACGAGGACAAGCAGTACATCATCATCGAAGATGCCGACCTCGAGGCGGTGCGCATCGAATCCAACCACACGATGAACATCGAAGCCTTTGTCGACGAGCATTCGGTCGACGTCATCTATCAGGACGCCCCCTACTACCTGGCGCCGGATGGCGCGATGGCGGAGGAAACCTTCGCCGTGCTGCGCGAAGCGATGCGCAAGTCCGGCAAGCTGGCGATCGCGCGGCTGGTGCTGTCCAGCCGCGAGCGCGTGGTGACGATCGGCGCGCGCGAGAACGGCATGTTCGTCTGCACCTTGAGGAACCCGAACGAAGTGCGCGGCACGGCTGAATATTTCGGCAACATCCCGGCCGGCAAGCCCGACCCCGAAATGCTGCAGCTTGCCGAAGCGCTGATCAAGCAGAAGGAAACCACCTTCGATCCGAAGAACTACGAGGATCGCTATGAGATCGCGCTGATGGCGATGATCCGCGAGAAGCTCAAGGGTCACAAGCCGATCATCGCGGCAGCGCCCGAGCGCGGCAATGTGATCAATCTGATGGATGCGCTGAAGGCCAGCCTGTCGCAGTCGGCCAAGCCGCCGGCCAAGAGCAAGAGCAAGGCCGATGAAGCGGCGAAACCGGCAACGAAATCCGCCAGGGGCGGCGCCGGCGCGGCCAAGGAAAATCCGCTCAAGGCCAATCTGCTCAAGGCCGTCGGCAAGAGCAAAGGGTGACAGCGCCCACCGGTATGATTTCCGGCAGCGTCTTCGGCGCGATCGGCGCGCTGGCGGCGTTCCCGCTGAGGCTGGCGGCGCGTGAAGTCGAGCGCCGGCAGGGCCAGTTGCGACGCGGCGTCAACAGGCGCACCAGCCATGTCGTGTTCGGCCGCACGCTTCTGGCCAAGGCCGGGGATGCCGAGATCGAGCGCCGCGTCGCCGCCGAGCGTGCGGCCGGGCGCAAGCTGATCAGCGAAAACGGTTTTTTGCGCCTGCTCGGGCTGATCAAGGCGCCGGAGGCTTCGGCGCTGCCCAGGCAGTCGCTCATTGACCAGTCGCGGCTTGCCGCCGCCAACCTCGACCTGTTGTCGCTTTTCGATGCCTTCGAGCATGATGGCGAACCCTATTCGTTTCGCGACCTGATCCTGGCCCGCAAATATGCCGGGCTGATTGCCGGCGGCGCCTCGTGGGGGGCGATCGCGCGCTCGGTGCACCGCTGCGGTCCGATCGCCTCGCTGACCGCCAAGTCGCTGAATGTCGGCTCGCAGCATGGGCGTGCCGATCAGATCTACCTCGAGGGCGGCCAGAGCGAACTCGACGGCCAGCTGCTGTTCGATTTGGGGTCGCCGGATGACGACACGCTGGAAGAACTGTTCGCCGACGCCGAAGCCGCGGAAGAGGCTGAAGACCACGAGCAGGCGGCAGCACTCTACCAGCGCTGCCTGGCCATCGATTCGGGCGATGCGATCGCCGCCTTCAACCGCGCCAACTGCCTGCGCGCCGCCGGACGCGCGGCCGAGGCGGCGCACGACTATGCCCGCGCCATCAAGTGTGACCCCGGCTTTGTCGAGGCCTGGTTCAATTTGGCCGGGCTGATGAGCGATGAGGGTCGCGAGGCCTCGGCGCGGCGGCACCTGCAGAAGGCGATAGCGCTCGACCAAAACTATGCCGACGCGGTGTTCAACCTGGCAAGGCTGGAGTTCGACGCCGGCAACCTCGCCGAGGCGCGGCGGAACTGGTCGCGCTATCTCGAGCTCGACGCCGGCTCCGAATGGGCGCGGATGGCGGCCAAGGGTATTCAGTTTGTCGATCTGCAGCTGGCGCACAAATCGGCGGGGTGAGGCGATGGCGCTCCCTTCTCCCCTTGTGGGAGAAGGTGGATCGGCGCTTTAGCGCCGAGACGGATGAGGGGTGCTGGAAGAAATGAGGCGTTGGCGTTCCCTGGAACACCCCTCATCCGACCGAGCTTCGCTCGGCCACCTTCTCCCACAAGGGGAGAAGGGGTCGTCTACGTTGGAGTTCCCATGACCACCTTCCTCTTCGACGGCCCAGACACCGCCGCCATCACCATCCTGCTCGCCCATGGCGCCGGCGCGCCGATGGATTCTGCCTCGATGACCGCCACGGCAAAAGCGCTGGCCGAAGCCGGGTTTCGCATTGCGCGCTTCGAGTTCCACTACATGGCGGCCCGCCGCTACGGCCATCGCAAGCCACCGCCGCGCGCCGAGACGGTGAACCCGGAATACATCAAGGCGATCGCCGACCTCAGGGCGAAGGGCGTGAACGGGCCGCTCATCATCGGCGGCAAGTCGATGGGCGGCCGCGTCGCTTCGATGATCGCCGACGAGATGTTTTCGAAGGACGAGATTTCAGGGCTGCTTTGCCTCGGTTATCCCTTCCATCCGCCGGGGAAACCGACGCAGCTTCGGACAAAACACCTCGCCGGTCTCAAGACGCCGACATTGATTTTTCAGGGCACACGCGACGAGTTCGGCACCAGGGACGAGGTCGCGACCTACGATCTTTCCGACACCATCGAAATGCGGTGGCTGGAAGACGGCGACCACGATCTTAAACCGCGCAAGAGCATCTCCGGCTTCTCCACTGCCGATCATCTGAAGACTCTCGCCGATGCGGTGAAGGCGTGGACCGAACGCATCGTGCGCTGAAGCAGGCCGATGAAGATCGCCACCTTCAACGTCAACAACATCAACGGCCGGCTGCAGAACCTGCTCGCCTGGCTGACTGTCGCCAAGCCCGACATCGTCTGTCTGCAGGAACTGAAGGCAAGGCAGACGCAGTTTCCGCGCACAGCACTCGCCGCGGCCGGCTATGGCGCGGTTTGGGTGGGACAGCCGACCTGGAACGGCGTTGCCATACTGGCGCGGGGTTCAGAACCCGTTCTGACCCGCGAGGCGCTGCCTGGCGACGACAGCGACAACCAGGCCCGCTACATCGAGGCGGCGGTCAGCGGCATCGTCGTCGCCTGCCTCTATGCGCCGAACGGCAACCCTCAACCCGGCCCGAAATTCACCTACAAGCTGGCGTGGCACGAGCGCCTGAACACGCATGCGGAAGAACTGTTCGACACCGGCCTGCCGGTGGTGCTGGCCGGCGACTACAACATCGTGCCCGAGCCGCGCGACATCTATCCGACCCGCTCCTATGACGACAATGCGCTGGTGCAGCCGGAAAGCCGCGCCGCTTTCGCAGCGCTGCTCGACCAGGGCTGGACCGATGCGCTGCGCAAAAGACACCCGAAGGAGACGCTCTACACATTCTGGGATTATCGCCGCAACCGCTGGCCGCGCAACGCCGGCCTGCGGCTGGATCATATATTGCTGTCCAAGAAACTGACGCGCCGGCTGGCCGGGGCAGGCATCGACCGCGACGTCCGCGGCGAGCCCGGCGCCAGCGACCACGCCCCGGTGTGGGTGGAGTTGCGGTGAGAGCGGAGATTGGCCGTCATTGGCGGTTTCGCCAATCTTAATCCTTCATGCGCAACCGGTCAGCCCGGTCGCGCGCCTTCGCGGGCGAAGGCCTCGATCAATGGCGTATACCCCTCAAGGTCGGGTTGGGTGGCGAAGCTGTGGCTGGCGGCGGTCGTTGCCCAGGGCAGCCTTTCCGACGTGAAGACCTCGACGAAGGGCACATACCAATGATGCTCATCCAGCATGGTAGCGCGAACGTTGACGAAGAAGTCCAGGCCGTGCGGATGCGTGAACATCCAGTTCTTGCAGTGCGGGCAGTAGAGTTGCCGGTGCGGGCCATGCATGCCGCCGACCACCGGCTCGCCTTGCGTAACGGTGAAGCCGCTGCTTGGCACCGCCATAGTCAGGGAATAAGCGCTCGCGCTCAGCTTCTGACAGCCGGTGCAATGACAGGCCATGGTCAGCAAGGGCGGCGCACTTATGCGAAAGCGTATCCCACCGCACAGGCAGCCGCCTTCCCACGGTAATTTCCACCCATCCATCATTGGCCTCGATCGGTCTTGAGCCCTGCCGAGCGATTCTAGCGCGCGACCGGGCAACATTGCGGCGACCAAGAGTGTCGCCAGGCCATATCGAGCGCTTTGGCGCAGGCGCGTGTTTTGCGCTCGCTGTTTCGCTCTTCGGAATTGACCGGGCATCGACAAACCCGGCGCCGACCTGCATCATTGCGGACGAAGCGAACAGCGGCGCGAGGGGAGCCCGATGAACAGGTTTGTCGACAGGCTGCTGGCAATGCTGCTGCTGGCGATCGGCATGCTCTGCTTCACACGCGTGTATTTCGCGCTGGGCGGCGAGGGCGCCGGCGACGCTTTCGCGTCCGCGCGCCTGGCTTTTTTCGGCGCCGCGGGTGTTTTCTCAGCTCTTGCCGCCCTGCTGTTCTGGGCCGGCCTGTTGCCGGGCCGATCGACGCTCGCTCCGAAGACGCCTCTGTTCGGCAGGGGCGCCGAACTGCAACCCGGCGGACGACCACGCCTGCGGCGGCTCTTTGCCGTCGTTCCGTTCCTCGCCGTGCTCGCTCTGGTGGCCGACCAACTCGGCCCCTGGTCGCGGCAGCCACAGGACGCCGGCAAAAGCCTGATCGCCGAGCAAACCGTGCCGAGCGCGCCGGAAAGCCAAGAGGTCACCAGCGCACCGGCCCCGGAACCGGAAGCGGCTCCTGCCTCGCCATCCGAGGTCGCGCTTGCCCCACCTGTCTCACCGCCGGAGCCTGCTCCAGCCCCGGCTGCGCCACCGCAGACCGTCGCGCCGCTGCCTCAGGCTCCGCCGCCGCAGCCGACGCAGCCCGATGGCCACCGCGAGCCCGTCGTCTGGCTGGCGGTGGCGTCCGACGGTCACTCGATCATGAGCGCCAGTACCGACCGCACGATCAAGCTCTGGGATATCGATGGCAAGCGCCTGATCCGCACCCTCGGCATCCACAAGGACATGGCGCGTACCGCGCTTTTCCTGCCCGATGGGGCGCGGGCGCTGACGGCGGGCGACGATGGCGAGATCGTGCTGCGCCAGCTCGCCGATGGCGCGGTGCTGCACGTCTTCTCGTCAGGCCAGAACGGCGGCGTCAACAAGCTCGCGATCGGCCCGGACGGCAAACGTGCCGTCAGCGGACACGACACCGGCAGGGTTATCGTCTGGGATATCGAGAAAGGCTCGGTGCTGCATGTGATGCCGGGGCACGACTGGTCGATCAGCGGGGTCGCCGTCTCGCCCGACGGCACACGCGCGATCAGCGGCAGTATCGAGGGCACACTAAAACTATGGGACATCGGCACCGGCAATCAGCTGCGCAGCTGGCACGGGCATGAGCGCGGCCCCTATGGCGTGGTGTTCACGGCCGACGGGCGCCATCTGATCACCGGCAGCGGCGATTATACGATCAAGCTCTGGGATCTCGACAGCGGCCGCGAAGTCCGCCGCCTCGAGGGCCATTCGGCCACGGTCTATGCGCTGGCGCTGTCGACCGACGGCAAGCGGCTGCTGTCCGGTTCGCTCGACGGCACGGCACGGCTGTGGGACATGGAAACCGGCAGCGAGACCGCGCTGTTCGACAGCCGGTCCGGACCGATCTACGCCGTGGCGTTCGCCGCTGACGGAACAGTGCTGACCGGCGGCTACGACCGCACCATCCGGGACTGGCCGGCAGGCGGCGGAGACGGGGTGGTGCTTTTCGCCGGAGCGCCAGATTGATTAGATTTTCAAGGTGCGAATATTTCGGAAAGAGGCGGCGTGCGCTAATGATTACCGCTATCGACAAATGGATTGGCGAACGTGAGCAGTGAAGACTGGCTGCTTGAGGCGAACACAACTGTGTCCATTTTGCCCGTGCCACATCGCCGAAGAATCTTTCCCATCGTCTTGCTTGTGTTGGCTGCTGTCGTGCTGTTTTGGCCAGCTCGCAATTATTACGTTCAGTGGTCGGCCATCCAGAAGGCGCAAGCGGCATTCCTCGACAAGGACTACGCCGAGGCATTCCGCCACTGGAAGATAGTGGCCGACGCCGGCAACCCCGATGCGCAGAACAATATTGGTTTGATGTATTGGTTAGGCCAAGGCGTTGCTCGGAATGACGCGCTGGCAGTGAACTTTTGGCGCAAGACCGCAGAGGCAGGAAACCTAGATGGTGCGTCCGGCCTCAGCCAAGCTTATTATGATGGCAGAGGTATCGGAAAAGACGATCAGTTGGCCTTAATGTGGGCGCGGAAGGCTGCGGACAATGGGCACGCAAATGGTCAACACTTCCTTGGCGTTCTCTATTCAGAAGGCCGGGCGGTGGCGAAGGATGACCGCAGGGCGTTCGAATGGTGGATGAAAGCCGCGGCCAGTGGCCTCGCCGATGCGCAATATGCCGTTGGAACTGCATATGCGTTGGGAAAAGGCGTGGGCAAGGATGACGCAAAGGCATTTTCCTGGTTCAGTAAGGCGGCCGATCAGGGATATCCCAACGCTCAATTCGCTGTTGGCCAAGCCTATTCACAGGGTTGGGGGGTTCAACATGATCATGCTCAGGCTGCCGTCTGGTGGCGTAAAGCGTCCGAACACGCCAACGCCCAGGCACAAGCCGCGCTTGGCTATGCATACTCAATCGGCAACGGTGTTACCCAAAGCGATGCGGACGCAGCGTCTTGGTGGCTCAAGGCGGCCAATCAGGGAGACGTCAGTTCGCAACTGAACCTGGGGGTCGCCTATTCGAAAGGCGCTGGTGTTAGCAAAAGCAAGGCGGACGCGGTTTCGTGGTGGCTCAAGGCCGCTAAGCAGGGAGATATCCAGGCCCAGCTCCTCGTGGCATACGCCTATGCCAATGGTGAAGGCATCGCCAGAGACCACAAATCTGCTGAGTTCTGGTGGCTGGCTGCCGCGAAAACGGGAAATGTCGATGCCGAAGCCAGTCTTGGGATGCTGTATTATCGCGGTATCGATGGACAACCGGACTACAAGGAAGCCGCTAAATGGTTGCTCAAGGCTTCTTCCCATGGCCATCCCGGTGTCCAGATTTATCTGGATATGATGAAGGAGGAAGGTCTGTTGGACACCAAGACATTGTAGGCGAAGATCATATTTGACCTTGTTGCGGATAACAGACGTTTGGCTTTCCCAAAGTGACCGATCTCCACATCGTCGAAGCGTCGATCGCAGAGCTGCGGCAGGCGCTGGAGGCCGGCACTGTCACCAGCGTCGAGCTGGTCGGGGCCTGCCTGCGCAGGATTGCGCATTACGACCGCCATGGCATCGCCCTCAATGCCGTTCCCTTGCTCAATCCCAAAATGTTCGAGGAGGCGGCCGCGTCCGACTGGCGCCGCAGGAATGGTGCTGCGCTCGGGCCGCTGGACGGCATCCCCTATACCGCCAAGGACAGCTACAAGGTATCAGGCATGACAGTCGCCGCCGGCTCGCCGGCCTTCGAGCATCTCATCGCCAACGAGGACGCCTTCACCATCGGGCGGCTGCGGGCCGGCGGCGCGGTGCTGATCGGACTGACCAATATGCCGCCTATGGCCAATGGCGGCATGCAGCGCGGCGTCTACGGCCGGGCGGAAAGCCCCTACAATGCCGATTACCTGACCGCCGCCTTCGCGTCGGGCTCGTCGAATGGTTCCGGCACCGCGACCGCCGCCAGCTTCGCCGCCTTCGGGCTTGGCGAGGAGACATGGTCGTCGGGCCGCGCGCCGGCGTCGAACAACGCGCTGGTCGCCTACACGCCGTCGCGCGGCGTCATTTCCGTGCGCGGCAACTGGCCGCTGGTGCCGACGATGGACGTGGTGGTGCCGCATACGCGTAGCGTGCCCGACATGCTCGAACTGCTCGACGTGATCGTCGCCGACGATCCGAACACAAGGGGCGATTTCTGGCGTGCGCAGCCCTGGGTGGCGCTGCCGAAGAGCTCGGATGTACGGCCGCCAAGCTACACCGGCCTTGAGCTGGAGGGAGCGCTCCGAGGCATGCGGCTCGGCGTGCCCCGCATGTATATCGGCCGCGATACGGACGTTGCGATCCAGACCCGCGCCTCGGTGCTGGAACTGTGGCAGCAGGCGGCGGCCGATCTGCGGCGGCTCGGCGCAGATGTGGTCGAGGTCGATTTTCCCGTCGTCTCCAACTACGAGCGCGACCGGCCGGGAGCAAAAAACATGGTCGATCGCGGGCTGATTCCCAAAGGATTCGCCGAGCGCGAGATCTGGGACCTGTGCGTCTTCGCCTGGGACGATTTCCTGCGCGCCAATGCCGACCCTGCCATCGCCGATCTCGCGTCGGTCGACGGCCCAAAGATCTTTCCGCAGCCGCCGGGCACGCTGCCGGACCGTTATGAGGACAGTTTTGATGTGGCGGAATATGTCGAGCGGGCCAAGCGCGGCGTCACGCCATTCCTGGCCATTCCCGAGCTGGAGGCCGGCCTGAAAGGCCTGGAGGCGACGCGGCGCATCGATTTCGAGGATTGGCTCGCCGCGCAACGGCTCGACGCGGTGGTGTTTCCCGCCGTCGCCGATGTCGGGCCGGCCGATGCGGATGTCAACGAGGCCTCCGCAGCACTGGCCTGGCGCAACGGCACCTGGGTCGCCAATGGCAATCTGGTGCCGCGCCATCTCGGCATTCCGACCGTCACCGTGCCGATGGGCGCGATGGCCGATATCGGCATGCCGGTCGGCCTAACCTTCGCCGGCAAGGCCTATGACGACACCCGGCTGCTGCGGCTGGCCGGCGACTTCGAGCGTTTTGGCCAGCGCCGCAGCCGCCCGCCGCGCACGCCGGAACTTCCCGACGATGTTTTTTTCGCCCGACACAACGCGAGCATGCCCGGCGAGACGCCGCCGCTGACCGTGGCGCTTGCCGCCGAGACGCGCCATGCCGGTGATCAGGACGAGATAACAGTCACGCTAGATGTGGCCGGAACGGGAATCGAGACCAGCGTGAAAGTCCATGTCAACGGCGAGCCCATTCGCATGCAACGGACCGGCGCGCGCTTCACCGGGCGTGCAGTCTTACCGGCCAAAGAGCATGAGAGAATTCACATTGTCTGGCGCGGCGTGTATGGCTCGATCGTCACCGCCGTCGTGCGTCTTGAGGACGGACGCGCCGCCGGCGCCTACGTGGTGACCGGCGGGATCGGGTGACCATCCAGCTTCGCCTTGTGCTGCGGCGCGCCGTCTGCAAACGGCTTTTCAATTCGCGTCAGTCCGGCTTGCAGGGGTCGGCCTTGGCCGCTGCTGTCTTCTCGCCCTCCTGCTGCGCCTCGACATCCTGCTGCGAGGTGGCAAGGTTTTTATCGCCGCCGGCTTCCTGGTTGGCAAGCGGCATGGTGTTGCCGGTCTTGTTGGCCGGGCCGCCCTTTACCCTGTTACCGGTATTCGCGTCGGTTTCGAGGGGCGCGCGCGTTGCGTCTTTTGCGACGCCTGATTGAGCTTCGATCGATGCGGTCGTGTCGTGGCAGGTAGCGCTTGCCGTGCCGGCCGTCAGCCCGATCATTGAGGTGGCGAGCAAAATAGCGGTTAGGGTCTTCATCTCGTCCTCCTTCGCTGTTTGAGGTCATCTTTCTAAACTGCCGGCCCTATCTGAGGTTCCGCCAATTCAGTTCGAACTTCGAATGTGGCGTCGTATTCCGATTGATTTGCGGGCTTCCGCAGGCGCCGCCTATCGCGTATTGGCGCGGGGAAACTCCCTTGGGCGCGCGTGAAAAGCATGATTCGACTGGAAAGCATCAGCAAGCAGAACGGCCGGCAGATCGTCTTCATCGAGGCCTCCGCCTCCTTGCAGAAGGGCGAGAAGGTCGGCCTGGTCGGCCCGAACGGCGCCGGCAAGACGACGCTGTTTCGCATGATCAACGGCGAGGAGCAGCCCGACGAGGGCCAGGTCTCGGTCGATCGCGGCGTCACCATCGGCTATTTCAGCCAGGATGTCGGCGACATGGCGGGCCGCAGCGCGGTTGCCGAAGTGATGGACGGCGCCGGGCCGGTGAGCGAAGTGGCGGCCGAGATGGGCGCGCTCGAAGCGGCCATGGGCGATCCCGATCGCGCCGACGAGATGGACGCCATCATCGCCCGCTACGGCGACCTGCAGGCGCGTTTCGAGGAGCTCGACGGCTATGCGCTGGATGGCCGCGCCCGCGAGGTGCTGGACGGCCTCGGCTTCAGCCAGGAGATGATGGACGGCGACGTCGGAAAACTTTCCGGCGGCTGGAAGATGCGCGTGGCGCTGGCCAGGATCCTGCTGATGCGGCCCGACGCCATGCTGCTCGACGAGCCGAGCAACCATCTCGACCTGGAAAGCCTGATCTGGCTGGAACAGTTCCTGAAGAATTATGACGGCGCCCTGCTGATGACCTCGCACGACCGCGAGTTCATGAACCGCATCGTCGACAAGGTGGTCGAGATCGATGGCGGCTCGCTGACCGCTTACTCCGGCAACTATGAATTCTACCAGCAGCAGCGGGCGATCGCCGACCGGCAGCAGCTGGCGCAGTTCGAACGCCAGCAGGCGATGCTGGCCAAGGAGATCGCCTTCATCGAGCGCTTCAAGGCGCGCGCCTCGCACGCCGCCCAGGTGCAGAGCCGGGTGAAGAAGCTGGAGAAGATCGACCGCGTCGAGCCGCCAAAACGACGCCAGAAAGTGTCGTTCGATTTCCAGCCGGCGCCGCGCTGCGGCGAGGACGTGGTGACGCTGAAGAACGTCCACAAGGGCTATGGCAGCCGCCCGATCTATCAGGGGCTGGATTTCCAGGTGCGCCGCCGCGAGCGCTGGTGCGTGATGGGCATCAACGGCGCCGGCAAGTCGACGCTGCTGAAGCTGGTCGCCGGCGCTTCCGAGCCGGACAATGGCACGGTGGCGCGCGGGCCCAGCGTCAGGATGGGATATTTCGCCCAGCACGCCATGGAAGTGCTGGAGGGCGAACGCACCGTGTTCCAGACGCTGGAGGGCGCCTTTCCGCAGGCAGGCCAGGCGCCGCTCAGGGCGCTTGCTGGCTGCTTCGGCTTTTCCGGCGACGAGATCGAGAAGAAATGCCGGGTGCTGTCGGGCGGCGAGAAGGCGCGGCTGGTGATGGCGCTGATGCTGTTCGACCCGCCCAACCTGCTGGTGCTGGACGAGCCGACCAACCACCTCGACATCGCCACCAAGGAAATGCTGATCACGGCGCTCTCGCAATATGAAGGCACCATGCTGTTCGTCTCGCACGATCGGCATTTTCTGGCGGCGCTGTCGAACCGGGTTCTGGAACTGACGCCCGAGGGGATTCATACCTACGGCGGCGGCTATACGGAGTATGTCGAGCGAACCGGGCAGGAGGCGCCTGGGTTGCGGAGCTGAGGCGCAGAGCGGCGTTGCCGCTCACCATGACCCAAACGCTCGATTCCGGAAGGAAGCACGGGCTGCTCAGCCGTGTATCACAATTTCGCGCAGCGGATCGCCGCCGTCGATGAACAGCCGGCCTTGCGCCGTCAACGCGGCCTTGAGCCGTTGCAGGGCGATTTTTCCTGCTTCGGGATGACGCCCGTCCAGCGCGCCGACGCGCACCGCAACTGCAATGTCGAAGTGCTTTTCGTCCGCCTCCAACTGGAAATCCTCGATGGCGACCTGACGCAGGCTCAGCCGGCCCGCTGCAATCTCGGCGCGCGAGGCGGCCCTGGCCTGCGTGATGGCCTTGGCCGAGCGGTCGATCGCCAGCACGTGGCCGTCGCCAATCCGGCGCGCGATCTCGCGCGCCGCAGCACCCGGTCCGCAGCCGATCTCCAGCACCCGCATGCCCTGCCGCAAAGGCAGCGCATCGACGATCGCCAAAAGCCTTGGCGACAAGTCGTTCGCCATTCCGCTTCTCCAGCCTTTCCGTGAGCCGAGATTAGCGACCATGGCTGGCGACGGGAAGGCCGACACCTGAGGGGATCGCGGACGTCGTCGATGTGTTCACCGCCGGTGAAGGCCCCTTGATCGATATCGAAGCGGCCTACGATCGGTCGACTTTTCAACTGCGCGACAGGAACAGTAGGGGATACTTAAAGAAGAAATAAACCCCGAGCGGCCCGGCGTCGTTGGCCTGAGGGGGGCGGGACTGGCGCCGAGCCTAACCGGTTGGGGGGTAGATCACCGGCCACCTGCATACATACGCTAAATCTAATTTAAGAGCAAGCTAATGTAACAGTGATTCAATGTTGCGCGTTGGCGATTTTCCAGCGGTTGTTTCCAATCAGTTGATGTTTCTGGCGGCCGCTGACTGGCCGCGTGCGTCATGGCGGTGGCTAACCCTGACATGTTGAGCGGACCGGCCAGGAGGCGCCGGGGGCGCGGGGCTGAAGCGCAGAGTGCCGGCTTGACCCTTCACCAGGCCGGCGACATTGTGCTGTTCGCCAGTCCATAACGGTCGTGTGGTAATGGATTTTCGCAACGCCATCGATGAATCGCTGGCCTGGGCCAGCCGATGGTTCGACTACGCCGTCACGCCGTGGTTTTTCTATCAGGCGGCCATCATCGTCACGCTCTTCCTGGTCGCGAAGCTCGCGGCGCAGCGCATCGAACCGCTCGTGGAGAACCGGGCACGCCAGATCAAGGGGCATCCCGGACTGTTGAGGGTCGTCGTTGCCCTGTTGCGGCGCACCGACTGGATACTGTTCACGGTCTTCCTGCTTGCAGCGCTCGTTCTCATGCGCGCCGTCACCTGGCCAAGCCGGACCCATTTCATCTATATCGCGCTCTCGCTATCGCTTGCGTGGCTGTTTGCGTCGGTGCTGTCGCGCATCGTCCGCAATCGCTTTGTCGCGCGGGCTCTCGCCTGGCTGACCTGGATCTATGCGGCCCTCGTCATCCTGGGCATCGATGACGACGCCGCGACTTTCCTGGAAGGCCTCGCAATACCTTTGGGCGCGGTGCGCCTTTCGGCGCTCATGGTGCTGAAAGCGGCGCTGCTGCTGATCGCCACGGTTTGGCTTGCGGTGGTCGTCGGCAAGTATATTGACGAGCGCGTCCGCATCTCCGAAGAGCTGACGCCCTCGATCCGCGTCCTCGTCGGCAAGGTCGCAAAGGTCGGCCTTGTGCTGGTGGCGGGTGCCATCGCCCTGTCTTCCGTCGGTCTCGACCTGACGGCCCTGACGATATTTTCCGGTGCCGTCGGCGTCGGCCTGGCTTTCGGGCTGCAGAAGGTGGTTTCGAATTTCGTCTCCGGCATGATCATCCTGCTCGACAAGTCGATCAAGCCGGGCGACACCATTTCGCTCGAAGGCACTTTCGGCTGGGTGCGCGAATTGCGGGCGCGGTTTGTCTCGGTGGTGACGCGCGACGGCCGCGAGTACCTGATCCCGAACGAAGACTTCATCACCCAAAGGGTCATCAACTGGTCGTTCAGCGACAACCTCGTGCGGCTCGACGTGAATTTCGGGGTCTCTTACGACGCCGACCCGCATAAGGTCAGTGAACTGGCCATCAAGGCCGCCATGAGCGTCGGCCGTGTCGAAGCGGACCGGCGGCCGGTCTGCTGGCTCACCGACTTCGGCGAATCCTCGCTCAATTTCGTGCTGCGCTTCTGGATCCACGACCCTCAGCAAGGCCTGACCAACGTGCGCGGCAGGGTGCTGCTGGCGCTGTGGGACACTTTTAGGGAAAACGGCATAGACATCCCCTATCCGCATCGCGAGATCATCATGAAGCCGGACGGGCGTGCTGAGAAACCAGGCGGGCGCTGAAGCTGCCAATCTCCCCCCTTGTGGGGGGAGATGTCCGGCAGGACAGAGGGGGGCGCTGTCCCGCCGACTTCTCTCACCGATCCGCTCTCACGCGCATTCGCTTAGAACGTCCTTTGCGCGTTCAGAACGAACAAGGTTGGCGATCCTTCGCGCCCCCCTCTGCCCTGCCGGGCATCTCCCCCACGAGGGGGGAGATTGGCAGCTTCGGCGCCGTGCGCGTTCGCGAGTGCATCCGGCAAGGGTTCGCACCCCGGCTCCAATGCTGTATCCAGCCCGAATTCAAGGAGCCTGCGATGACCTCACACCTCGATACCCCCGACGCCGTCATGGCGGCCGACGACGAGCCCGCCTACGACAGCACGTGGCAGGGCGATGTTCGCGCCGGCGTGCGGCAGGTGCGCGATCTCGACTCCCTGCCGCTTTCGCCAGCCGAGCGCGCGGCGGCTCAAGCCGCGGCCACGCGCCACAAGGTTCGCATCCCAAAAGCCTATCTCGACCTGATCGACTGGAGCGACCCCGCCGATCCGATACGGGCGCAGGTCATCCCGTCGCCCGACGAGCTGGCTGAGCAGGAGGGCGAGCTCGACGATCCGATCGCCGACCACGCCTTCAGCCCGGTGCCGCGATTGACGCATCGCCATGCCGACCGGGTTCTGCTGTTTGCGACCTACCAGTGCGCGGTCTATTGCCGGTTCTGCTTTCGCAAGGAGTCGCTGACCTCGATCGGCCGGGGTTTTTCGCGCGAGGCGCTGGAGCCGGCCTTCGCCTATATCGAGGCCCACCCCGAAATCCGCGAGGTGATCCTGACCGGCGGCGATCCGCTGTCGCTGCCGGACAGGGCGCTGGCAGAAATCCGCGCCCGCATCGAGGCGGTTGCGCATGTGCGGCTCTTGCGCATCCACACGCGCGTGCCCGTAGCGCTGCCCTCGCGCGTCACGTCAGGAATGGTTCGCTCGCTGCAGGGCCGGCTGATGGTCACAGTCGTCACCCATTTCAACCACGCGCGGGAGATCACGCCGGCCACCGAAGAAGCCTGCCGCGCGTTGCGGCAGGGCGGCTTCGTGCTGCTCAACCAGAGCGTCCTGCTGAAAGGCGTCAACGACACGGTCGAGGTGCTGGAGGAGCTGTGCCGCGAGCTAATGTACCGCCTCGGCGTCAAACCCTATTACCTGCACCACGGCGACCTCGCGCGCGGCATGGCGCATCGGCGCACCACGATTGCCGAGGGACGGGCGCTGGTCAGCGCCTTGCGGGCGCGCCTGTCGGGCATCTGCAACCCCGTCTACGTGCTGGACCTGCCGGACGGCGGCGGCAAGGTGCCGCTCGGGCCGTGCTATGTCGAGGCGCGGGACGGGGAGACCTGGCGGATTCGCGGGCAGGACGGGACGGTGAGGACCTACACGGAGCTTGTCGGCGACCTCTGAAACCTTGGTTCCTCGCCCCCGCAAGCGGGGGAGAGGTGGCCGCGAAGCGGTCGGAGAGGGGGGCCTCTGAAGTGGGGAACCGCGCCCGGGATGAAGGCCGTATTGCGCAAGCCGGCGGAAATTAACCCGCTCCCGGGGGGGGGG